>NZ_JBHZAN010000015.1:0-78189 GCF_042754285.1 Streptomyces sp. NPDC059224
GCGGGCACCAGACGCCGGGGTTGGGGGGGGCGGCCGCCGCGCCCCCGCCCCGGCCGGGCCCCCCCCCCCCCCCCCGGGCGGCCGGCGGGCCGGCCCCCCCCCCCCCCGCCCGCTGAGGAGGTCAGTCGTCGTCAGAGCCGGGGACGACGACGAGGAAGGCGTCCGTCCGCAGGTCCATCACGACCGTCGCGGGCTCACCCGCGGCACGGCACTGCGCCGCGTACTCCTCCGCCGGCCACGAGCCCCGCGGGGCTCCGGCAGGGAAACGTTCCAACACCTTCGCGCTCATCGCGGCAGACACCTCCAGCGTCCTTGCCTCCGGCCGGCTACGGCTCCTGTCCTGCGGTTCGTCTGCCCGCGATGGACGCGGACATGCCCAGGAGCGGCCCGGTGCCGCCATCCGCCGCTCCCGGTCGACCGCGGTCCCCGGCGGGCAGATCATGAAATCTGCCGCATCCGGAACGGCGGCACACGGGGAAGTGATCTCCAGGGGGGCCGACGCGGAGGACGCAGAGCTGATGAACGCTGACGACCAGGCCCCCGGTCTGCGTTGCCTGGTCACCGGGGCGACCGGATACATCGGCGGCAGGCTGGTGCCGGAGCTGCTCGCCGAGGGCCATCGGGTGCGCTGTCTGGCGCGCTCCCCCGGAAAGCTGCGCGACCATCCCTGGGCCGGACAGGCGGAGGTGGTGCGGGGCGATGTGACGGACGCCGCCGACGTCGCCGAGGCCATGCGGGGTGTGGACGTCGCCTACTACCTGGTGCACGCGCTGGGCAGCGGCGGCGACTTCGAGGCGACCGACCGCAGGGCGGCGCGGATCTTCGGCGAGGCGGCCCGGGCCGCGGGGGTACGGCGTGTCGTCTACCTCGGCGGTCTGACCCCGTCGGGCGTGCCGGAGTCCGAACTCTCGGCGCATCTGCGCTCGCGCGCCGAGGTGGGCCGGATCCTGCTGGACTCCGGGGTGCCCACGACCGTGCTGCGTGCCGCGGTCGTCATCGGTTCGGGCTCGGTCTCCTTCGAGATGCTGCGCTACCTGACCGAACGTCTGCCGGTCATGATCACCCCCAGCTGGGTGCGTACCCGCATCCAGCCGGTGGCGGTCCGGGACGTGCTGCGGTACCTCGTCGGCAGCGCCCGGATGCCGGCCGGCGTCAGCCGCGCCTTCGACATCGGCGGACCGGACGTGCTGACCTACCGGGACATGATGCTGCGGTACGCGGCGGTCGCCGGGCTGCCCCGCCGGGTCATCATCCCGGTGCCGGTGCTCACCCCCGGCCTGTCCAGTCACTGGGTCGGGCTGGTCACCCCCGTCCCCGCGTCGATCGCCCGGCCGCTGACCGAGTCACTGCGCCATGAGGTCGTCTGTCACGAGCACGACATCGCGCGGTACGTGCCCGACCCGCCCGGGCACCCGTTCGGGTTCGACGAGGCGGTGCGGCTGGCCCTGCAACGCATCCAGGACGCGCAGGTGACCACCCGCTGGTCGTCGGCGGCGGTGCCCGGCGCGCCCAGCGACCCGCTGCCCACCGACCCCGACTGGGCGGGCGGCAGCCTGTACACGGACCGGCGGGAGCTGACCGTGAACGCCTCACGGGAGGCCCTGTGGCGGGTGATCGAGGGCATCGGCGGCGACAACGGCTGGTACTCCTTCCCGCTGGCCTGGGCGGTACGGGGCAGTCTGGACCGGCTGGTGGGCGGGGTGGGGCTGCGCCGCGGGCGGCGGGACGCGACACGGCTGCGGGTGGGCGACTCGCTGGACTTCTGGCGGGTGGAGGAGATCGAGCCCGGCCGTCTGCTGCGGCTGCGCGCCGAGATGCGGCTCCCGGGTCTCGCCTGGCTGGAGATGTGCGCCGACACGGACCCCGGGGGCCGTACCCGGTACCGCCAGCGGGCCCTGTTCCATCCGCACGGACTCCTCGGCCACGCCTACTGGTGGAGTGTCTCCCCCTTCCACGCGGTCGTGTTCGGCGGCATGGCCCGCAACATCGCGCTCGCCGCGGCCCGCGCCCCGGCCGCCCCCGCGAGCACATCAACGGCCGGCGGGTGACCGGCCGCATCCGCAGGGCCGCCCGGGCCGGAAGTACCTCACCGGCCGCCTGCCATTCGATCCCGGAGAAGTCTCATGAACGTCTCGGTCGTCCTGTTCACCGCCGACCTGCGCCTGCACGACCATCCGCCGTTGCGGGCCGCCAACGAGGCCCGCGAGGTGGTTCCGCTGTTCGTACGCGACCAGGGCGTCATGGACGCCGGGTTCGCTGTGCCCAACCGGCTGGCGTTCCTCGCCGACTGTCTGCGGGACCTCGACGGCGGTCTGCGCAAGCGGGGCGGCCGGCTGGTGGTGCGCTCCGGCGACGTCGTCGACGAGGTCTGCAAGGTGGCCGCCGAGACCGACGCCGACGAGGTCCATCTGGCCGGCGACGTCAGCGCCTACGCCCACCAGCGGGAACAGCGGCTGCGCCGGGCGTTGGAGGCGGAGGGGCGGCGACTGCACGTGCACGACACCGTGACCACCGCCGTGACGCCCGGCGACCTCACCCCGGCCTCCTCGGACCACTTCGCCGTCTTCACCCCGTACTTCCGCCAGTGGTCCGGCGTAAGGCTGCGCGATGTGCTGGCCGCGCCGCGCGAGGTGCGGGTGCCGGACGGGGTCGGCTCCGAGGCAGTGCCCTCCCGCGCGGACCTCTCCGGGGTGTCCGAGGGTCTGGCGGCCGGCGGGGAGTCGGAGGCGCGCACGCGCATGAGTGCCTGGCTGGGTGGCGGGATCGGCGGGTACGAGGACCGGCACGACGACCTGGCGGGTGACGCCACCTCCCGTTTCTCGCCCCATCTGCACTTCGGGACGCTCTCCCCGATCGAGCTGGTCCAGCGGGCGCGCACGGTGGAGGGGCCCGGACCGGAGGCCTTCGTACGGCAGCTGGCCTGGCGGGACTTCCACCGCCAGGTGCTCGCCGCCCGGCCCGCGGCGGCCACCGCCGACTACCGCACCAAACGCGACCGCTGGCGCTCCGAGTACGCCGCGCGCCAGGACATCGAGGCCTGGAAGGAGGGGCGTACCGGATACCCGGTGATCGACGCGGCGATGCGCCAGCTGCGCCACGAGGGCTGGATGCACAACCGGGGCCGGCTGCTGGCCGCGAGCTTCCTCGCCAAGACGCTGTACGTCGACTGGCGTGTGGGCGCCCGCCACTTCCTGGACCTCCTGGTCGACGGCGACGTCGCCAACAACCAGCTCAACTGGCAGTGGATGGCGGGCACCGGCACCGACACCCGCCCCAATCGCGTCCTCAACCCCGTGACCCAGGCCAAGCGGTACGACCCCGACGGGGCGTACGTCCGCCGTTGGGTTCCCGAACTCGCCTCGGTCGACGGCCCGTCGGTGCACGAGCCGTGGAAGCTGCGAGGACTGGACCGGGCCGGCATCGGCGACTACCCGGATCCGGTGGTCGAGCTGTCCGAGGGCCTCGCCCGCTTCAGGCAGGCCCGCGCCCGCGACTGAAGGAGCCCCGCGCATGGCCACCCCGCACTGGCTGTTCGGCGACCAGCTCGGCCCGCACTTCCTGGCCGCCGGCGACGGCGGACCCGACCGCGGCGCACCGGTCGTGATGGTCGAGGCCAGGTCGGTCTTCCGGCGCCGGCGCTTCCACCGGGCCAAGGCCCATCTCGTGCTGTCCGCGATGCGGCACCGCGCGGCCGAACTCGGCGACCGGGTGAGGTACGTACGGGCCGAGACCTACCGTGAGGGACTCCACCAGGCCCTCGGCGGGGGCTCCGTGACGGTCCATCACCCCACGTCCCGGGCGGCTCTGCGACTGGTGTCGGCGCTGCCCGGCGTCACGGTCCTGCCCGCGCGCGGATTCCTGGTCCCGCACGAGGAGTTCCGCGCCTGGGCGGACGGCCTCGACGGGCAGCGGCTGCGCCAGGAGGACTTCTACCGCCGGGTGCGGCGCGGCCACGGCATCCTCATGGACGGCGACGTCCCGGCCGGCGGCCACTGGAACCACGACCACGACAACCGTGAGCCGCCGCCGAAGGGCGCGCGGGCCCTCGGCGCCCCGGCACCGTACCGGCCGCGCGAGGACGAGGTGGACGAGGAGGTCCGCCGCGATCTGGACCGCTGGGAGCGCGAGGAGGGCATCCGGTTCGTGGGACGGGACGGTCCGCGCCTCTTCCCGGCCTCCCGCCGGGAGGCGCTCGCCGCGCTGCGCCGGTTCGTCGAACGGCGCCTGGCCGGTTTCGGCCCCTACGAGGACGCCGTGCTCGCCGCGGACCCCGTCATGAGCCACAGCCTGCTGTCCTCCTCGCTCAACCTCGGGCTCCTGGACCCGCTGGAGTGCGTGGCGGGCGCCGAGTCGGCCTGGCGGTCGGGGGCGGCACCGGTCAACAGCGTCGAGGGGTTCGTGCGGCAGATCGCCGGCTGGCGCGAGTACGTGTGGCAGCTGTACTGGTACTTCGGCGAGGACTACCGCCGCCGCAACGCGCTGGAGCATCACGCGCCGCTGCCGGAGTGGTTCCTGGAACTGGACGCCGACGCGGTCACCGCGCGCTGCCTGGCGACGACCCTGGCACAGGTCCGCGACACCGGCTGGACCCATCACGTCCCCCGTCTGATGCTGCTCGGCAGCCATGCCCTGCAGCGGGGCTGGGACCCGGCCGCGGTGACCGACTGGTTCCATCGCTGCTTCGTCGACGGCTACGACTGGGTGATGCTGCCGAACGTGGTCGGCATGTCCCAGTACGCGGACGGCGGGCGCATGACGACCAAGCCGTACACCTCGGGCGGCGCGTACGTGCACCGGATGAGCGACCTGTGCGGTTCGTGCGCCTACCGCCCCGCCGACCGGGTCGGCGACCGGGCCTGCCCGTTCACGGCCGGCTACTGGTCCTTCCTGCACCGCCACCGGGCCCGCCTGTCGGACAACCCCCGCATGGCCCGGGCGCTTGGCGGCCTGGACCGTCTCACCGACCTCGGCGAGGTCCTCCGCCAGGACAGGCGGCGCGGCACCGGTCCGCCCTGACCCGGCGGAGCGCCAGGGCCCGTCCGGCGGATCGGGTCGCGGGCGGGCACCGGCGCCTCATCAGCGCCGGTGAGCGGGGTCCGGTGCGCCCACCCGCCAGGCGGAGGAAGGCGGCGACGCGACGGGGGCACCTCCCGGCCCAGGGCCGGGGGACGCCGACGACCGACGACAGCGCCGCCATGGCCCCCTCCGGGGAAGGGCGTGGCAGACCCCGCGTCCACGGCGTGATCCGCGGGACAGGCGCTAGCCGCGGTGCAGGTCCTCCAGCACCTCGCGGGCGGCGCGGGCCCCGGAGGCGAGGGCGCCCTGGACCGAGCCGGTGGCGCGGTGGTCCCCGCACACGTGGCGGCCCCGGGCCACCCGGCTGGTGCGGCTCAGCGGCCACGGAGGCGGCATCGCGGGCAGCGCGTCCGGGACCGTGCGGGTGGTGAGGAGGTCCCAGCCGGCGGTGTCGGTGCCGTAGGCCTCGGACAGGGCCGCGCGCAGCGACGGCTCCCGGCCGCCGGCGGCCGCGCCGAGGACCGAGGTGGCGACGAGCGCGGTGCCGGCCGGTGCGTGGCCGGGGACCACGTCGCTCAGGACGCAGGTGTTGAGGAAGCGGCGGTGCTCGTCGACGAGCAGGGTGGGCTCGCCCAGGGGCGAGCGCGGAGCGGCGTGGTAGTACGTCGTCACCGTGCGGCCGGCGGGGACGTCCAGGCCGGGGAGCAGGCCGGCGGCCGGGCCCGCGCCGGTGGCCACCACCACGGCACGCGCGGGCACCTCGGTGCCGTCGGCCGTGACGGCGCCGTCGTCGGTGAGGGCGGTCACCGGTGTGCCCAGCCGGACCGTTCCGCCGGGCAGGTCGGCGGCGAGCTTGTCGGGCACCGCGCCGATCCCGTCGGCCGGCAGGCACAGGGTGCCGCGCAGCATGCTGCGCCACACGAGGTGGAAGAACCGGCTGGACGTCTCCAGGTCGTCCTCCAGGAAGACACCGGAGAGGAACGGCCGGAGGAACCGTTCGACGAAGTCGTCGGAGAATCCGGCCGCGGCCAGCTCGGTGCGGGTGGTGCGGTCCTCGGGCCGCTTCACCAGCCGCACCGGGGCGAGCATGTCCCGCGCCGACAGCAGCCCGAGGGCCACGAGGTCGCGGGCTCCGGCGACCCGCCCCGTGACCAGGCCGGGGAGGGTACGGGGCCGCCGGGTGGGGTCGCCGAGGCGCACCGGCCCGCCGTCCCCGGTGTGGACGAGGAAGCCGGGGGTGAACGGCCGGAGCCTGAGGGCACGCAGCGACAGCCGGCGGCGGACCTGGGGGTACGAGGTGTTGAAGACCTGGAAGCCGCGGTCGACGACGAAGCCGTCGACCCGGTCGGAGCGCATCCGGCCGCCGACCGCGTCGGACGCTTCGAGCACCCGGACGTCGAGCCCGGCACCCAGCAGGTCCTGGGCGCAGGCCAGTCCGGCGACGCCCGCGCCGATCACGAGAACGTCGGGGATACGGGCGGACACGGACATGACGGGCCCCTCGGCTGCTCGGACCGGCGGGCGGGATCCCGGCCGGCGTCGGCCGCGCGCGGTGACGCGCGGGTGTGTGTGAACGACTTCCCGTCCTGCGGGTACCCCGGATGCGGCGAAGGGCCCACCGGACCTGCCGAGGGGCGACCGTCAGGACGGTTCGCCGGCGGCCCCCTCCCGGTACGCGGCACCGAGGATGTCCAGGGCGTGCTGCAGGCTCGGCGGCCGGAGCATCCCGCGCACCGAAGGACCGGACCAGCCGGGGCCGCCCAGCATCACCAGGGGACGGCGGCGCGCGCCCTTCACACCCCACTGGGTGTCGGCGACGTGCCGGGCCAGCGGCAGGCTGGCCGTGGAGCGCGCCTGGGCCCACAGCACCACGGCCGACGGGCCGAGCCGCCGCACCGCGGCCACGAGCGCCTCGGCGGGCACGGCGGCGCCGAACATGCGGGTGGGCAGGCCCAGTTCGGCCAGCCCGGCATTGAGCGCCTCGATCGGCAGGGTGTGCTGCTCGCCGGGCACGCAGGCGAGGACGACGGGTCCGGCGCCCTGCCGGTCGGGCGGCGGGGTGCGCCGGCGCAGGGCGGTGGAGACGTACCAGGACAGCAGGTGCTCGACCTCGACGTAACGGTCCCCCGACGAGACCCACTTGCGTCCCACGGCGTGCAGGGTCGGCACCATCACCTCCTGCCAGGCGACGGCGATGCCGTACTGCTCCACGGCGGTGGTCAGCAGTTCCTCGACGGCCGGGGCGTCCAGCCGTACGGCCGCCCGGGCCAGCCCCCGGCACTCCTGGCGTGCGTCGACGAGGGGCAGCGCCCCGGCCGCGTGCGAGGGGCCGCGGACCGGCGGTGGCACCGTCGCGGCCGTCCCCGGCGGCGCCTCGGCCGTCTCCCTGGCGGCTCGGGCGGCCTCGGCCGGCGGCACCCCCGACGAGGTGAGCCGGCACATCGCCTCCAGCACGGCCACGTCCCGCGGGCTCCAGCGGCGGTGCCGTCCGTCGGCGCGGATGGCGGGCCCGATGCCGTAACGGCGGTCCCAGGAACGGAGGGTGGTGGGCGACACCCCTAGCCGGCGGGCCAGTGCACCGGTCGTCAGGGGCATGTCCGCCGCCCTCGCGGCTCTTCCCGGCGGGTCCTGCGTCTCGCCGTGCGAAGCGTTCCCCCAGGCGGATGACTGTCTCATGGCAGCGACTATACGACGCAGAAACGATGCGAGTTGATGACCAGGTTCCGGTGCTCGGACGATGAACGGTGCCAGGGCTCGTACCGGCGGCCGTTCCGGGTCCGCCCGTCCGGGCCGCCGACCCCTCCGAGGGGCGCCCTGCGAAACGAGGAGCCGCCGACATGAGTCCGCAGGGCAGTGCCGTGGCGACGGCGCCGACGGCGGAGTCGCTCACCGACGAGGAGCTCGCGCGCGGCCTGGTGGCGGGCGACGAGGACTGTCTGGCGGCGGCCTATCACCGCTGGTCGGCGCTGGTGCACACGCTGGCCTGGCGGTCCCTTGGCGACGCCAGGGAGGCGGAGGACGTGACCCAGCTGGTGTTCCTCGGCGTGTGGCGGGGACGGCGGGGTTTCCGCCCGGAGCGCGGCACGTTCGGCGGCTGGATCACGGGGATCACCAGGCGGAAGATCGCCGACGCGCTGGCCGCCCGGACGCGTCGGCTCGCGGTGATCGCGTCGGCCGGTTCGTCGCTGGCCCTCGCCGATCCCGCGGCCCGGCAGCCCGACGCGGCCCTTGACCGGTTCGTCGTCCTGGACGAGCTGGCCAAACTGCCCGCCCCTCAGCAGCGGGTGCTCCGGCTGGCCTTCTACGAGGACCTCACCCACACCCAGATCGCGGAGCGCACCGGCTGGCCGCTGGGCACGGTCAAGAGTCACGCCCGCCGCGGCCTGCACCGGCTGCGCGGCACTCTCCAGCCGGAGGCGTTCGGCTGACTCGCTCACCGGGCCGCCTTTCGCCTTTCTTTTCGATGCAGAAGCGATGCACTCCGCACCCCACACCCCGACCCGTATCCCGCTCTACACATAAAAGGAAAATAAGGGCAGAATGTCCTATAGCGGCGTACAACGCACGCACCAGACGCGGTCAGGCTGCACAGTCAAAGGAGACGACTCATGGCCAACGTCTCGCACGGCAGAAGCGACATATCGAGCCACCCCGATGTAGGCGAGATGCGGGAGCGTTACGACCGCATGCTCGGCGGTCGTGATGTGGCCCTCGTGGACGGACCGGTGTTCCTGCTCGGTCTGTACTGCGCGGCGTCCCCGTGGATCCTCCACTACACGGCGAGCCAGCCGGCACTGATGACCCACAACCTGATCATGGGCATAGCGATAGGCCTCCTGGCACTCGGGTTCACCCGGGCTCCGGAGCGCATGTACGGCCTCAGCTGGGCCATGTGCGCCCTGGGTATCTGGATGATCATCGCGCCCTGGGTGGTCGGCCGCAGCCCGGACACGGGCGTCATCATCAACAACGTGATCATCGGCGCGCTGGCACTCTGCCTCGGGCTGGTGTGTGCCGCCTCGACGGCCAAGCGGACGCCCGTGCCGTAGCCACACAGGCTCCCCCTCAGAAGGGAGGACGCGGGACCGGTCCGGTGACGGCGGACCGGCCCCGCCGCGCCGTTCACCGGCCGGGTACCAGCCAGGGCTCCTGCGGAAGCGGACTGCCCGTCTCGATGAGGGACTTCAGGTTGGACAGCACGGCCGGCCAGCCCGCCGAGATGGCGCGCAGCTCGTCCTCGCCGTCCAGGTCCTCGTGGGTGACGGTGAGCCGGACGATGTCGGCGTGCGGCCGGATGTCGAAGGTGACCCGGGAGTGCCGGGCCGGCTCCCCCTCGTGCTCCGGCGCGGCCCAGCTGGTGACCAGCCGGCTCGGGCGGTCGCTCTCGACGACCGTGCCCACCACGTCGGCGACGCCCGAGCCGTCGGTGCGCACGTGTTCCCAGCGGGAGCCGGGCCGCCAGTCGGAGACGTTGGAGTGCCCCCAGTAGACGGCGGTCAGGTCGGCGTCCGTGAGGGCGTCCCAGACCTTCTCGGGGGTGCTGGCGATGTAGGTGACATAGACATAGCTGGGTTTGTCGCTCATGGTTTCCTCGGCTCGTCGCTTCAGGTCGCCGAGCGCACGCAGCCGCGGGCGCTCGAACTTGTCGATCCACCGCTCCTGGATCTCCTGGAGCGGCACGGGGTTGAGGTAGTGCAGCTTCTCCCGCCCCCGCCGCACCGTGCTGATCAGGTTCGCGGCCTCCAGGACGGCCAGATGCTGGGTCACCGACTGCCGGGTCATCGCGATGCGCTCGCACAGCTCCCCCAGCGTCTGGCCGTTCTGCTCGTGCAGCCGGTCCAGCAACCGTCTGCGCGTGTCGTCGGCCAGCGCCTTGAAGACCTGGTCCATCCCGCTGTCGTCCTCTGATCGCACACTCAACGTTATGCAGGCAATTGCCTGCATGTCAAGCCGCGCGAGGAGCACGCGCGGTGTCCGGCACGAAAAAGGCCTCACCCGACGGGAGTCGCCCGTGCCGGGTGAGGCTGACGTGGGTCCCGGAGTCTCTAGACCGCGACCGGGTTCTGCGGTGTCAGGTACTCCTCACTGATCTCCTTGCGGCCGAACGGCCACACCTTCTCCAGGCGCGCCCAGATCAGGAACGCCACGCACCCGAGGACGAGCCAGGCCAGGGACCACTCGATGGGGTGGCGGCCCGGGGAGTTCTTGTCGGCGTACCCGTAGATCACGCACCAGCCGGCGAAGGCGATGACGCTCGGCACGGGGTAGAGCCACATACGGTACGGCCGTTTCAGCGTCGGCTGGCGGCGGCGCAGCACACTGAGCGCGAGGATCTGGGCCAGCGCCTGCACGATCACCATCACGGTGGTGAGCAGCTGGATCAGCGTGGCCAGGTCGGTGTGGCGGCCGATCAGGAAGCCGATCGCGGTGATCACGCCCATGGTCGCCAGGCCCAGCATCGGGAAGCGGTGCTTGGGGTGGAGCTTCTCGTAGGGGCGGAAGAAGACCCGGTCGCGGGCCGCGTCGTAGGGCACCCGGGAACCGCCGAGCAGGCCGGTGAAGACCGAGGCGAAGGCCGTGATCAGGATCAGTACGGTCACCGTGTCGGCGGCGCCCTTGCCCCAGGTCTCCTCCAGGACCGCGGAGGCCACCGAGGTCGAGGCGATGTCGTGCGCGTTCGTCATGCGGTGCCAGTCGATGACCCCGAGCGTGCCGATCTGCAGCAGCAGGTAGATCGCCATGATGCCGACGATCGAGAAGAGGATGGAGCGCGGCAGGACGCGGCCGGGGTCCTTGATCTCGGCGCCCATGTAGGCGGTGGTGTTGTAGCCGAGGTAGTCGTAGATGCCGATGGTCAGGCCCGCGGCGAAGCCCACCCAGAAGTGGTCGCCGGTCAGGTCGAAGGCGTGCGCCGGGTAGGTGAAGGCGAGGTGCGGGCTGAAGTCGGAGGCCGCGGCGACGATCACCAGCAGCACCGAGGCGATCATCACCGTCCACATCACGGCGGTGATCCGGGCGATGTGCTCGATGCCCCGCCAGAGCAGCAGCACCACCAGCACGATGATGCCGAGCCCGATGAGATCGCCGGAGGTCTGGCCGAGGCCGGGGGCCAGATAACCCAGGTACTGCACGAAGCCGACCACGCCCGTCGACATGATCAGCGGGATGAAGAGCATCGCCGTCCAGACGAACAGGAACGGCATCAGACGTCCGGTGCGGTACTGGAAGGCCTGGCGCAGATAGACGTAACTGCCCCCGGAGCCGGGCATCGCGGCGCCGAGCTCGGCCCAGACGAGACCGTCGCAGAGCGCGAGCAGGGCGCCCGCGACGAAGCCGATCACGGCCTGCGGGCCGCCGAACGCGGACACCATCAGCGGGATGGTCACGAACGGGCCGATGCCGCACATCTGGCTCATGTTGATGGTGGTGGCCTGGAACAGGCCGACGCGCCGGACGAAACCGCCGTCGGACGGCGGACTACCGGGACCGAGGGGACTGCCGGGACTACCGGACATGGGGGCTCCTGAGCGAGGCGCTGGGGACGGGGCGGGACGCGGCCGACGGACGGCGGCCGATTCGGCGGGATGGCCGATAAAGTTAAGGAGCCTTACTAGATGCGTCAAGTATGCGTCGGGAATCGGTGAGAATGGTGTGATGGCCGCCAGCGACGTCGTAGAGCAGCAGGAACAGCCCTGGAGCCGGCAGCGACTGCGCAGCACCAACGAGCGGCTGCTGCTGGACCGGCTGCGCCGGCTCGGGTCCGCCTCCCGCGCCCAACTCGCCCGTGAGACCGGCCTGTCGAAACCGACGGTGTCCAGCGCGCTCGCGGCACTGGAGTCGGCGGGCCTGGTCCGGGAGGCCGGCACGCACGCCCCGGAGCGCGGCCGCACCGCCGTGCTGTACGCCCCCGACCCGGCGGCCGGTCACGCACTCGGCGTCGACGTGGGACGCGGCTGGCTGCGGGTGGCGGTCGCCGACCTGGACGGCACCCTGGTCGCCCGCTCCGACGTGCGCAACCGGGCCCGGGGCTCGGGGGCCATGGCCGACCTGCTGGTCACCACGGCACGGCAGGTCGTCGCCAACTCGGGCGTCGATCCCGCCGAGGTGGTGCACGGCGTGGTCGGCACGCCGGGCGTGTACGACGAGCGGCAGCGGCGGGTGCGGTACGCGATGCACCTGCCCGGCTGGGGGCGCGCCGGGCTCTTCGACCGGATGCACGAGGAGCTGGGCGTCCCGCTGGAGGTGCACAACGACGCCAATCTCGCGGCACTCGGCGAGTACACGTACGGCGCCGGGGCGGGCAGCCGGCTGTTCGCGTACATCATGATCGGGACCGGCCTGGGGATGGGGGTCGTCAGCGAGGGGCGGCTGTTCACGGGGGCCCACGGGCTCGCCGGGGAGATCGGCTTCCTGCCCTGGCCGGGACGGCAGCGCAAGCCGGAGCGGCTGGAGGACGCGGTGTCGGGGGTGGCCGTGGTCGAGGCGGCACGCCGGTTCGGGATGACCGGTCAGCTCACCGCGAAGTCCGTGTTCGACGCGGCCCGTCAGGGCGACCCCGCCGCCGTCGAGGCGGTGCGCCTGGAGGGCGAGCGGATCGCGCACACGGTGGCCGCGGCCGCCGCCGTACTCGACCCCGACCTGGTGGTGCTCGGCGGCGGGGTCGGCCACAGCGTCGACCTGCTGCTGCGGCCGGTACGGGAGCATCTGCGCACGCTCACCCCGCTGCGTCCGAAGCTCGCGCCCAGCCGGCTCGGCGAGGACGCGGTGCTGCTCGGCGCGGTGGCCACGGCCCTCGGCACCGCCCGTGACCTGGTCTTCCAGCGCAGGTCGGGCACGTCCTGAATCCGCCGCCGCCAACTCGCGCGGACACCACGGTGATTGACACCACCCTCTCGGGACCCTAGCTTGAGCCGGGTTAGTAAAGTTTCCTAACTTTACGAGCCTGGAGACCACGTGTTCCCTCGCCGCGCCCCCGGACACCGCCTCGCCACGGCCGCCGTGGCCCTCGGCCTGCTCGGTTCACTCAACACCAGTGCCTGGGCCGGAGCCCGCGACCCGGCCCACGGGCCCGCCCGGATCACCCGTGTGCCGTCCGCCGCCGGATCGCGGACCGCGCTGTCCGGATACGCCATCCGGTCGACGGCCGACGTGAGCGACTCGGCTGCGGCGGTCTCCTCCCCCGGCTATCCGGCCAGGGGCTGGTATCCGGCGGGCCCCCGGTCCACCGTGCTGGCCGCGCTCCTCGCCGACGGCGCGTACGACGACCCGTTCGTCTCCACCAACCTCCAGAAGATCCCCAAGTCGCCCTTCCAGGTGCCCTGGTGGTACCGCAGCGACTTCACCGTGACGGACACCTCGCGGCGCACCTACCTCGACTTCAGCGGGGTGATCTCGGCGGCCGACGTCTACGTCAACGGCCACCGGGTGGCGACGACCGCCGACGTCACCGGCGCCTACACGCATCACGAACTGGACGTCACCTCGCTGGTCCGGTCCGGGACCAACACGGTCGCCTTCCGCATCCAGCCCAACGATCCGGACAAGAACCTCACCATGGGCTGGATCGACTGGCTCCAGCCGCCGCCCGACCAGAACATGGGCATCGTCCGTGACGTCGTGGTCCGGCGCGGCGGATCGGTCGCGCTGCGCGACGCGCACGTGGTCACCGAGCTGGCGGTGCCCTCCCTGGCGACGGCCGACCTGACGGTGAAGGCCGAGGCCCGCAACGATTCGGACCGGCCGGTCACCGCCGAGGTCTCCGGCACGGTCGCCGGAGTGGCCGTGTCCAGGTCGGTCGCGCTCGCCGCGCACCAGACCAAGACCGTCACCTTCACCCCCGCCGACGTGCCGGGACTGCACCTCACCTCCCCGAAGGTGTGGTGGCCGGCCGGCATGGGCGGTCAGCCGCTGTACGACCTCGATCTCACCGCCTCGGTCGCCGGCACGGCCTCGGACACCGCGCACGAACGCTTCGGCGTCCGTGACGTGCGGGCACCGCTGAACTCCGACGGCGCACGCCAGTACTCGGTCAACGGCCGCAGGCTGCTGATCAAGGGCGGCGGCTGGTCACCGGACGAGTTCCTGCGCTGGGACCGGACCTATGCCGAGGACCGGCTGAAGTACGCGCTCGACCTCGGGCTCAACGCCATCCGGCTGGAAGGGCACATCGAGCCGGACGAGTTCTTCGACCTCGCCGACCGGTACGGCATCCTCACCCTGCCCGGCTGGGAGTGCTGCGACAAGTGGGAGGGGCAGGTCAACGGCGACGGCGAGCGCGGCGAGAAGTGGACGGCCGCCGACTACCCGGTCGCACAGGCCTCCATGGCCGCCGAAGCCGCCCGGCTGCGGGACCACCCGAGCGTCGTCTCCTTCCTGATCGGCAGCGACTTCGCACCCGACGCGAAGATCGAGAAGCTCTACCTGGACGCCTTGGACGCGGCCGACTGGTCCGTCCCGGTGGTCTCCGCCGCCTCCGACAACTCCACTCCGCAGCTGGGCAGTTCAGGCATGAAGATGACCGGGCCCTACGACTGGATCCCGCCGAACTACTGGTACGCCAAGCGGGAGGGCGGCGCCACCGGCTTCAACTCCGAGACCAGCGCGGGCCCGGACATCCCCACCCTGGACACCCTGCGCCGCATGATGACCCCGGCCGAGCTCGACACCCTCTGGAAGAACCCGGACCTCAAGCAGTACCACCGCTCCCCGTCCCCGGTCTTCGGCACCCTCAAGGTCTACGACGACGCCCTCACCGGCCGGTACGGCGCCCCGAAGAGCCTCACCGACTACGTCCGCAAGGCGCAGCTCGCCCAGTACGAGAACGTCCGGGCCCAGTACGAGGCGTACGGACGCAACCAGACCGACGCCGCGGCGCCGTCCACGGGGGTCGTGTACTGGATGTTCAACAGCGGCTGGACGTCCCTGCACTGGCAACTGATGGACCGTTATCTCGATCAGGGCGGTGCCTACTTCGGCGCGAAGAAGGCCAACGAGCCGCTGCACGTGCAGTACTCCTACGACGACCGCACCGTGGCCGTGGTGAACAACCGGCACGCCGCGGCGTCCGGCCTCACCGCGCGGGTGACGCTCTTCGACCCCGACGGAACGCAGCGGTACGACAAGTCGGTCGCCGGTGTCTCGGTCAAGGGGGACGGCGCGCACACCACGGCGCTCACCCTGCCGGCGTCGGTGAGCGGACTGCCGTCCACGTACCTGGCGCGGCTGGTCCTGACCGACGCGGCCGGCCACGAGGTGAGCCGCAACGTCTACTGGCTCTCCACCAGGGCCGACTCCCTCGACTGGGCGAAGACCGACTGGTGGCACACCCCGACGACCGGCTACGCGGACCTGAAGGGGCTGGCGTCGATGGCCCGGGTGCCGGTCACGGCGACGGCGTCGACGACGCAGGCCGACGGCACGTCCACCACCACGGTCACCGTCCGCAACACGGGAACCGGGAGGACTCCGGCCCTGCTGACGGACGTCCATCTGGTCGACGCGGACGGCAGGCCCGTGCTGCCGGTCCGGTGGTCGGACAACGAGGTGAGCCTGTGGCCGGGCGAGTCGGCGACCGTGACGGCCACCTACCGCACAGCCGACCTGCACGGCTCGGATCCCCGGGTGCGGGTCTCCGGCTGGAACGCGGTGGAGCGGACGGTTCCGGCAGCCGCGCCGGAACCGTCCGCCGGGCTCAGCTCACGTTGAGCGCGGTGTCGTCGACGACGAACGACGTCTGGAGGGTCGACCCCTCGGCACCGGAGAACTTGATGGTGGCCGTGGTGCCGGCCAGGGAGGAGACGTCGAAGCTCTTCAGGACGTATCCGGAAGCCGCGTTGAGATTGGAGTACGTGGCCAGGGTGGTGGATCCGGCGGTCACCGTCAGCTTGTCGTAGGCGGTGCTGGTGGTGGTCTCCGCGGTGTCCACGTGGAGATAGAAACTGAGCGTCGCGGAGCAGCCGGACGGGATGGTCACCGACTGGGACAGGGTGTCGGTGTGGGCCGATCCGTAACCGTCGAGCCAGGCCTTGTACGAGCCGGTGCGGGCGGCCTCGCCGCTGGAGTTGGTGATGACCCCGCTGCTGCCGGTCCAGGTGGTGTTGCCGGACTCGAAGCCGGGGTTGCCGAGCAGCTGGGCTGCGGTGCAGGTGCCGCCACCGCCACCGCTGCTGCCGCCCCCGGCGAGCCAGGCGGTGGCGTTCAGGGCGAGGGCCGCGTTGGTGGCGCCGCTGTCGTTCCAGCCGTCGTACAGCGTGTTGCCGGACTGGCCGGTGCCGTCGTCGACGGGTGAGGTGTCGCCCCAGAAGGCCACGCGTCCGCTGCCGAAGGTGCTGGTGGCGAAGAAAGCCCCGGTGTTGCCGGAGTAACCGCTGCGGTAGAGCAGGCCCTTGACGGCGGAGTTGTCCGACGGCTTCAGGGTCGCCGTCGTCCCGTCGGCGATCAGGCTCTTGGTGACGGTCCCGAAGGATCCGTGCAGCACCGGGTTGGTGCTGTCGCTGATCGCCGCCGGGTAGCCGGAGCTGATGTCGAGCGTGTCGATCGAGAAACCGAACGGGTCGGTCGAGTCGACGCTGTTGTTCGTCATCAGGTCGTTGAAGATCTCGACGGCGTCGTAGCCGTCGTTGTTGCGGTCGGCGCCGGTGTGGTCGGAGACCATGAACAGGCCCCCGCCGTTCTTCACGAAGTTCATGATGGCCGTCTTCTCGGCGGTCGTGAACAGCGTGTTGGGCTCGGGCAGCACCAGCGCGTCGAACTTCGACAGGTCGGTGGTCGACGAACCGCCGTACGTCAGCGCGCTGGTGGCGGTCTTGAGGCTGTAGCTGCCGGTCTTCTGGAGGGCGACGCCCCAGGACGACAGGGCTCCGGTCCAGTCCGTCTCCGAGGAGGGCGAGGAGTCCTGGGAGAGCGGGTCGGGCTTGCTGGTGGAGATGATCCAGTCCGCGTTGCCGGCCTCCTCGGCGTGCCCGTCGTCGAACAGGACGCGGTAGGTGGTGGCCGCGTGGGCGGGGGCGGCCGCGGTGCCGACCTGGAGGGCGGCTCCCGCGGCGAACAGGGCGAACCCGGCCAGGGCGGTGGTGATTCTGTGGCGGGATCTGCTGGATCCAGACATCCGGCGAACCTCCATGAGGGGGTGGGGTTGAGGCGGTGGGGGCGCCAACTCTTCGCGCGTAGAACCTGGTTGAGATTTCTACACGCGTCGACTCATTGAAAGGTACATGGCATGTCTGATTGATGAACAGAAAACCGCTGTAACAACCGGAGGAGACTGCGCGTGCATTGAGCGGGCAGATTTGACTCAGCGGGGCATCGACGAAGAGGGGCGGACATGGAGATCTCGGGCATCATCAGTGCCATCATCATCGGTATCATCATCGGTGTGCTGGGGCGCCTGGTCGTCCCCGGCCGCCAGCACATCGGCATTCTGCTGACCATCGTCGTCGGTGTCGTGGCGGCGCTGCTGGGCTCGGCGATCGCGGCCGGTTTCGGCGTGGCGGACACCAAGGGACCGGACTGGATCGAGTGGTTCATCCAGATCGCGCTGGCGGCAGTGGGAGTGGCGGCACTCGACCGGTCCAGGGGCCGCCGGTGAGCCCGGGGCTCCACGCCTTCGGCCACGCACGCCCCGTCATGCGGCCCGCCGCACAGCGAGCGGCGAGGCCGCGGCGGACACCGGAAGAACACTCCGGGGCGGCCGCGGGGACGACCCCTGCCGGTCGCCCCGCGGCCGTACCGCCGCCAGGTACGCGGCGAGGCGGTCCCGGTTGCGGGCCAGGCAGTCGATCCGGGCCTGGACGCGCTCGCGCTCGACGTGCCCGCTCAGCAGCGCGGCCGTCCCCGGGGTCACGCACTCGCGCGGCGGACGGATCTGCCCGGGCCCGGAGGGATAGGGATACGGCAGGATCCCGGTCACCCGCCTTCCGGTCGACCGGTACCCGCGGGCCACGCCGCTCACCCCGCTGGCGCTGTTCGCCTCCGTACTGCTGGTGCTCGGCCGGTACGCCGGCACGCCCGTCGTGCTGGTCGGCGCCGTCGCCCTGTGGGGCGTGGCCTTCGGCGGGGCACCGCACCCTGATCCGGACGGCGCTGCTGGGCGCCTCGGGACCCGCCGGCGCCGAGGCCGCGACCTCGCTGCAGACCACCGTCTACAACACGGGCGCGGTCGTCGCGCTGGGCCGCCGGTACGCCTTCCCGGGCGGCCGGCCCGGAACGGCACGCGGCGGCACGTCAGTTCAGCCGAGTTCGAGCGTCGTCACCCCGAAGACCCGCTCCAGGGCGTAGTCGCGGACCGGGCCCGTGTACATCCGGGCGGTCTCGAAGGAGGGGGTGAATCCGGCCTCTTCGGCGAGGGCGACACCCACCGTGCTGGTCTCGGGCACGTCGACGGCGACCTGACGGCCGGCCGCCTCGGCCATGAGCGCGGTGAACAGGGCGCGGGCGTCCTCGGCGGTGTCGGCGAACAGGGGGCCGACGCGCAGACAGTCGTGGCCGGGGCGGATCACGCCGTAGCCGGTGAGGCGGTCGCCGTCGTGGCGGACGAAGGCCCGGTGGCCGGTGGCGGTCAGCCAGGCGGCCAGGAACCGCGGCCGGTCGGCCGGACAGCAGACGCCGTCGTACGCCGTGACGGCCGGCAGGTCGGCGGCGCGTGCCGGGCGGACCCCCGCGGGGATCCCGGCGGCCGGGGCGCAACCCACGAACCGGGCGGTGCGGTAGGCCAGTTCGAAGCCCGACCGGCGGTAGTTGTCCTGCTGGGCCACCACCCCGTCGAGACCCACCGTACGAGTGCCGGCGTGCGCCAGGGCGGTCTTCCAGGTGGCAAGGCCGTGGCCCTGGCCGCGCAGGTCAGGGCGGACCAGGTACCAGCCGAGGAACGCGTAGTGGGCGTCGTAGTTGACGACGGAGACGGCCGACACCGGCGTGCCGTCGACCCGGCCGATGAAGAACCCTCCGGGGTCCTGGGCGAAGAAGGCGGGGAGGTCCGACAGCCCGGGATTCCAGCCCTCGTCCACGGCCCAGCCGCGGACCACGGGCCAGTCCTCGGGCATGGCCTGGGTGACGACGAGGTCCTGGGGGGCCGGGGAGGTCATCGACGGGCTCCGTTCTGAGGTGAGGGGGCGCACGGGCGCGGCGGGCGGCGCCGCGCCCGCAGCATCCTTCCCGATCACCGGGCCCGGCACCACGCCGGGATCAAGCCGTCCGAAGGCCCGGCGGGGCCCGTCGGCGGGCTTGTCGACGGGGGCTGTCCGCCAGGACGCGCGCACGGCACCGGCCCCACCGGTCGGGGTCCCGCGGGGACCGCACGCACGGATCCCGGCGAGCCGCCTCGGCGGCTCGCCGGAGGGTCAGCGCGTGCGGTCCGTGCGGAAACGCCGGTGCAGGACGGTTCCTGCGACCAGCAGCGCCGCGCTGCCCGCGACGGCGGCACCCGTGAGGTCCGCCCCGGTGTGGGCCAGCGTGCCCGCCGCGACCGGCGGTGCGGCGGAGGAGTCGGCCCTGGGACCGGGGTGGGTCTTGACCGGGGTGGGGGGCGGCGTGCTCGGCGGCGTGGTCGGGGTCTCACCGGAGGTGTTCACGGAGGTGTTGCCGATGGCCGGATTGAGCGCCCCGACCACGTTCACGCTGTTGCCGCTCACGTTCACCGGAAGGTCGACCGGCAACTGGACGCCGTTGCCGGAGAGCACCCCGGGCGAGTCCTCCTCGGCGCCCCGCGCCGAGGCGCCGCCGGTCGTGGCGCCGCCGGTCGTGGCCGAGTCGCCGCCGGTGTTCTCACAGGTGTTGCCGGCCGCCGGATTCAGGAGCCCCACCACGTTCACGGTGTTCCCGCACACGTTCACCGGGACGTGCACCGGCAGCTGAATGCCGTTGCCGGAGATCACTCCGGACGAGCCGGCCGCGACGCCGTCCGCGCCGGCGTCGGCCCAGGACGGGGCCGCGAAGGCCATCGCACCGGAGGCGGCGGCGACGGCGATCACACCGTTTCGGGTAACCCGCTTCATAGGTTCCCTGCCTTCCAGACATTGTTGCGGGCGGTCGCCCGCACCGTCTAAAACGGGGACACGCCGTCTGAGTTATGGCTTATCTACATTTCAGCCAATCGAGTGACATCGATATCGAACTCGGGGCAAAACCCTGTAAGGAACCTGAAGCCGATGATCATGCCCGGGTACGGCGGTCCGCTCCGGCCCGCTCGCCGGGAGGCGTACCCGCCAGGACCCGCTTATGGTCGTCGAAAGCCCTGATTCCGGTCCGCCACGGAGCGTCCCTGGAGGCCCTCGATGCCGGCCATGCCCCCTAACCGGCCCGCCGCGCGTCGCTGCGCCGGAGCCGGAGCCGTCGCGCTGGCCCTGATCGGCGCCGGGCTTCCCGCGACCGCCGCGGCGGTCGGCAACGAGCCGGACCTGAGCCGCTTCTACCGGCAGAAGGCCCACTGGACGGCGTGCGAGGACGGGGCGCTGCCCAAGGACATGCAGTGTGCCCGGGTGACCGTACCGCTCGACTACGCGAAGCCGGCCGAGGGCACCATCGACCTGGCACTGTCCCGTTACCGGGCGACCGGGAAGTCGCGGGGCTCGGTGCTGCTGAACTTCGGCGGCCCCGGCGGTTCGGGCGTCAGCGGGCTCGGGCTCGACGGCAAGGACTTCCTGAGCCTGACCAACGGCTACGACGTGGTCGGCTTCGATCCGCGCGGGGTCGGCCGCTCCTCCCCCGTCAGCTGCGGCGACGGCCTCGACGACCCCTCGGCGGACGCCGGCGCCCAGAAGCTCCCCGACGTCGCCCATCCGCAGGCCCTGATGAAGACTCTCGAACAGCTGACGGTCCGGTGCACCGAGCACTCCGGCCCCGTGCTGGCCCACATAGGCACCGTGAACGCCTCCCGGGACCTGGACGTCATCCGCCAGTCGCTCGGCGACAAGAAGCTGAACTATCTCGGGTTCTCCTACGGCACCAAGCTCGGCGCGGTGTACGCGGCACAGTTCCCGGACAAGGTGGGCCGCATGGCCCTGGACGGTGTGGACACGCTGACCGAGTCGATGGCCGAGCAGGGAGTGGCGGGCGCCCAGGGGCAGCAGACGGCGCTGGACGACTTCCTCGACTGGTGCGTCACCGACCTGGGGTGCCCGTTCGGGCAGGACCGGCGCAAGGCCGGGGAGGCGGTGGTGGAACTGGTGCGCTCGCTGGACGAGAACCCGGTGCCGTCCGACTTCGGCGGCCCCTTCACCGGTCAGGACCTGGTGGGTGCCATCGTCCAGGCACTGTACAGCAGGGACCAGTGGTCGCTGCTGCAGCGGGCGCTGGCCTCCCTGATCGAGGACGGTGACACCCGGGGGGCGCAGAACATCGCGTCGGGCGGCTACGCCCTGCCGGTCGGGCAGCCGCGCGGCAGCGGGCCGGTCGGCAGCGCCGACATCCCCGTGGACAACCTGTCGGCCGCACTGATGGCGATCACCTGCGCCGACGACCCCGATCGGCCGAGCGCCCGGCAGGTCGCCCGGGACGTCGACCGGCTCCGCGAGGAGTACCAGCAGGCCTCCCCGGTCTTCGGCCGGTTCCGCCTCACCCAGGTACTGCTCTGCTACGGACGGCCGCGTGGCACGGACTTCATCCGCGACGAGGTGAAGGACGTGCCGACGGCCCCGATCCTGCTGGTGGGCACCCGCGGCGACCCGGCGACGCCGTACCGCTGGGCGGTCGAGACGGCGAAGCGCCTCGGGCCGTCGGCCGTGGTGCTGGACAACAGGAGCGACGGCCACACCGGCTACACGTTCTCCACCTGCGTGCACGGCAAGGTCGACGACTTCCTGCTGTACGGCACGCTGCCGGCCGACGGCAGCTCCTGCCCGGCGGACGGCACCCGCGCCGGCTCGTCGGGCTGAGCCTCAGGACAGGGTGAGGTCGGGGGCGTAGAGGTCGAGCCAGTGGGCCAGGTCGAGGGTGCGTTCCAGGCCGCGCCGGGCGCCCTGTCCGTTGAGCCCGGTCCGGTGGGCAGCGCGGTCCGCCTTCTCGCGGTCGACGAGGTCGAAGACCCGGTGGCCGGGCTGGGCCAGCAAGTCCTTGACCTGGTCCTGGAGGGCACGGCCGTACTCCGGGTCCTGGGTGGACGGGTAGGGGCTCTTGACCCGGTCGTACACGGACTGCGGCAGGACGTCCCTGGTGGCCTCGCGCAGCAGGGTCTTCTCACGGCCGTCGAAGGACTTCAGTGCCCAGGGCGCGTTGTAGACGTACTCGACCAGCCGGTGATCGCAGAACGGCACCCGGACCTCCAGGCCGACGGCCATGCTCATCCGGTCCTTGCGGTCGAGCAGCATGCGGACGAAACGGGTGAGGTGCAGATAGCTCATCCGGCGCATCCGGAACTCGAAGTCGCTCTCGCCGTCGAGGCGTTGGACGCCGGTGACGGCGGAGTGGTAGCCGTCGGCGATGTACGACTCCAGGTCGAGGGACTTGGTGAGGTCCGTGCGCAGTACGTCGGTGTCGTCGCCGAAGTGCCGGCCGGCCAGGCAGAGCCAGGGGAAGGTGTCGGCCGTGCGGGCGTCCTCGTCGAAGAACTGCAGGTAGCCACCGAACACCTCGTCGGCGGACTCTCCGGACAGCGCGACGGTGGACTGGTCGCGGACGGCCCGGAAGAGCAGCAGGAGCGAGGCGTCCATGTCCCCGAACCCGGCCGGCAGGTCACGGGCCCGGATCACCCGCTCGCGGACCGCGGGGTCGGCGAGGCTGTTCACATCCAGGACGATGTCCTGGTGGTCGGTGCGGGCGAGCCGTGCCACGTCGTGCACGAACGGCGTGTCGGGGGTGGAGCGCAGCTCGTCGGCGACGAAGTTGTCGGTCTGGCCGACGAAGTCGACGGCGAAACTGCGGACCTTCTCGCCCTGCACGGCGAGCTGTTGGGCGGCCAGCGCGGTCATGGCGGAGGAGTCGAGGCCGCCGGAGAGCAGGGTGCAGCGGGGCACGTCGGCGACCAGCTGGCGGCGCACGATGTCGTCGAGGAGCTCGCGGACGGTGGCGACGGTGGTATCACGGTCGTCGGCGTGCGGACGCGTCTCCAGCCGCCAGTAGGTCCGGGTGCGCAGTCCGCGGCGGTCGACGGTGACGACGGTGCCGGGCTCCACCTCGCGCATGCCCTCCCACACGGCGTGCCCGGGGGTCTTGACCATGGTGAACAGTTCACGCAGCCCGTCCAGGCCGACCCGGGGGCGGATCAGCGGGTTGGCCAGGATCGCCTTCGGCTCGGAGCCGAACAGGACGCCGTCCGGGGTCGGGTAGAGGTAGAACGGCTTGATGCCCATGCGGTCGCGGATCATCACGAGCTTGTCGTGCCGGCCGTCCCAGACCGCGAAGGCGTACATGCCGTTCAGCCGCTCGGCGACGGCGTCCCCCCACTCCACGTAGCCCCGCAGTACCACCTCGGTGTCGGAGTCGGTGGTGAACCGGTGTCCGCGGTCGGCGAGTTCGCGGCGCAGCTCGGTGAAGTTGTAGGCCTCGCCGGAGTAGACCATCGCGACGGTGCCGTCCGGGGTGCGGACGGTCATGGGCTGGCGGCCGCCGGGCAGGTCGATGATCGCGAGCCGGCGGTGGCCCAGAGCGGCGGGGCCCTCGCTCCAGGTACCCCGGTCGTCGGGGCCGCGACAGGCCATGGTCTCCGTCATTGCATCCAATGCGTGCGTCTCGGTGGTGAGGTCACGGTCGAAGGAGACCCAGCCGGTGATGCCACACATGCGTTACCTCCTGCTGCCGGTCTGCCGGGCGGTGTGCGCCAACCTGCGATTCCACGGCGGAGCCGATTGCCCGAGCGAACCACTTGTATTCAGCACCTATATATCGAGCGTGCGCCCCGCACCCGGCCCGGTCAACCTCGCCGTAACACGGACGGCTGCCCCTGCTCACCCTTTCGGCCGCGCTTTGCCCGCACGAGGCCCGCGACGGCGCTCCGCACCGGGCTCCGGCCGCAAGAACAGGCCAACTGCAAAATGTTCGCCAAACGGAACCGGCGCCCCGGTTTTCACCGGGGCGCCGGTCATCGGCCGTCGTCGCGTCCTCGCGTCACTCCGCCGTCGTCACGAACCGGTCCAGCACCGCCGTCAGCTCGGCCGGCCGCTCCACGGGGAGCTCATGGCCCGCGTCGATGATCCGGACCTCGGCGTCCGGGCAGGCCTTGGCCATCCGCAGCATCTGTCCGACCGGCAGCTGGATGTCGTGATAGCCGTGCACCATCAGGGTGGGCGCGGTGATCTCCGGCGCCCGGTCCAGGACGTCGAAGGCCCGCATGGCGCCGTACAGCGTCATCACCACCTCTCGCGGGGTGTCCGCCGACGCGCGGACGTATGCGCGGATCTCGTCACGCGGGTGGCCGGGGGCGAAGGCGCGCTGGATGTTGGCCGCGACGAACAGCTTGAAGGGGACCAGGGTGGAGGCCGCCATCAG
This sequence comes from Streptomyces sp. NPDC059224, assembly GCF_042754285.1. NCBI lineage: Bacteria > Bacillati > Actinomycetota > Actinomycetes > Kitasatosporales > Streptomycetaceae > Streptomyces > Streptomyces sp. NPDC059224. The sequence goes on from NZ_JBHZAN010000015.1 coordinate 24,433, forward strand.
CAGACCGCGGCCGCGGCTGTACGTCATCCGGCCGATGGAGTTGACCAGCACCATCCGCTCGATCCGCCCGGGGTGGGTGAGCGCGAGGGTCTGGGAGATCATGCCGCCCATGGAGTGGCCGACGGGGACGAAACGATCCACTCCGAGATGGTCGAGCAGGGCGACGACGTCCTGGGAGAGTGCCTCGATCGTCTTCACCCCCGCTCCGGTGCTCTCGCCGTGACCGCGAAGGTCGAGGCGGATCACCCGGCGGCTCTCGCCGAAGTGGGCCATCTGGTGGTCCCAGCGGTGCCGGTCGGCGGTCCAGCCGTGGATGAACACCAGGGGCGCGGCGGCGCCGTCCCGGGGACCCTCGTCGTCGTACGTCAGCGTCGCTCCGTCGACTTCGAGCTGCGGCATGGGACCTCCTGGGGCGTGATCCGGTTACTGGCCGGTACGGTAACCGGAGCCCCCGGCCGCCGTCATCGGGCAGCCGGCCTCAACACGGTTACAGCGTGCGCTTGATGGCCGCCACGGCCGCGTCGGCGTCGGCCGCGGACACCGCGAGCCGGGCGAAGGGGGCGGACGGCTCCAGGTCGACCAGGACGACCGGGCCGTGTTCGTGGACGGCGACGAAGTCCGTCCCGCCCGGGTACCGCCAGGCGCCGACGCAGAACCGGTCGGGCCGGAAGTGACCGGGGTGCGGTTCGCCGCGCAGCACCCGCCACCAGTCGGGCTCCACCGAGGCCCCGCGCACCTGTGCGAGCGGCACCCGCACTCCGCGGCGGTGGGCGAGCAGCCGCTCCCGCCCTCCCAGACGCACGACCACCTCGTCACCGTCGACGCTCAGCCGGGCCATCGCGCTCACCTCCGGGTGAATCCCACTGAGGCTTATTACCCCAAATGCCGCAATGGCGAATCGGTCCTATGGTGCTGGTATGGAGCACGCACTCAGTCCTTCGACCCTCGCCGAGCTGCGCCGCCCGCGCCCCTACCCCGCCGTCTCGGTGCTGACGCCGACGCACCGCCGCGAGCCCGACAACGCCCAGGATCCGGTCCGGCTGCGCAATGTCGTGGCCGAGGCGAAGAAGCAGCTGGAGACCGATCCCGCGGTCACCCGGGAGCGGCGCAGCGACGTCTTCGACCAGCTCGACCGGGCCCTCGCCGAGATCGATCTGGCGCACGCCGAGGACGGTCTGGTGATCTTCGCCGCGCCAGGTGAGCACCAGGTGTGGTCGCTGGCCCGCAGTGTGCCCGAGCGCGTGGTGCTCTCGGACACCTTCCTCACCCGCAACCTGGTCTCGGCCCGGGCCGCCGAGCGGCCGTTCTGGGTGCTGTCGATCTCGGCCGACCGCGTCACGCTGTGGAACGGAGGGGTCGACCGGGTCACCGAGAGCCGGGCCGGCGGCTTCCCGTTGTCCCGCGGCCAGGAGAACTTCGACGCCGAGCGGCTGCAGCGCATCGGCGACACGCCCAGCATCTTCCGCGACGAGGACACCAAGCGTTTCCTGCGGGACGCGGACACCCTGATGGCCGCCCTGCTGCGGGAGGAGCCGCGGCGCCTCTACATCACCGGTGAGCAGGCCGCGCTGTCCCTGTGGGAGGAGTTCGGCAACGTCGCCAGGCACAGCATCCCCGTGCAGCACGGTGGCCTCACGCACGCCGGCCCGGAGGCCGTGTGGCAGGTGATAGGGCCTCTGCTGGACGCGGACTCGCGCCGCAACACCGCGTCGGTGACCCGGGAACTGGAATCGGCACGCGGTCACAAGACGTTCGCGGCCGGTGTCGACGAGGTCTGGCAGAGCGCCCGCGAGGGCCGTGTCCGGCTCCTGGCCGTCGAGGAGAACTACCGCACGACCGTCCGCGACGACGGCGACCACCTGGTCCCGGCCGCGAGCGGCGACCTCGACTCCCGCGACGACATCGTGGACGAGATCGTCGAGCAGTGCCTGGAGACCGGTGCCGACGTCCGCTTCGTGCCGGACGGCACCCTGGACGACGAGAACGGCATCGCCGGGGTGCTCCGCTACTGACGCTCCGGTACTGACGGTCCCGCTCTCTCGGCCGACGTCTACGCTCTACAGCGTGATCGTCGGCCGAGAGGGAGTGAAGGCGTGGCTGAGCTGCTGGGCGTCGCGGTGCTGGGTGCCGGACACATGGGTGCCGACCACATACGCCGACTCGACCAAGTGGTCAGTGGCGCACGGGTGGCTGCTGTCGCGGATCCCGACCTGGACCGCGCCAAGGAAGCGGTGGCCGGTCTGGACGGGGTCACCGTCCACGCCGATCCGCTGGCCGCCCTGGACGCACCCGGTGTCGAGGCCGTGCTGATCGCCTCGCCCGGCCCGGCGCACGAGGAGCCGCTGCTCGCGGCCTTCGGCCGCGGGCTGCCGGTGCTGTGCGAGAAGCCCATGGTGCCGGACTCCACCGGTGCGCTCCGGGTCGTGGAGGCCGAAGCAGGGCTCGGCCGACGACTGGCGCAGATCGGGTTCATGCGCCGCTACGACGCCGAGTACCGGCGCCTGAAAGCACTGCTGGACGGCGGCGGCCTGGGGCGGCCGCTGATGCTGCACTGCACGCACCGCAACGTGTCCTCGCCGCCCGGCTTCACCAGCGCCATGCTGATCAACAGCTCGGTCTCGCACGAGATCGACGCGGCCCGCTGGCTGCTCGGCCAGGAGCTGACCGCGGTGACCGTGCTGCGGCCGCGACCCTCCGCCGGTGCCCCCGAGGGGCTCATCGACCCGCAGTTGGTGCTCTTCGAGACCGACGGCGGTGCCCTCGTCGACGTCGAGGTCTTCGTCAACTGCGGCTTCGGCTACCAGGTGCGCTGCGAGGCGGTCTGCGAGCGGGGCAGCGCCCGCATCGGCGAGGACCACACCATGCTGGTCACCTCGGCGGGCGCCGCCCGCGAGGAGGTGCCCCAGGACTATCTGGTGCGGTTCGCCGACGCCTACGACCGCGAAGTGCAGTCCTGGGTGGACGCCACCCGGCAGGGCCGGGTCACCGGCCCGAGCGTCTGGGACGGCTACGCGTCCTCCGTGGTCGCCGAGGCCGGGGTCCGGGCGCTGGAGTCCGGCGGCCGTACGGCCGTCGAACTCGCCCCACGCCCGGACCTGTACGCGGGGGACGTCAGCCGCTGACGCTCGCCGAGCCCGTCTCCAGGTGGCCGGTGAACCGGCGCGACCAGGTCACGTCGGAGTCCACCGTGACGGTGAAGTCGTACCAGCCGTCCTGGTGGGCAACCGCGTTGAAGTAGTCCTCGGCCGAGGCACCGGCGGCCACCTGGTAGGTCCAGGGGCCGTCGGTGCGGTAGTTGTTCGCGGTGATGGTGAACCTCACCGACGCGGAGCCCGAGTTGGTCATCTTGAACCAGACCGCGAGTTTGCCGGTCCCGGGCTCCACGGTGTAACGGGTGCTCACCTCGGCCGACTTGCCGGCCTTGGTGGCATCACCCTGGAAGCGGCGCAGGAAGCGGTTGGGACCGACCATGCTCAGGTCGTACTTCCCGGCGCCGTACCCCGTGCCGATGTTGAAGGAGTCGGAGGCGGTGCCGCCCGCGGCCACCGTGTACTGCCAGGGCGTGGTGTCCCGGTAGGCGTTCGGGTGGATGGAGAAGTGCGCGGAGCGGGTCGCCGGGGTGCCCTGGTTGGCCATGGTGAACCAGGCGAGGATCTTGCCGGCGGTGCCGAACTCCAGGTGGTCCAGGTATCCGTTGGGCTGGTAGGGCAGCGCACGGGCCGGGCGGGTGCCGGGCTCCTGGGCGGGCAGGGCGTTGGTGGTGGGTACCGGGTTGGGCAGCGGACCGCAGGTGGAGACGCCGATGACGCTGGTCGCGGGCAGCGTCACGGCGCCGGGAACCGGGTGGGCGAAGTCGAAGACGCCGGTCAGGTCGCCGCTCACCGAGCGCCGCCAGTCGCTGATGTTGGGGCACTTCGCGGGCTTGCCGAGGGCGGTGGTCCAGGTCTCCAGGAAGCGCAGCACCGAGGTGTGCTCGAAGACCTCGGAGGAGACCCAGCCGCCCCGCGTCCAGGGCGAGACGACGATCATCGGAACGCGGAAACCGAAGCCGTACGGCACCCCGTTCAGGAACTCACCGGCCGTGCCGGCCGGCGGCGACGGGGGTGGCACGTGGTCGAAGAAGCCGTCGTTCTCGTCGTAGTTGAGGAACAGGACGGTCGAGTCGAAGACGTCCTCGTCGGCGGCGAGCGCCTGGTAGACCAGGTTGACGAAGTGGGCCCCGTCGCCGGGCGGGGCGTAGGGGTGCTCGGAGAAGGCCTGGTCGGCGACCACCCACGAGACCTGCGGGAGGGTACCCGCGAGGACGTCGGCCTTGATGGCGGCGGCGATGTCGTCGGGGGTGGAGCCCGTCACCTTCGGGACCGAGGCCATGCCCCGGTCGTACAGCGGGTTGCCCGCCTTGGCGCCCGCGAAGTTCTTGAAGTAGGCGCAGCCGTTGTCCCCGTAGTTGTCCTGGGCGTTCTGGTAGACCTTCCAGGTCACTCCGGCGTTCTGCAGGGCCTCGGCGTAGTTCTGCCAGGTCAGCCCGGACTCGTCGCCGCCGTCGTAGCTGGCGGAGTCGACCTTGCCGCTCCACAGGTAGGTGCGGTTGGGGCCGGTGGCGCTGAGGGTGGAGCAGAAGTAGGCGTCGCAGACCGTGTAGTTGTCGGCGAGCGCGTAGTGGAAGGGGATGTCGGACCGGTCCAGGTAGCCGAGGGACCGTACGTTGCCGACTCCCGCGACCCAGTTGTCGAGGCGGCCCTTGTTCCAGGCGGAGTGCTGGGAGGACCAGGAGTGCGGCAGGTCGCCGTTGCACTGGGCCAGGGTCTCGCCGGTCTGGCCGCCGGCGGCGGGGGTGGCGCTGAGCTTCCAGGGATACTGGCGGCCCGGCCCGTTGGGCTGGTTGAAGACCGGGTAACCGCCGCTCAGGGTGACGCCGCTGCGGTCCGCGAAGCCGCGGACGCCCTTGAGCCGCCCGAAGTAGTGGTCGAAGCTGCGGTTCTCCTGCATCAGGACGACCACGTGCCGTACGTCCGAGATCGTGCCGGTCGCCGCGCTCTGGGCCGCGGCCGCCGTCCGTGGGCCGGCGGCGCCGACCGCCATGCCCGCCGCCACGGAAGCGCCCAGCCCCACGAAGCCTCTTCGGCTGATCGGTGTCATTCGTCCCGTCCTCGTCACGGGTGTGCTCCGGCGGCACACCACGCGCCAGGGTGCACGGGGTATCCGTCAGGCTCCGGTCCGGGGCGGTGAGGCGGGAGTGAACAACACAGGAAGGACGTGCCGTCTGCGCCGGATCCGGCTCACACACCGCCGAACAACGCGCTCAGACCCCGCTCCACGACCGCGTCGACGTCCTCCTCCCCCGGCGCCACCACCTCGTGGCTGCGCTGCAGGAAACGCACGAGCGCCTGGGTGTCGAACTGGAGCAGGGCGAGCCCGTGCGGCGAGTGGAACTCCACGGCCGTACGGCCCCGGCCGCAGGGCCAGATGTGCACGTCCCCGCGCCCGGCGGGGACATCGAGACCCTGGTCCAGCAGCGAGCGCGCGAAGGTCCAGGTGACCTCCTCGCCCCCGAGGGTGACCTCGGCCGGGAAGTCGATGAACACGGCGAGCGGATCACCGGAGGTGTACCGGAGCGTGGCGGGCACCGGCACCTCCTGGTCCTCGGCGGTGATCAGCCGGGCGCGAGCGGGTTGCTCGAAAGTGATGTCCATGCCTGTAGGACTCCACAGGTACCCCTCGCATGACGCGAAATCCGGACAGAGTTGCCGCGGGTGGCCGAGACCGCGACACTGTGCACGCCGACGCGTCGAACAGTCGCCCGAGCGCGATACGCAGGCCCCCTGAAGTAGGCCAAGTCGCGTAGTCGTCCTACGCCTTGCGCCACCAGGTCGCGTACACCTTTCATAGTGGTCCACCAGGCAGTGGGGACTCTGACATATGCCAGAAGCACCACCGTATCGGGTGTTGCCAAATCCCTTACGGGGCGTCGCTGGCTGTGCCACAGTCGTAACCGGTCCCCCCGCCCGCTCTGGCCGTACCGTCCCCGCATCGGAGTGCGTCATGCCGTCCCATGTCTCCGCGGACCGCCCCGCCGCCCAGCCGCCCGGGCGCGGCTCGGTCGAGGCGTTGATATCGCAGACGCGGCGGCTCAGGGGTGACGTGGACGCCGTGCGGCGGGACACCCGCGGCGACGGTTCGGACCCCCGCGACCGCTGGCAGCGCGCACTGTACGACCTGGCGCTCCATCAACTCAACGATCTGGACGAACACTTGGCGCAGCTGCGGGACGGCCCCGCGCCGCCACCACCCGTCCCGGACGCCGCGCCGGAGCACCGGTCCGCTCCCGCCGATCTCCCGCACGGTTCGCTGCTCAGCCGGGTCGGCAGCGCGGAGTGGAACCTCCTGACGGACGAGGCCAGTTGGTCCGGTGAGCTCTACCAGATCCTCGGCCGCGACCCGGCCGCGCCCGCGCTCACCCTCGACGAACTGCCCGCCGTGGTCCTGGACGAGGACCGGCCCGGGCTGACCGAGATGGTGACCGCCTGCCTGGTCGACGCCAAGCCGATCGACGGCGAGTTCCGCGTCCTGCGGCCCGACGGAACCGTACGGACCGTGCACATGATGGGCGAGCCCGTCCTCGGCGGCGACGGCAGCACCGCCTCGATGTGGGCGGTGCTGCGGGACGTCAGCGAACTGCGCCGCAGCCAGCGCACGGTGCGCGAGACCCGCGACTCGCTGCGTCGACACCACCCGGTGGACCGGAACCAGCAGCGGCTCGCGACCGATCTGCGGGTGGCCGTGGTACCGGCGGGACGCGGTGCGCCGCGGCCACCACGCCATGCAACGGGCGCTCTCGACGTCGCCGGCCGCCACCTGCCGGCCGGGGCCGGCGCTCAGCTCGGTGGCGACTGGTACGACGCGCTGGACCTGTCCGACGGCGACACGCTGCTCAGCGTCGGTGACCTCACCGGGCACGGTGTCGCCGTCGCCTCGGGCATGACGATGCTGCTGGGCGCCGTACGCGGTATGGCGATGGCCGGCGCCCAGCCGGGACAACTCATGTCCCTGCTGAACCAGTTGCTCGACACGACCGTGCAACCCGCACTCGGCAGCGCCGTCTGCTGCCGCTACCGCCCCGAGACCCGCACCCTGGCCTGGGCACAGGCAGGGCACCCCGCCCCGCTGCTGTTCCGCGACGGGACGGGGTGCGTGCTGAACGCGCCGGACGGCGTCCTGCTCGGCGCCACCTCGGGAGCCGGCTACGGGCAGGCCGAAGTGACCCTGGAACCGGGCGACCTGCTCCTGCTGCACACCGACGGGCTGTTGCCCGGGCACAGTGCGGCGGACTCCCTGGACCGTCTCCTCGGCCTGTCCCCGCGGTTCGGGCAGGCACCCACCGCCCAGGACTGTGTCAGGGCCGTGCTCGAGGAGTTCGGCGAGACCGAGCGCGAGGACGAGGCCTGCGTGCTCATCGCCAAGGTGAGTGAATAAGGTAAGGGCGGTCGGCCACCCCGGATCAACCAGTGTCCGGTCGCGCACCGGCCCCTATGCCTGTGCGCTGTTGTTCGTCCCCCTGTTCCTGGGCTTGGGCAGCGCGAGCTTGATCTCGTCCCGCAGGTCCTGGATCCGCGGGTAGCTGGAGTACTCGGCGGTGAGCCGGTACATCTGCCGCAGCCGGTCCCACGTGCGGTGCGAGGAGTTCGATCCCATCGACACCAGGGCCAACCGGGCGTAGTGGCCGGCCTGCTCGGGGTCGTCCGCGATGAAGCAGGCGGAGGCCATGGAGAGGAAGTCGAAGATCTTCGACCGCTCCTGCTTGCTGTCGGCCCTGAGGGCCAGGGCCTTCTCCGCGTAGTGCCGGGCGTGCACGGCCGCGCTCGGGTCGTGGTCGGCCAGCGTGCGGTAGGCCAGAGCCTGCATACCGTACAGATCCGCCTCGTTGAACATCTGCATCCAGCTCGGCGGCGGCACGTCGCTGCGGTCCGAGACGAACAGGCTCTCCGCCTGGCCGAGGGTACGGCGCATCGCCTGGCCCTTGCCCATCGACGCCTGCGCCCACGCCTCGATGGTGTGGAACATCGCCTGGGTGCGCGGCAGCACCTCCTGACCCGAGCCCGACTGGGCGAGTTTCATCAGGTCGAGTGCCTCGTCGGGCCGGCCGATGTGCACCATCTGGCGAGCCGCTCTGGAGAGCGCCTCCCCGGCACGCGGCCGGTCACCGCCCTCACGGGCCGCGTGGGCGGCGATGACGAAGTACTTCTGGGCCGTGGGTTCCAGGCCGATGTCGTGCGACATCCAGCCGGCGAGCACGGCGAGGTTGGCGGCGACGCCCCACAGGCGCCGCTGGAGATGGTCGGGGTGACGGTAGGCGAGCATGCCGCCCACCTCGTTGAGCTGTCCCACCACGGCCTTGCGCTGCAGCCCGCCACCGCGGGCCGCGTCCCAGGCACGGAACACCTCTACGGAGCGCTCCAGTTCCTCGATCTCCTCGGATCCGATGGGGGCGGCCTCGTAGCGGTCGAACCCAGCGGGGTCGGCGTGCAGGGGGTCGTCGAGGACGGGGGCGTCGGCCTTCAGGGTGGGGTCGGTGTGCAGCCAGTCGTACATGGCGCTGCTGAGTACGGATCCCGCGGTGAGCGCGGCACCCGCGCCCACCAAGCCGCGTCGGTTGAGCATGAGGTCCATTCCCGTGAATTCGGTGAGGACCGCGGCGGTTCGTTCGGGCGCCCACGGCATGCCGTCGGGATGTTCCGCCATCCCGCCGTCCGGCCGTTTTCCCGTACGCCCGTGCCGTACCAGACCGAGGTCCTCGATGGTCACGACACGGCCGAGACGCTCGGTGAACAGGACCGCCAGCACCCGCGGCACCGGATCGCGCGGGATCTCTCCCGTGTCGATCCACCGCCGCACCCGGGAGGTGTCGGTCGACAGCTGGGGGTGGCCCATGGCCGCCGCCTGCCGGTTGACCAGCCTCGCGAGTTCGCCCTTGGACCAGCCGGCCAGGCCGAACAGGTCCGAGAGACGGGTGTTGGATTGTCCGCTCACGTCAAGCCCCCAGGTTCTCGGCTGAGTTGACAGTAGCCCCGGGCAGGTTGCCGGGCGACTATTCGCCACGGTTCGCCAGGGTGCGCCAGATGGTGTGCCACTGGGCGACGGGTGTCAGGTAGGAATGCGCCATCCCGACCCGGTCGCCACTCCACGGGCTCACTCCCCAGGGTGTGTCCGGGCGGCCGGGACGGGTGGGCGCCGAGGACCTCTCGCAGGACTTCTCAGGCAGGCACCGCAGGTACACGAAGGGATCTGTATCGCCCATGTACGCAGCATCGTCCTCCGTGTCCGCTCCGCCCCGGACGCTGCGCCCCCGCCCGGCGGGCAGCGGACCCTATCTCGACCCCGCGCGCACCGGGGCCGCCGTACCGGTCGTGGGCCGGCCACGGCGCGTCCCGGTTCCGGGCACCCAACCGCTCAGCGGGAGGCTGGACTTGTCCGGTCCCCAGGGAGCACAGCTGCGCACCGCCATCGCGTCGGTGCACCGGATCTGCCCGGAGTTCGCTCCGGTGCAGGTGCTGCGCCGCTCCGGACGGTCCGTGATCCTCGTCGGGACGACGGGGCGCAGCACGGCCGTGGCCAAGTGTCTGCTGGACCACTCCCCCGCCTGGGCGGAGCGGAGCCGTCACGAAATAGCCGCATACCGTTCGTTCGTCCGGCAGCGGCCTCCGATCCGGGTGCCGCGGCTGATCGCGGCGGACCCGGACAACTGCACGCTGGTGATCGAGCGGATGCCCGGCCGGGTGGCGGCGGTCCAGCGGCACCCGGTGGAGGCTCCGCCCCGCGCGGACATCCGGGCCGCCCTGGGCGCGATCTGCCGGTTGAACGCCTGGCGGCCCCCGGCGGGCACCTTCGACGCCCCCGTGGACTACGCGGCCCGTATCTCCCGGTACCACGAGCTGGGTCTGCTCACCGACCGCGACATGGGTGACCTGCAGAAGCTGGTGCACGGCATCGCGGTCGCGGCGGGCCGGCAGGGTACGGGCCAGTTCTGCCACGGCGACGCCCTGCTGTCGAACATCCTGCTGTCGCCGGCCGGTCCGGTGCTGGTGGACTGGGAGCACGCGGGCTGGTATCTGCCGGGGTACGACCTGGCGACGCTCTGGTCGGTTCTCGGGGACGCTCCGGTGGCGCGTCGTCAGATCAGTCAGATCGCCCAGTCGGCGGGGCCCGCGTCCCGGGACGCCTTCCTGGTGAACCTGATGCTGGTCCTCACCCGGGAGATCCGGACCTACGAGACCGCCGTGCAGCGTTCGATGCACGAGACGGCCCCGGCGGCACCGGGTTCGGCCCACCCGGGTGCCGCGCCGACCGGCGAGGAACAGCGGCTGCTGCTCCGGCGGCTGCACGACGACTGCCAGCTGGCCCGCCGGGCCGTGCGCGCGGCGGTCGGCACTCGCTGACGGGGACGAGGATCCGCGGTGCGCTCAGGACAACCGCGCACCGCGGATTTCTCGGACGGTCGTACCGTTCACTGGTGTACGCCACTGACGCCGCGCAGGCCGGGAGCCTCCGGCGCGAAACTCCCACGGTCATCGCATGACATGGGAATTCTCCGCCCTCTGGGCATGATTGACGGATCGTCGGCAAGCCGGTACCACTGAGCCACGCTCAGCCCCGCACGCCCCGCCGCGCCCGATCGCCCCAGGAGGCCGCATTGCGAGGATCCGTCACCGACCCAGCGCCCACCCACGGCGGCAGACATACGCGCAGGGCGGCAGCCGCAGCCGTCGGCTCCGCCGCCCTGCTGCTGCCGTTGCTGGGTGCCGCTCCGCCGCCCGGCGAGAGCGCGTCGTCCGTCGGCCTGCTCCAGCGTGCGTTCGCGTCCGCCGCCACCGAGTACCACGTGCCGCCGAACGTTCTGCTGGCCGTCTCCTATCTCCAGTCCCGCTGGGACACCCACGGCGGCGCACCGAGTGTGACGGGGGGTTACGGCCCCATGCACCTCACCGACGCGCACACCGCGCTGGCCACCACCACCGAGCACTTCGCGGACGGCACCGAGGACGCGCGCGGCGACAGCGCCCGCCCGGCCCTGCACCCCGGCGTCAAGGTGCCGGCGAACTCCGCGCTCCCGGCGCGCCTGAAGACCCTCGTCCGGGCTGCCGGGCTGACCGGAATCCCGGCGGCGCGACTGCGCACCGACCCGGCCGCGAACGTGGCCGGCGGCGCCGCGCTGCTCGCGTCCGCGCAGCGGTCCCTGCACCAGCCGCTCAGCGCCGACCCGGCCGACTGGTACGGCGCGATCGCCCGTTTCTCCGGCGCCGACGACGCGGCGACCGCGGCGGCGTACGCCAACGACGTGTTCGACGTCCTCCACACCGGCGAGCAGCGCGTCACGGACGAGGGTCAGGTCGTCGCCCTCGCCGCCCGGCCGGATCTGAAGGCCGACACCGCACAGCTGAAGCTGACCGGGCTGCGCACCGTGGCGGCGGACGACACCGAATGCCCGACAACGGTGTCGTGCGAATGGATTCCGGCGCCCTACGAGGAGTTCGGGGACAACGACTACGGCAACCACGACCTCGGGGACCGGCCGGCCGCGCAGAGCATCAGGTACATCGTCATCCATGACACGGAGGGCGCCTGGGACGGGACCATCAACCTGGTCCAGGACCCGACCTATGTGTCCTGGAACTACACCATCCGTTCGACCGACGGTCTGATCGCCCAGCACGTCAAGGCGAAGGACGTGGCCTGGCACGCGGGTAACTGGTACATCAACGCCAAGTCGATCGGCATCGAACACGAGGGCTTCCTCGCGGCGCCGGACTCCTGGTACACGGAGGCGATGTACCGGTCGTCGGCCCGGCTGGTGAAGTACCTGACCACCGAGTACGGCATCCCGCTGGACCGGCAGCACATCCTCGGCCACGACACCGTGCCCGGGCCGACCACCTCCACGATCCCCGGGATGCACACCGACCCCGGCCCGTTCTGGGACTGGCGGCACTACTTCGAGCTGCTGGACCACCCCTTCAAGCGCACGGCGGGCAAGAAGGGCGGTGTGGTGACGATCCTGCCGGACTACGCCACCAACCAGCCGGTGTACACCGGCTGCCTCACCAGCGGCCAGCCGTGCGCCGCGCACGGTTCCAGTGAGGTTCGGCTGTACTCCGACCACGACGAGAACTCGGCCCTGATCAAGGACATCGGCCTCGGCAGGACTCCGACGGCCGACGTGAACGATCTCTCCTCGCGGGTCTCCACCGGTCAGCAGTACGCGGTGGCGGACACCTGGGGCGACTGGACGGCGATCTGGTACCTCGGGCAGAAGGCCTGGTTCAGGAACCCGGCGAAGGCGCCGACGGCGGTGACCGCCACGGGGCTGGTCGTGACGCCGAAGGCGGGCCTGACGAGCGTCCCGGTGTACGGCCGCGCCTATCCGGAGGCGGCCGCCTACCCCTCCGGGGTACCCGCGCAGGCGGTGTCGCCGCTGCCGTACACCATCCCGGCGGGCCAGGAGTACGTGGTCGGTGACGTGCTGCGGGGCGAGTACTACTACGCGGTCACCTTCGACACCGCCTCGCACCGGGTCGTGGTCGGCAAGGACCTGTACTACGAGATCCAGTACGGCCACCGGATCGAGTTCGTCCGCGCGGCCGACGTGACCGTGGCGCCGGCCAGCCGGTGGGCGCGGAGGTAACCCTCGTCAGCCCTGCTGGAACAGCTCCGCCGGGAGCGGTTTCAGCAGGGCGTACAGGTCGTCCGTGATCGGGCGGTCCCAGGCGGCGATGGTCACGAGGACGCCGTCGCTGCGGTCGAACTGGACGCAGGAGATCCGGCTCTCGGAGAGCTTGAGGCGGCGCACGATCAGCAGGTTGTCGCCCTGCAGCACCGGCATGTCCTCGGTGCCGGCGACGGTGACGTCCTCGTCGTTCTCCAGCGCGAGCAGGAGCTGGCCGACCTCGAAGGGGACCTCGTCCTCCGCGACCTCGCGGGCCGGCGAGCCCTCCGGGAGGTTGCCGATGATCATCGCGGGGCCACGGCCGCCGAAGAGGTCGTAACGCAGGAAGACGCCCTGGCAGGTGCCGTCGGGGGCGGGCAGCAGCCCGGCGCCGAGGTTGCCGGGCCAGTCGCCCGGGTCCATGGCCAGAACGTCGAAGTCGGGGCCGGCGGGAGTGGCGCTGCGGCGACGGAGGAACGACATGCGGTCCATGGTACGGGGCCGCGGGGCTTTCCCGGCCGCCGCGCGTCCTCCGGCCGTCAGGAGAAGTGCACGTCGCCCCGACCGATGCTCACCGTGACGTGATCACGATCGGGTCGTCCGTCGGTCCCGCTTGGCACGCGCGGCGCCCGACCGGGAACTTGACGCCGTCCGACTCCTCGATGCCGGTGACGTACGCGGCGGCCGCGAGGCCGCCGGCGATGTCCACGTGGTGGTCGTGCCGCCTGCAGGGCAGGTCGTCCCCGAAGCAGAAGTCCTGGACCGTGCGGTGGCTCGCGACGGCGTCCGGGCACGTGGCCCGCGGACCGCGCCGACGCTCGGCCGGCGATTCGGCCCAGGGCCCCTCGTCCTCCACGGCCACGCCGTCCATGATCATGAAGAAGGGTGGTCAGGTGCGTCCACGGCGCGGAGCCGTTGAAGCAGGCGCGGTCCAGCGGATCCCGGGGGGTGTCCAGGACGTGCCCGGACGACGATGTACGCGGGTCGAGGCGCTCGGCCACGACCGTGCCGTCGCTTCGCCTGATCGCCACCCGGCCGGTCGTGAAGTCGGTGTGCGGTCCGGGCGGGCCGAAGGGCTCACCGACGCCCGTTCCTCACGCAGGCCGACCGTCGTCCGGCGCGGCCGCGGGTCCTGGGAGGACCCTTGGACGCGAGGAGTCCGCCCTCGCTGACGAGGCTGGCGGTCGCGGTCGTCAGCCGCTCCCAGCGCCGCACGCCGCCGTGCGCGTCGAGAACCTCCGCGAGCGGACCGCTCGTGCTCCCTCCTCGACCCGCAGGCGGACACGACCACGTTCCGACGAAACGCACCGTCCCGCATTCCGCGCCGCCCGCGGACGGCGCGGAGCACCAGGACCTGTCCGGCGGATCACGTCGCGGACGCGGGGCCCGCCGCGCCCTCCCCCGGAGGGGACCCCCGGCGGCGTTGCCGTCGGCCGCCGACGTCCTGCGGCCTTCGGCCGGGAGGTGCCCCCACCGCGCTGCCGCCCTCCTCAACCCTGCAGCCGGCCGCACCGGGCCCCGCTCACCGGCGCTGACGAAGCGGCGTCGACCTCCCGCGGCCTGATCCGCCGGACAGGTCCTGGTTCTAGAGTGCCGCCGTCTCCGTCGCCGCAAGTTCGGCTCGTGCCTCGTCCGCCAGGCCGTCCGCATGGCATCGCTCGGCCGTCTCCAGGCCCCTGCGGAGGTGGCCGGCGTCGCGGAGTTCCCGGCCCAGGGACACCTGCGCGCAAGCAAGTTCGTAGGCCGCCGGGGACCGTTCCAGATGAGCCACCGCTTCCTTCAGGTAGGCCAGGCGTGCCGGGCCACTCGTGACCTCCGCGGCGGTGCGCAGGGCCTGGCCGATCGCCGACGGGGCGCCGAACTGGCGGGCGCGGCCGACCGCTTCCAGGGCCGTGGCCAAGGCACGGTCGGGTGCGTCGTGGCTCTCGGCGCGGGCCAGGTGGAGCTGCCAGGGGCACCACGCGGGGTTGCGGATCCCGCGTGGTTCCAGGCGGCGGCCCGCTGCCGAGAGCTCGGCTGCGGCGTCCCGGGTGAGGCCACGCGCGAGGAGCAGTTCCCCGTAGACCGTCTGGGCGTCGGGGAAGACCACCGCGGCCGGGAACGGCTCGTGGAAGGAGTGGTCCTCGGCGACCCGGGTGGCCTCGTCGGTGCGGCCGCGGGCGAGCAGGGTCTGTACGAGGGTGCCGACCGCGTACCAGAGGGCGGGGGTGCCGGGGCCGACGCGTTCGGCGAGGCGCAGTCCGGAGCGGACCAGGTCCTCGGCCTCGGCGAGGCGGCCGCGCCGGTAGCGGACGTAGCCGTGAAGCGTGTAGCCGAAGGAGAGGTGCGCCCCGCGCCAGCCCTGGCGTTCGAAGTCGGCGGTGCCGGTGGCGAAGAGCTCCTCGGTGCGATCGGGCCGGTCGGCGTACATGAAGGCGAGGGCGACCAGTACGGGCACCTCGAAACCGCGCTCCGACTCGGCCCAGCCGAGACCGCCCGCGAGGGCGCGCTCGGCGTGGCGGAGCGCGACGTCGGCGGGTTCGCCGCGCTGCACCGCGTCCCAGGTGCGCAGGCCGATGATGTACCGCTCGGTGAGGTCGCGGCCCTGGAGCCGGTCGGCGAGCCGGGCCAGCCGACGGGAGCGGGAGGGGTGGTCGGGTTCGTCGGCGCGGAAGGCGTCCCACATGAACTGTTCGGAGAGCATCCGCAGCCGGACCCGGGCGTCGCCGGTCAATCGGATCTCACGGGCCAGGGTCTCGGAGGCATCGGCGAGCCGGTCGCTGTGGGCGAGGACCTGGGAGAGCCGGTAGACGATGTTCTGGCGCAGCCCGGGTTCGGCGATGGGTTCGGCGAGGGCCGCGCGCAGGTGGTTGACGGTGGTGGCGGGTTCGGTCAGCAGGGAGGCGCTGCCGAGTTCGTAGAGGACGGCGGCGCGGTCCTTGGCGGCCGGGGGCTCCCGCAGGGCCCGGGCGAGGAAGCGGCAGGCGGCGTCGGGGGCGCCGGCCCGCAGGGTCTCGCCGGCGGCGGCACGCAGCCGCCGGACGACCCAGGGGTCGCCCTCGGGGTGGGTCTCCAGGAGGTGCCGGGCGGCGGTGGCCGCGGCCTGGCCGTCGTCGGTGACGCACCAGGCGGCCTGGCCGTGCAGGGCGACCCGGACGCCGGGCGGGATGGCCCGGTAGACGGCGGTGGCGATCAGCGGGTGGACGAACTCCAGGGTCTCGACGCCGGTCAGGACGCGGGCGCCGCGCAGGGCGTCGGCGGCGTCGGCGGCCTCTTCCTGGCCGAGGCCGGCCACGGCGGCGGCGAGTACGGGATGGATCTCGGTGCCGAGCACGGCGCAGGCCCAGGCGAACCGGACGGTGGAGGGGCCGAGGCGTTCCAGCCGCGCGATCAGCCCGCTTCCCTTGACGGCGGCTGCGAGGTCGCGCAGCAGGGGGGCGCCCGCCTCGGTGGGGTCGAGGCCGCGGTCGTGGACCTTGGCCGTCAGTTCGACGGTCTCGAAGGGGTTACCGGCGGTGACGGCCCAGCACTCGTGGCAGAAGGCGTCGTCGGCGTGCGCGCCGAGGCTCTCGCGGACCAGTCCGGCCACGGCGTCGGCGCTGAGCGGTTCCAGGTCGTGCGGGCGGCCGCCGGCCCGGCCGGGCAGTCCCCGCAACAACTCGGCGTGGTCGGGGAGTTCGTCTGGCCGGTAGGCGACGACGACGAGCAGCGGGAGCTGCTCGGCGCGGGGCGCGAACGCGGCGAGCCAGCCGAGGGATTCGGGGTCGGCCCAGTGTGCGTCGTCGAGGACCAGGACCACCGGCGCCTGGCGCACCACAAGGTGGGTGAGCACCCAGTCAAGGCCGTCGCGCAGGCCCTGCAGGTCCGGCGGGGCACCCTCGGTGGGGGCGCACAGGCCCAGGGCGGGGCCGACGATGTCGTACCAACTGCCCAGTGAGGCGCGGAGTTCGGCCTCCGGCGCGCCGGCGAGGCGGGGCTGCAGGAGCTGGCGGGCGACATGGAAGGCGACGCGCTGTTCCTGGTCGCCGCCGCGGGCGGAGAGCACGGTGCAGCCCTGTGCGGCCGCACGGCGGCGGACCTCGGTGAGGAGCGTGGTCTTGCCGATGCCGGCCCGCCCGGCGAAGGCGAGCAGCGCGCCGAGCGGTCGGTCGGCCGGATCCGCTCCGTCCGCGCCCAGGCCGGTGAGTTCGGCCAACGCCTCGTCGACGACGGCGAGTTCGCTCTCACGTTCGTAGAGCGTCCGCCGGTTCCGAAGCATCCGCTGTCCCATGACCACCCCCCGCCACGGTGATGCGCGAGCGCGGGGAGCGGGCGCGCACCGTGGCTTGCAGGCAGCTCAGCGTACGCCTGATGAGCGTGATCCGCTCCCTACTGACGGTTACTGACCCAGGGGCTTGACAGGACACTTCAGGACCCTTCGGACGACGCCGGGGGGATCACCGCGATCGGGCTCGCCGCGTGCAGGAGGACGGCCTGCGTGACCGAACCCAGCATGCGGGCGGGCGCCGACAGGCGCCGTCGATGCCGCCCCACGACGACCAGTTCGGCGTCCTTCGAAGCGGCGACCAGAGCCCCGGCCGCGTCGCCGGGGAGCGCGAGGGCCTCGGCGGACACGTCCGGGTGCTCCTTGAGGTACGGGGCGAGGAAGCCCTCGGCGAGCGTGCGGGTCTCCTGCTCGACCTCGTCCTGGTCGACGACCGACGGGGCGAGTTCCCCGGCCGTGGCCCAGAACCGGACCGGCCACGGGTAGGCGGCGACCACCTGGAGACGGGCGCCGCGCCGGGCGGCCTCCGCGAAGGCGAACGCGAGGGTGGCGTCGTCGGGGCTGTCCACGTCCACGCCGACCACGACCCGGGGCCCGGACCGGGCGGGGAACTCGTCGGGGACCTCGCGCCCCGGCCGGGGCACGACGACCACCGGGCACCGGGCGTCGCGGGCGGCGGCCATGCCGTTGGAGCCCAGGATGAGGCTGGCGAAGCCGCCTCGGCCCCGGGATCCCAGCACCAGCAGCTGGGCGTCGGCGCCCAGTTCGGGCAGCAGTGCGGTGGGGGCGCCCTCCATGGCGACGTACTCGGCGGCCGGTCCCGCGCTCCCGGCGGCCAGCCGGTCGCGGACCTGGTCGAGGACGGGGTCGCCGGCCTCGTCGGGCTCTCCGGCGACCATGACGTCCGGCTGTCCCCAGGCGGCGTACTGGCGCACGTGCACCACCCGCAGGGGCACGTCCCGTCGCCGGGCCGCGTCGTGGGCCCAGTCCAGGGCGCGCAGGCTGTCGTCCGAACCGTCCACCGCGGCGATGACCGGCGCAGTGCTCATCGTTGCTCACCTCCGGAATGCGACCTTCCCTGTCCGGGGCCAGCCTGTCTCAGGCGGCGGCCCCGGAAGGGCGCTGCTGGTCACGTGTCCGGAAATCCTTGCGGAACACCCCCCGGTTCACCTCTCTGCCGCGGAACCGTGGGCGGCGCTCAGGTCAGGTCGAACTCGCCCTCCCGGGCCCCCGACACGAAGGCGCCCCATTCGGCGGGGGTGAAGATGAGGGAATGGCTCTGCGGGCGGCCGCTGTTGCGCATCGCGATGAATCCCTCGACAAAGGCGATCTGGACATCCCCCAGGCCACGGCTGCTGGACTGCCACTCGGCCCCGCTGAGGTCCAGCTCCGGCTTCTCCCAGCCCAGTACCGACTGCTGCTGGATGGTGCTCTCGGCCACGTCCGTGCTCCTCCCGAATACGTCGTCCGCGGCCAGCCTAGCTTTCGGTTCCGGCACTCAACAGGCCACGTGAGGGGGTCCTTTCAGGAGTCGGGCGCCACGGCGCCTACCAGCCACATCGAGAAGAACTGGGAGCCGCCGCCGTAGGCGTGCCCGAGCACCTTGCGGGCCCCGTCCACCTGGTGTTCTCCGGCCAGGCCGCGGACCTGGAGGACGGCCTCGGCGAAGCGGATCATGCCGGAGGCGCCGATCGGATTGGTGGAGAGCACTCCGCCCGACATGTTGACGGGGAGGTCCCCGTCGAGTTCGGTGACACCCGATTCGGTGAGTTTCCAGCCTTCGCCCTCCTCGGCGAAGCCGAGGTTCTCCAGCCACATCGGCTCGTACCAGGAGAACGGTACGTACATCTCGACGGCGTCGATGTCCCGGCGCGGGTCGGCGACACCGGCCTGGCGGTAGACGTCGGCCGCGCAGTCCTTCCCGGCCTGCGGCGAGACGGCGTCCTTGCCCGCGAACAGGGTGGGTTCGCTGCGCATGGCGCCGCCCAGCATCCAGGCGGGTGGCTTCGGCGAGCGCGCCGCGCCGGCCCGGTCGGTGAGGACCATGGCGCAGGCCCCGTCCGAGGAGGGGCAGGTCTCCGAGTAGCGGATGGGGTCCCACAGCATGGGGGACGCCTGGACCTTCTCCAGGGTGATGTCGTGTTCGTGGAGGTGGGCGTAGGGGTTCTTGAGCGCGTTGCGGCGGTCCTTGTAGGCGACCAGCGAGCCGACGGTGTCGGGGGCGCCGCTGCGCCGCATGTAGGCCCGCACGTGGGGGGCGAAGAAACCGCCCGCGCCCGCCAGCAGCGGCTGCTGGAAGGGGATGGGCAGGGACAGCCCCCACATGGCGTTGGACTCGGACTGCTTTTCGAAGGCGAGGGTGAGGACGGTGGAGTGGACGCGGGCGGCGACGAGGTTGGCGGCGACCAGTGCCGTGGAGCCGCCGACGGACCCCGCTGTGTGGACCCGCAACATGGGTTTGCCGACCGCCCCGAGCGCGTCCGCCAGGTACAGCTCGGGCATCATCACGCCCTCGAAGAAGTCGGGCGCCTTGCCGATGACGACGGCATCGATGTCGGCCCAGTCCAGTCCGGCGTCGTCGAGGGCGCGTCGCGCGGCCTCCCGGACGAGCCCGGCGATCGACACGTCCCGCCGGGCCGCCACGTGTTTGGTCTGGCCGACCCCTACGACGGCCACGGGCTCCTTGCTCATCGCGGTTCCCCTTCGAGTACGGCGACCAGGTTCTGCTGCAGACAGGGCCCGGAGGTGGCATGCGCGAGGGCACGGTCGGAGTCGCCGCGGTGGATGCGGGCGGCGGCCTCGCCGAGCCGGATCAGCCCCGCGGCCATGATCGGGTTGGCGGCGAGGGCCCCGCCGGACGGGTTCACCCGTACCTCGTCGCCGAGCCGCAGCGCCTTGCGGAGCACCACCTCCTGCGAGCTGAACGGCGCGTGCAGCTCCGCGGTGTCGACGGGCCGTCGGAAGGCGCCGGCCCGCTCGGCGGCGAGCCGCACCGAGGGGGCGTCGGTCAGGTCGCGGACGCCGAGGCCGTGCGCCTCGATCCGGTGGTCGATGCCCCGGATCCAGGCGGGCCGGGAGCACAGCTGACGGGCCCGCTCCCCGGCCGCGAGGATCACCGCGGCGGCCCCGTCACCGATGGGCGGGCAGTCGCCGGTGCGCAGCGGCCGGACCAGGTAGTCCCCCTGCGGTACCGAACCCCGCAGCTGGGCGTGGGGGTTGGCCTCGGCGTCCGCCCGGCTGCGGGCGCCGACCGCGGCCAGCGCCGGCTCGTCGGTCTCGCCCGCGTCGATGAGGGCCTGCGCCTGGAGCGCGGCGAGGGCGACGGAGTCCGGCCAGAGCGGGGCCAGGTAGTAGGGGTCGAGCTGGCGGGTGAGGACGTCCCGGACCGAGCCGGGTGAGGACTTGCCGTACGAGTAGACGAGCGCGGTGTCCGCGTCCCCGGTGAGCAGCTTGGTCCACGCCTCGTACAGCGCCCAGGCGCCGTCCATCTCGACGTGGGACTCGGAGATCGGCGGCCACGCGCCGACGCCGTCGAGGGCGAGGGTGAAGGAGAAGGCGCGGCCGGCGAGGTAGTCGCTGGAGCCGGAGCAGGTGAAGCCGATGTCGGCGGTGCGCAGGCCGGTCTGTTCGAGTACGTCGTGCAGCACCGGCATGAGCATCTCCACCTCGGAGAGCTCCTCGCTGGTGCGCCGGTGGCCGGTCTGCGCGAAGGCGACGACCGCGATGTCCCGGACGCCGGTTGCTTCCTCCCTGGTCACAGCAGCTCCTTGTAGGTGTCGTAGTCGGCGTCGGGTTCGCCGGTGGGCCGGTAGTGGTCGGGGTAGCGGGCTCCCTCGGTCCACACCGGTTCGACCCTGAGGCCCATCCGCACCTGGTCGTAGGGGATGCCGCCGATCCGGCCGTGCAGGGCGAGGCCTGCGCCGTCGAGGGCGATGTGGCCGTAGACGTAGGGCACCTCGATGTCGAGGTTCTTGGCCTTGATGTTGACGATGCAGAACGTGGTGACGGTGCCGCGGGGACCCACTTCGACCTGTTCCGTCGTGGCCACCCCGCAGGTGGGGCAGGCACCCCTGGGCGGGACGTACACCTTCGCGCAGGAGGGGCAGCGTTCGCCGTAGGTCCGCCGGGTGGACAGTGCCTCGATGTAGGCGGCCTGGGCGCGGCCCGGGGAGTAGGTGTAGTCGAGCCGGGCGTGGGCGACGATGCAGTGCACGGCGTCCTCGAACTCGCCGCCGTGCCCGGCCGGTTCGGCGGCCTCGCCGTCATGGGGCTCGAAGCAGGCGATGTCGGTGATGGCGCCCGACCGCTCCCCGGCCCAGCGGACGCGGACCCGCATGCCGGTGCGGACGGCCTCGGGGCCCGGGGCGTCCAGGGCGTGCAGCAGGGCGGTGTCGGCGCCGTCGAGGCGGACCAGGACCCAGGCGAAGGGGGTGTCCAGGGGCTGGCCGCGGCGGGGTTCGTGGTTCCAGGCCCAGGTGGTGACCGTGCCGGTGGGCGCGACCTCGACCAGGTCGCGGATCTCCTCGGCGGTGACCGGGTCGTACTCGACGGGCGGGACGAGGACGCGGCCGTCGCCGGTCCGCACGCCGAGGACGACGCGTTCGCGCAGTCCGGTGAGGAAGGCGCTCTGGACCGGGCCGAGGGAGCGGGTGAAGGGGAACTCGACGACGAGGGGGGCTCTGAGGACTTCGGGCATCGGGGCTGCCTCCTTGACGGGGTCGGTGTGCGGCGCCCCCGAAAGGGGCGCGGGGCTGCACCACGTGCGGCGCGGCCGGCCACGGGCGGCCCGCGGTGTCCGGACCGCCGCACCCGGCACGGCTCTACGCGCGCTTGTACTCAGGTGTCCGCTTCTCCGCGAACGCCCGCGCGCCCTCCTTCGCGTCCGCGGTGTCGAACACCGGCCAGCCCCGCGTCAGCTCCGCGGCCAGTCCGTCGGTCTCCGTCATCTCCGCCGTCTCGTACACCGACGCCTTGACCGCCTCTACCGCCAGCGGCCCGCACGCGTTGATCTGTTCGGCGATCTCCAGGGCCTTGCCGAGGGCGCCGCCGTCCGGGACGACATGGCCGACGAGCCCGATGGCTGCGGCCTCGCGGGCGGTGTACGGCCGTCCGGTGAGCAGCATCTCCAGGGCATGGGTGCGTGGGATCTGGCGTTGCAGCCGGACCGTGGAGCCGCCGATCGGGAAGAGCCCGCGTCTCACCTCGAACAGGCCGAAGGTCGCGGACTCCCCCGCGACCCGGATGTCGGTGCCCTGGAGGATCTCGGTGCCGCCGGCCACGCAGTAACCCTCGACGGCGGCGATCACCGGTTTGCGCGGGCGATGATGGCGCAGCATCGCCTTCCAGTGCAGGTCCGGGTCGGCCTTGAGCCGGTCGCGGTGCCCCTCGCCCGCCATGCCCGCTCCGGCCAGCGCCTTGAGGTCCATTCCGGCGCAGAAGGCGCCACCGGCTCCGGTGAGCACGACGGAGCGGACCGTGTCGTCCTCGTCGGCCTCGATCCAGCCGTCGTACAGGCCGACGAGCATGGAGATCGAGAGCGCGTTCTTGGCCTCGGGCCTGTCGAGCGTGAGCACCAGTGTGGCGCCCTCGCGCCGTACGGTGAGGTGTTCTGTCCCACCCATGGACCTCTCCCCTCTGCCGGAACGAGAACAGGTTGCAGTAGGGCGGGAGGCACTTCAAGGGTTTTCTGACAGTCAGTCAGATTTCTTCGCGCGAACCCTTCCCACTTGCCGCGCCCTTTGCTCTGATGACCGGCGAACCGACAAGTGCGCCTTTCTTCGCCATGGTTGCCGGGGTCAGGAGGAGCGGTGGAGTACAACCTTGCCGATCTGTTCGAGTCGGTCGTCGACGTGGCCGCGGACCGCGAGGCGCTCGTGTACCTCGACCACCCCGGCACCGGCGCGGAGCGCCGGCTGACCTACGCGGAGCTGGACGCGGCCGCCAACCGGATCGGCCACCATCTGGCCGACAGCGGGATCCGCCCCGGCGAGCATCTCGGACTGCACCTCTACAACGGGGTCGAGTACCTCCAGACGGTGCTCGGGTGCCTGAAGGCGCGGATCGTGCCGGTCAATGTCAACTACCGTTACGTCGAGGATGAGTTGGCGTACCTCTATCAGGATGCGGACCTGGTCGCGCTGGTCTTCGACGCGGAGTTCGACGACCGGGTGGCGGCGGCGCTGCCGCGGGCGCCGAAGCTGCGGCACCTGGTGCGGGTGGGCGAGTCGGAGTCGGGCCCCAAGGCCGTGTCCTTCGCGGAGGCAGAGGCGGCGGGGTCGCCCGAACGGGGTTTCCCGGCGCGTTCGGCGGACGACCAGTTCATCATCTACACCGGCGGCACGACAGGGCTGCCCAAGGGCGTGATGTGGCGTCAGGAGGACCTTTTCTTCGCCGGGCTGGGAGGCGGTGCGCCGACCGGTGAGCCGGTGCGGCGGCCCGAGGAGCTGGCGGAGCGGGTCGCGGCGGGTGGCACGGGGATCACCTTCTTCCCCACTCCCCCGCTGATGCACGGCACGTCGACGCTCACCACCTTCATCGGATTCAACTTCGGGCAACGGGTGGTCATCCACCGCAAGTTCGTGCCCGAGGAGGTGCTGCGGACCGTTGAGAGGGAGAAGGTCACCAGCATGTCGCTGGTCGGCGACGCGATGCTGCGCCCGCTGATCGACGCCCTGAAGGGGCCGCTGAAGGGTACCGACTGCTCCTCCATGTTCAGTGTCTCCTCCTCCGGCGCGATCCTCTCCGAGACGGTGCGCCGGCAGTTCAGCGAACTCGTCCCGAACTGCATGCTGCTGAACAACTTCGGGTCCTCCGAGTCCGGCTTCAACGGCACCGCGACGAACGACTCCGGAGCCGGCAGCCGGTTCCGGGTCCGGGTGAACTCCCGTACGCAGGTGGTCGATCCGGTGACCCGCGAGCCGGTGGCGGCGGGCGAGACCGGCCGGGTCGCACAGTGCGGCCATGTTCCGCTCGGCTACTACAACGACCCGCGGAAAACGGCCGAGACCTTCTTCGAGAAGGACGGCCGGCGCTGGGTGCTCCTCGGCGACATGGGCACGGTCGACGCGGACGGCGTCGTCACGGTGCTCGGCCGGGGCTCGCAGTGCATCAACACCGGGGGCGAGAAGGTGTACCCGGAGGAGGTCGAGCAGGCACTGAAGTCCCACCCGGACGTGTACGACGCGTTGGTGGCCGGGGTACCGGACGCCCGGTGGGGCAACCACGTGGCGGCCGTGGTGCAGCTGCGCGAGGGCGCCGGCCGGCCCTCCCTCACGGACATCCAGACCCACTGCCGTACCCAGCTGGCCGGATACAAGATCCCCCGCCAGCTGGTGATCGCCGAGTCCATCCAGCGGTCGCCGAGCGGCAAGGCGGACTACCGGTGGGCGCGGGAGGTCGCGGTGGCCGCCGACCGGTAGGACGCGGAGCACCGCCGGAGGCCGAGGGCGGGCTCTTGAGGCCGGCCGGCCGGGCAGGTGAGCACGGCTCAGGCGTCCAGGAAGCCGACGGTACGGCGGACGAACTCCTCGGGGTCGTCGAGCCAGGGGTAGTGCGCGGCCCCGGGCTGCACGATGACCTCGGCGTCCGGGAAGGCCTCGGCGGCACGCCGGACCAGTGCGGGGCTGGGCCCGCCGTCGAGTTCGCCCGCGTACAGCAGGACGGGGGAGGTGAGGGCGCGCAGGGCGGTCCGGGTGGCGTCGGGTGTGAAGGCTCCGTCGGCGAAGAAGCGGTCTGCGGCCGCGTCGTTGGTCTGTTCCGCGGCGGCCGCGTCATGGGCCCGGGCGATGTCGTCCCAGCGGCCGTAGAAGAAGGGCATGAACGCCTCGTCGAAGTCGCCGGTGCCGTGCAGCCAGGCCTCCAGACCCGGGTACGCCGCGCCGAACCAGGGCTCCCGGGCCCGCAGCCGGGCTGCCGCCAGCCGTTCCTCCGGGGTGGTCCGCAGGCCGAGGGCCGAGGGGTTGCCGGTGATCAGCGCGAGCCGCCGTACCCGGTGCGGCCGGGCCGCCGCGTACAGGATCGCCAGGCTCGCACCCGCCGAGTGCGACAGTACGTCCATGTGGTCGAGCCCCATGTGGGCACGCAACATCTCCACGTCGTCGACCTGTTGGTCGCAGCGGTAGGACGCCGGGTCGGCGGGCACCGCGGAGTCGCCGGTCCCGCGCAGATCGAGCAGGATCAGCCTGCGGTGGGCTGTCAGCCCGCCCAGCTCCCCGAGGTAGGCGGAGGCGCGCATGGGCCCGCCGGGCAGCACGACGAGCGGTTCGCCCTCGCCTCGGACGTGGTACGCGAGGCGGGTCCCGTCCCCCGCGGTGAAGCTGGGCATGCCACTGATCATGGGGTACGGCGGTGCCGTGCCGCAACGGGGTCCGGCCGGCGGCGGCCGGGGAGCGGCCGGGTCAGACGGACGCGGCCGGCTTGGTCACCCGGAACGCGAACTGGCCGCAGAACGTGAGCTTGCGCAGGTTCACCAGGGCCGTGTGCCGCCCGCTC
This sequence comes from Streptomyces sp. NPDC059224, assembly GCF_042754285.1. Lineage (NCBI taxonomy): Bacteria > Bacillati > Actinomycetota > Actinomycetes > Kitasatosporales > Streptomycetaceae > Streptomyces > Streptomyces sp. NPDC059224. The sequence goes on from NZ_JBHZAN010000015.1 coordinate 49,863, forward strand.
TTGCGTCCCCAGGTGTCGATCTCCGTGTTGAGCGGCGACTCCTCCTGCCAGAAGCGGCCGTACTCCTTTTTCCGAGCCGATTGGTAGGTGCGCATGATCAGGGTCACGCCGTCCAGCGAGGGCCGGATCTCCTCCAGGGCCAGCCCGGCCTCCTCCACCAGCACCCGGAAGCCGTACGGCGTGTAGTTCCACAGGCTGAAGGAGTGGTAGGGCTCGAACTGGGAGGTGCTGCCGATGAACAGTCCGCCGGGACGCAGTACCCGGCCCACCTCCGCGAGCAGCTCCCGGGGACGGGCGACGTGCTCGAAGACCTGGTGCGAGTAGACCAGCGGCACGGCGCCGGAGCGGAACGGCATGTTGACGCCGTCGAAGTACACCACCGGGTCGCCGCCGGGCGAGCGCTGTGCGGCCTCCGGGGAGTCCCGGATGTCGAGCCCCACCCACCGCACGTGGGGGGCGTGCCGGCGGAAGAGCCCGGCGGAGGTGCCGCGCCCGCACCCGAGGTCGACCACCCGGTCCGGGGCCCGTGGCGAGCTCATGGCCTCGTCGAGGTAGTAGCGGGAGGTGACCTGGCGGGCGTGGTCGTCGGGGATGCAGTCGTGCATGAGTTCCCAGAGGGTCGACATGCAACCACGCTACGGAGGCGGCGTGCCCCGGGCCACATCCGGGCGGGGGTTCGGCGCGGCCGTCATCCCTTGGGACGAACGCGGCGGCGCGGACGGCTGTGCCGGGCGGCTGATACCGGACAGGTCACGGACGGCCACGCTGTTGCGGTCGGCGACGGTACGGCCGAGCGCGTGGTACGGCCACAGCCCGCCGGCCTGCCGTCGGCTGCGCTCGTTCCACTCCAGGGCCTCGGTGTGGCGGGCCCGGAAGAAGTTGAGGGCGTAGCCGCCGGAGTGGATCCGCAGCAGGAAGAACCCGCCGGGGTACTCCTTCGCGGCACCGACCTCCTGCAGGGTCACCTGGGGTGCGCGGGCCACGCGGGTACGCTTGTTGCGGTGGGTGTGGCCGGCATGGTGGAGGAACACACCCGGGGCCGCGGCGTAGGCGCGCAGGATCACACGGGCCTGGCTGCGGTCGAGACGCTGTCCGGGGCTCACCGGGAAGAGGGCGTCCCGGACGGTGAGCGGATGGTGTCCGAAGACCACGGTGGGCTGTTCCCGGCGGGCCCGCAGCCGGCGCCGGAACCAGGCCAGTTGCTCGGCGCCGAGACCGCCCGCGTCACCCCCGTTCCCGCGTTTGTCGTAGGTGTCGAGACCGATGATCCGCAGCCCGCCCACCTCGTGCTCGAAGCAGCCGGGACCGTCCGGCGGGCCGAAGGCACGGGTGAAGGTGTCGCCTTCCTCGGTGGTGCGGTCGTGGTTGCCGCGGACCACGAAGTAGTCCCGCCGATGGGTGCCGAAACCGTCCAGGATCCGTCTGGCCTCCGCCAGGTCGGCCGGTCCGCCGCCGGCGGAGATGTCACCGGCGGCCAGCAGCAGTTGGGCGCCGCGGCTGTGGGCCTCGTCGAGCACGGCGCCGGTCATGAGCGCCGGGTGGGCGGTGAGCCCGGCCCGCTGGGCGACTCCGCGCAGGAAGGGCGCGCCGGCCACCAGCCCGGCGACGGTCTCGCCGATGTGCAGGTCGTTGCAGAGGGCGACGGACAGCAGGTGGCGGCCGGGCGGCGGCTGCGGGGTGGTGAAGGAGTAGGGGCCGCCGGGCGAGCCGAGGCCGTGCCGGGAGGTGCCGGCCGCGTTGCCGCGCACCAGGTGCAGCGCGGTGGGGGTGGCGGGCACGCCTCGGGAGCGGGCCTGGTAGTAGTAGGTCTGGCCCGGCTCCAGGCCGGTGAGTTCGACATGGTGGTGCGCGGTGGGGCGGTCCTCGCCCGCGGTGCGGTTCAGGTGCGCGGGGTGGGTGCCGTAGCGGACCTCGCCCTCCGTGACGGCGGGCAGCATGCGGCCGGTGCCGTCGTCGGTGCCGGGCAGGGCGGTGTGCCAGGTGATGACGGCGCGGTCCTCGGTGAGGGTGACCAGTTCCAGGTGGACGGCGGCGAGGGAGCGGGGGTGGCGCGGCGCGGGAACGGTGGCGGACCTGAGCAGGGCGGGTGCGAGCAGCAGAGCGGAGCGCAGCATCTCGCAGGGGCCGGGAACGCCCGCGAGTGCGCCGAGGGGGACGGGGAGACAGCAGCGCATGTCTGCTAGGTGCGCGCCACCGGTGAACGGCGGAGGTGGTGCAGGAGGCCGCGCGAGGTGGGGAACCGGACGTCTTGGGTGCTCACTAGGCCTCACCGAACCGCTGCCGCAGCTCCCGCTTCAGGATCTTCCCGCTGGCGTTGCGGGGCAGCGCGTCCACGAACACCACTCGCTTGGGCGCCTTGAAGGCGGGGATCTTCTCCCGCACGTGGGCGATCAGCTCGGCCTCGCCGACCTCGCCGCGGGCCACGACGACCGCCGTGACCGCCTCGATCCACCGCTCGTCGGGCAGGCCGATCACCGCGGCCTCGGCGACGGCCTCGTGGGTGTAGAGCGCGTCCTCGACCTGCCGGGAGGCGACCAGTACGCCACCGGAGTTGATGACGTCCTTCACCCGGTCGACGATGGTGAGGAAGCCGTGGGCGTCGCGCACGGCGAGGTCGCCGGAGTGGAACCAGCCGTCGCGGAAGGCCTCCTGGGTCTCCTCGGGCTTCTCCCAGTACCCCTCGCACAACTGCGGTGACCGGTAGACGATTTCGCCGGGCGTGCCGTCGGGCACGTCCTGCCCGTCCTGACCGACCACCCGCGCCTCCACGAACAGCACGGTACGGCCGCAGGAGTCCAGCCGCCCCTTGTGCTCCTCGGGCGCCAGGACGGTGGCCAGCGGCCCGATCTCGCTCTGCCCGAAGCAGTTGAACAGGGCCAGTTGCGGCAGCCGTTCACGCAGCCGCTCCAGGACCGGCACCGGCATGATCGACGCACCGTAGTAGGCCTTGCGCAGTCCGCCCAGGTCGCGGGAGCCGAAGTCGGGCCGGTCGGACAGCCCGATCCACACGGTGGGAGGCGCGAAGAGGCTGTCCACCCGCCCGGTCTCGATCAGGTCGAAGAGGGTGTCACCGTCCGGGCCGTCCAGGACGATGTTGGTCGCGCCGACCGCCAGGTAGGGCAGCAGGAACACGTGCATCTGGGCGGAGTGGTAGAGCGGCAGCGCGTGCGCGGGACGGTCCCCGGCGCTCAGGTCGAGGGCGGCGATCGCGCTCAGGTACTCGTGCACCAGCGCCCGGTGGGTCATCATGGCGCCCTTGGGCAGCGCCGTGGTGCCCGAGGTGTAGAGCAACTGCACCAGGTCCTCGGTACGCGGTTCGGGACCGTCGTACGGCGGCGCGTCGGCGAGCCGGGCGAGGATCGAGCCCTCGGCGTCCCGCAGCGGCAGCACCCGTGCCCCGTCCGGGAGCCGTCCGGCGAGGCCGGGGTCGGCGAGCACCAGTGAGCTGCCCGACTGGCCCACGATGTAGGCGAGGTCGTCACCGGTCAGGTTCTGGTTGACCGGCACGTGCACGAGGCCGGCCCGGGCGCAGGCGAGGAACGTGATCAGGTAGGCGTCCGAGTTGTGCCCGTAGGTACCGACCCGGTCGCCGCGGGTGAGGCCCTGGCCGAGCAGGACGCTCGCCGCCCGCGAGACGGCGTCGTCGAGTTCCCCGTACGTCCACCGGCGGTCGCCGTACTCCAGCGCCACCCGTGCGGGGGTGCGCCGGGCGCTGCGCCGCAGCACCCCGTCAACCGTGCTGCCCTGTCCCTGCGTCATGACTCATGATCCTCGGTCCGTCACCGGGAGAGGTCAAGCACCGTCGCACCGCGCACGCCCGCAACCGGGCCCAACCGCTCTGTCCGGCAACGACGTTGGGAGACACAATGCGCACCACCCGCGCGAGACGGCTGCTCGTCGCAGCCGTCGCCCTGCTCACCGCCTCGGCCGCGTTACCGGCCGCGGCGGCCGATCGGCCCGCCCGTCAGGACCGTCCCTCGCACGGCTCCCTGTCCGCCGTCATCCGCTACACCGAGTACGGCATCCCGCACGTCCTCGCCGGGGACTACGCCGACCTGGGCTTCGGCACCGGCTGGGCGCAGGCGGCCGACCAGGTCTGCACCCTCGCCGACGGCTTCACGACCGTGCGCGGCGACCGCTCGCGCTTCTTCGGTTCCACCGCGGCCACCGACCTGTCGCTCTCCTCGGCCGGGGACAACCTCTCCAGCGACCTGTACTTCCGGGGCGTACGGCAGTCCGGCACGGTGGAGGGGCTGCTCACCGAACCGGCGCCGCTGGGCCCGAGCCGGCAGGTGAAGGACCTGATGCGGGGATTCGCCGCCGGGTACAACACCTGGCTGGCGCGGCACCGGATCACCGACCCGGCCTGCGCGGGCGCCGCCTGGGTGCGCCCGGTCACCACGCTGGACGTGGCCACCCGTTACTACGCACTCTCCGTGCTGGGCGGCCAGGGCGGCGCCGTGGACGAGATCACCGCCGCGGCGCCGCCCACCGGCGCGGTACCCGAACGGGGAGTGGACGCCAGGGCCCTGATCAAAGCCGTACAGGACCGGTCCGCGACCTCCGGCATGGGATCGAACGCGGTCGCCTTCGGCGGTGCCACCACCGCGAACGGCCGTGGTCTGCTGCTGGGCAACCCGCACTACCCGTGGCAGGGCGGACGCCGGTTCTGGCAGTCGCAGCAGACCATCCCGGGCGAACTGAACGTGGCCGGCGCGTCCCTGCTCGGCACCCCTACGGTGGCCATCGGCTACACCTCCCAGGTGGCCTGGAGCCACACCGTCGCGACCGGCGTCCCCTTCAGCCTGACCCGGCTCGCCCTCGACGCGTCCGACCCCACCGTCTATCTGGTGGACGGCAGGCCGGAGCGGATGACCAGGCGGACGGTGACCGTGGCGGTCAGGGGCGGCGCCCCCGTCACCCGCACCCAGTGGTGGACCCGGTACGGCCCGGTCGTCGCCGATCCGGACGGCGAGCCGCCGCTGCCCTGGACCGCCACGACGGCGTACGCGTTCAACGATCCCAACGCCGCCAACTTCCGGTTCGCCGACACCTCGCTCGGCTTCGCCAGGGCGCGCTCCACGGCGGACGTCCGCGCCTCCCTCGACCGGCACCAGGGGCTGCCGTGGGTGAACACGGTCGCCGCGGACTCCGCCGGGCACACCCTGTTCACCCAGTCGCAGGTGCTGCCCCGGATCACCGACGACCTCGTGGCCCGCTGCTCGACCGACCTCGGCAAGGTCACCTATCCGCAGGCGGGGCTCGCGGTGCTCGACGGCTCGCGCGGGGCGTGCGTGCCCGGCCGTGACGCCGACGCCGTGCAGGCGGGCATCTTCGGGCCCGCCCGGATGCCCGTCCTCCAGGACGCTCCCTACGTGGAGAACTCCAACGACAGCGCCTGGCTGACCAACGCCGACCGGCCGCTGACCGGGTACGAGCGGATCTTCGGCTCGGTGGGGACGCAGCGCGGGCTGCGCACGCGGGGCGCGATCGAGGACGTGGCGGCGATGGCGGAGCGGGGCGGGCTGACCGTCCAGGACCTCCAGCAGCAGGAGTTCGCGAACCGGGTGCCCGCGGGCGACCTGGCGGCGGCCGACGCGGCGAGGGGGTGTGCCGCGCTGCCCGGAGGCAGGGCGAGGGGCGGCGACGGCACCGTGGTCGACGTCTCGGCGGCCTGCCCGGTGCTCGCGGCCTGGGACCGCACGATGAACGCCGGCAGCCGGGGCGCGCTGCTCTTCGACCGTTTCTGGCGGAAGCTCGCGGCCACGGTACCGACGGCCCCGCGGTGGCGGGTGCCGTTCTCGGCGGCCGATCCGGTACACACCCCGAACACGCTCAACACGGCCACGCCCGAGTTCGCCAAGGCCCTCGCCGACGCCGTGGCCGAACTGCGGACGGCGGGCATCCCGCTGGACTCCCGGCTCGGGGAGCACCAGTTCGTCGTGCGCGACGGGCAGCGGCTTCCGGTGCCGGGCGGTACCGAGGCGCTGGGGATCTGGAACAAGATCGAGCCGGTCTGGGACGCCGCGCGCGGCGGCTACGCGGACGTCGCGTTCGGGTCGAGTCACATCCAGGCGGTGGGCTGGGACGGCGGTCACTGCCCCGTCGCCCGCACCTTGCTGACGTACTCCCAGTCCTCGAATCCGCACTCGCCGCACCACAGTGACCAGACCCGGCTGTTCTCGGCCGGGAGTTGGGTGACGGCGCGGTTCTGCGAGAAGGACATCCTTTCGTCCCCGGCGTTGAAATCCGTCCGGGTGCACGCAAGCTGAACGCGTGCGGCCCCGCTCCACGTGGGGCGGGACCGTATGCGCGTGACAGCGGAGGCTCTGGTCGTCGCTCCGTGCATCAACAGTCGCTCGGACCAGGGGAATTCTGCTTCAGCGTGCTCCCGTACGCCCCTTTGGGGAATGCGCGGCCCAGGCGCTCGCCGCCCGGGCCAGGGGTGAGCTGTCGGCGGCAGGCCTGCGTCTGCCGCCGTTGCGCTGCACGCAGGCGGACACGCCGACCACGCAGGAACTGAGGACCGCCGAACTCACCGTCATGGGGCACCCGGTGGCCGTGGTCGCCAAGGAACTGCGCCTCACCGAGCAGGGTGTACGGCAGCTGCTGTCCCGGGTCTACCGCGAGATCGGCACCGCCGCAGCCGGCCTCGCCGGATTCCTGGAGGACCATCCGCGCCGGCATCTCTGAGGCCGTCGGCCGGCGCGGTGCTCACACCGGGCGGGTGCGGCCCTGCCAGTACGGGTCGCGCAGACGCCGCTTGTACAGCTTGCCGTTGGGGTCGCGGGGCATCTCCGTGATGAAGTCGACGGTCCTGGGCCGCTTGTAGCCGGCGAGCTGTTCCGCGCAGTGGGCGAGGAGGGCGGCGGCCAGTTCCGGGCCGGGTTCGTGTCCCGGGGCGGGTTCCACCACGGCCTTGACCTCCTCGCCCCAGTCGTCGTGCGGGATGCCGAAGGCGGCCGCGTCGGCGACGGCGGGGTGGGAGAGGAGCGCGGACTCGATCTCGGCGGGGTAGATGTTGACGCCACCGGAGATGATCATGTCGATCTTGCGGTCGCGCAGGAAGAGGTAACCGTCCTCGTCGAGGTAGCCGAGATCACCGACGGTGAAGAAGTCGCCGATGCGGTTCTTCTCCGTCTTGGCCTCGTCCTTGTGGTAGGAGAAGCCGCCGGTGTTCATCTTCATGTAGACGGTGCCGAGTTCACCGGGCGGCAGCCGGTTGCCGTCGTCGTCGAAGACCGCGAGCTCGCTGATCGGCCAGGCCTTGCCGACCGTACCCGGCTTCTTCAGCCAGTCCTCGGCGGTGGCGAAGGCGCCGCCGCCCTCGCTGGCCGCGTAGTACTCCTCGACGCTGGGACCCCACCAGTCGAGCATCGCCCGCTTGACGTGGTCCGGGCAGGGAGCGGCGCCGTGGATGGCGTGCCGCATGGAGGAGACGTCGTAGCGGGCGCGTACCTGTTCGGGGAGGGCGAGCAGGCGGTGGAACTGGGTGGGGACCATATGGGTGTGGGTGCAGCGGTGTGCGTCGATCAGGCGGAGCATCTCCTCCGGGGTCCACTTGTCCATGAGGACCAGGCGGTGGCCGATGTGGAGGGACGCGCCCGCGAACTGCAGGACGGCCGTGTGGTAGAGCGGCGAGCAGACCAGGTGGACGTTGCCGCCGAAGGGCTGGATGCCGAAGATGCCGAGGAAGCCGCCGAGGTAGGCCGCCTCGGGGAGCCGGCCGGGCAGCGGGCGGCGGATGCCGCGGGGGCGGCCGGTGGTGCCCGAGGTGTAGTTCATGACCCAGCCGAGCTCGCGGTCGGCGGGGGCCGACTCGGGCTGCCCGTCGAGGAGTTCGGCGTAGGGCCGGAAGCCCTCGATCGCGCCGACGGCGTAACGGTGGGTGCCGGGGAGGCCGGCCTCGTCGGCGGCCTGGCGGACGGGGTCGGCGAAGCGTTCGTGGGCGAGCAGCACCTTGGCGCCGGAGTCCGCGACGATCCAGGCGATCTCGGGGCCGACGAAGTGGTGGTTGACGGGTACGAGGTAGAGACCTGCCTGGCTGGCGGCCAGGTAGGCGGCGAAGAACTCGGGCCCGTTGGGCAGGACGACCGCGAAGGCGTCGCCGCGCTCCAGTCCCGCGGCACGCAGCCCGTGGACGAGTCGGTTGGCTGCGGCGTGCAGGCGGCCGGCGGTCCATTCCTCGCCGTCGGGTGCGACGAGCACGGTGCGGTCGGGCTCGCTGGTGGCCTGGGCCCAGAATCCGGCGGGGGGCGTGCTGGTCACTTGGCGCTCCTTCCGGCGATGCGGTTGATGCGGTCGACGGCCTGCTCGAAGCCGCGGGTGAGGTCGTCGAAGACGGCCTGGACGCTGCGCTCGCTGGTCATGCGGCCGACGATCTGGCCGACGGGGGTGCCCAGCAGGGGCTCGACCTCGTACTTCTGGATGCGGGAGACGGCCTCGGCGACCAGCAGGCCCTGGAGCGGCATGGGGAGGGTGCCGGGGCCGGCCGGGTCGTCCCAGGCGTCGGTCCACTCGGTGCGCAGCTGGCGTGCGGGTTTCCCGGTCAGGGCGCGGGAGCGGACCGTGTCCCCGGAGCCGGCGGCGAGCAGTTTGCGGGTCACGGCGGGCGAGGAGAGGTCGGCCTCCGTGACCGTCAGCCATAGGGAGCCCAGCCACACACCCTGGGCGCCGAGGCTCAGTGCGGCAGCCACCTGCCGGCCGCTGCCGATGCCGCCCGCGGCCAGCACGGGCAGCGGTGCGACGGCGTCGACGACCTCCGGGGTGAGCACCATGGTGGCGATCTCGCCGGTGTGGCCGCCGGCCTCGTAGCCCTGTGCCACGACGACGTCGATGCCGGCGTCGCGGTGCTTGACGGCGTGCCGGGCGCTGCCCGCGAGCGCGGCGACCAGGACGTCCCTGTCGTGGGCGCGGTCGACGACGTCGGCGGGCGGGGAGCCGAGGGCGTTGGCGAGCAGCCGGATCGGGTAGTCGAAGGCGACGTCGAGCTGGGTGCGGGCGACCTGCTCCATCCAGCCGGTGATCCGCCACCCGGAGGCCTCGCCGTCGGCCAGTTCGGGCACCCCGTACTTGGCGAGGGTGTCCCGCACGAACTGCCTGTGCCCGTCCGGGATCATCGCCTCGACGTCGGCCTCGCTGACGTTCTCCACCTTCTTGGCGGGCATCACGACATCGAGCCCGTACGGCTTGCCGTCGACGTGCGCCTCGATCCAGTCGAGGTCGCGTTTGAGGTCGTCGGGGGCGGTGTAGCGGACCGCGCCGAGCACTCCGAACCCGCCGGCCCGGCTGATGGCCGCGGCGACGGCGGGGAACGGCGTGAAGCCGAAGACGGCGTGCTCGACTCCCAGGGTCTTGCTCAGCTCCGTCTGCATGGGCGCAGGATGCCGCAGTCGACCGCCCGACGGAAGAGCTTTTCTGATGCTCCGTCAGATTTCTGTCACGCCGGATTCCCGCGCGGTCCGCGGTTCGGACGGGGCGCCCCTCACTCCGCCTCCAGCACCGCCATCGCCGCGTTGTGTCCGGGCACCCCGCTCACCCCTCCCCCGCGTACCGCGCCCGCCCCGCACAGCAGGACGTTGGCGTGCCGGGTCTCCACTCCCCAGCGGCCGGAGCCCTCTTGCAGGTAGGGCCAGGAGAGGTCGCGGTGGAAAATGTTGCCGCCGGGCAGACGCAGGTCGCGTTCGAGGTCGAGGGGGGTCTTCGCCTCGATGCAGGGGCGGCCGTCCGCGTCGAGGGCCAGACAGTCGACGAGGGGTTCGGCGAGATGGGCGTCGAGCTGGGCGACGGTGGACTTCAGGAGTTCCGCGCGCACCCCGTCGTTGTCGGCGGCGAAGAGCCGGGCGGGAGTGTGCAGACCGAAGAGGGTGAGCGTCTGGTAGCCGCGTTCGACCAGGTCGCGGCCGAGGATCGTGGGGTCCGTCAGGGAGTGGCAGTAGATCTCCGAGGGCGGTGCGCTGGGGAGCCGGCCGGCCGCCGCCTGGGCGTGGGCGGTGGCCAGCTGCTCATAGCCCTCGGCGATGTGGAAGGTGCCGGAGAACGCCTCGCGCGGGTCCACGGCGGTGTCGCGCAGCCGGGGCAGCCGCTTCAGCAGCATGTTCACCTTGAGCTGGGCGCCCTCGGCGGGCTCCGGGGCCGGGTCGCCGGTGAGCGCGGCGAGCTCCTGCGGGGCGGCGTTGACCAGGACGTGCCGGGCGGCGACGACGCCCTCGCCGTCGGCGGTGCGGTAGGCGATCTCGGCGGACCGCCCGTCCGTCTCGATCCGTACCGCCTCGTGTCCGGTGGCGAGCACCGCGCCCGCCGAGCGCGCGGCCCCGGCCAGTGCGTCGGTGAGGGCGCCCATGCCACCGACCGGCACGTCCCAGGCGCCCGTGCCACCGCCGATGACGTGGTAGAGGAAGCAGCGGTTCTGCCGCAGCGAGGGGTCATGGGCGTCGGCGAACGTGCCGATCAGCGCGTCGGTGAGCACCACCCCGCGCACCAGGTCGTCCGTGAAGTTCTCCTCGACGGCGACCCCGATCGGCTCCTCGAACAGGGCCTTCCAGGCCGCCTCGTCGTCGATCCGGCGGCGCAGCTCCTCGCGCGAGGGCAGCGGCTCGGTGAGCGTCGGGAAGACGCGCTCGGCGACCCGGCCGGTCATGCCGTAGAACCGCTGCCAGGCCTGGTACTCCTGCTTGCCGCCGGTCAGCCGTCCGAACGCCTCACGGATGCGCCGTTCGCCGCCGCCGATCAGCAGTCCGGTGGGCCGGCCGGCGCGCTCCACCGGGGTGTACGACGAGATGGTGCGGCCGCGGACCCGGAAGTCCAGGCCCAGGTCGCGGACGATCTTCCTGGGCAGCAGGCTGACGAGGTAGGAGTAGCGCGACAACCGCGCGTCGACGCCGGCGAAGGGGCGGGTCGAGACGGCGGCGCCCCCGGTGCGGGCCAGTCGCTCCAGCACCAGCACGGTGCGCCCGGCCCGGGCCAGATAGGCCGCCGCGACCAGGCCGTTGTGGCCGCCGCCGACGATGACGGTGTCGTAGGTCCTGGATGGTTCGGTGGCTGGGGGCATGGTTCTTCGTAACACATGATGATCTAGCCAGGTAAGAGGCGTGCCGGTTCGCCCCGCCCGGAGGGCCGTTCGGACAGTACGGGTGGGTGCGCGGCCGGTCGAGCCGACGCGGTGGATCCGCACACCGGCGGGGCGCCGAGTTCCTCGCCTCGGGTCACATCTGTCCGCTCGAAGCCCGCTGTTGTCTCAGTACCGCGACCCTCCGGTACAGCCGCACCGCCTCCGCGCCCCGCCCCAACTGCTCCAGACAGTGTGCCTCGTCGTTCCTGCTGGCCAGGGTGTCCGGGTGGTCCGGGCCGAGGACGCGTTCGCGTGCGCCGGCCACGCGCCGGTACTCGGTCAGTGCGTCCGCCCAGCGTCCCAGCCAGCCCAGGCCGACCGCGACCTCCCGGCGGCTGACCAGGGTGTCGGGGTGGTCGGGACCGAGGACCTGTTCCCGGATCGCACACACGTCCCGGGATTCCGCGAGGGCCTCCTCCCAGCGCGCGAGCCGGCCCAGGTTGACGCCGAGACCGTGGCGGGCGCGCAGGGTCTCAGGGTGGGCGGGACCCTGGACACGGGTACGGTCGTCGATCAGCGCACGGTAGAGGGTGAGCGCGTCGGCGCTGCGGCCCAGGCGGCCGAGACTGATGCCCACCTCGTAGCGGGCGGCGAGGGTGTCGGGGTGATCGGGGCCAAGGGCCCGTGAGCGTGCCTCGGCAACCTCGCGGTAGGTCCCGAGCGCTTCTTCCCATCGCCCCAACTGGCCCAACGCGTGGGCGACTTCGTGACGGGTGACCAGGGTGTCGGGGTGCTGCGGGCCGAGGACCCGCACCCGGGCGAGGGCCACGTCGTGGGCCATGCGGTACGAGTCTTCCGGGCGGCCCAGTCTGCTCAGGTTGAAGGCGAGGTTGTGACGGCAGCGCAGGGTGTCGGGATGGTCCGGGCCCATCAGCCGCCGCCGGTCGGCGAGTACGGCCGTGTATGCCTGGTGGGCTTCGAAGTGACGGCCCAACTGTCCCAGCACGTAGCCGATCTCCTGGCGGGCGGCGAGAGTGTCGGGGTGGTCGGCGCCGAGGCCGCGCTCCCGGGCGCGGGCGACCTCGGTGTACTCGCGCAGGGCGTCGGCGGCGCGGCCGGTGCGGCTGAGGGCGAAGGCGGTCTCGTAGCGGCTGGCGAGGGTGTCCGGGTGGTCGGGGCCGAGGAGGCGGGCGCGCTCGGCGGCGACCGCGCGGTGCACCTCACCGGCCTCGGTCCAGCGCCCGAGCCGCCCGAGACTGAGTCCGGCGTTGTGCCGGGCGGCCAGGGCGGTGACGGCCTCCGGTCCGGGAGCCGGGTGCACGGGGAGGGGATCGGGGGTGACTCCCGCCGGGCGGGTCGTCCACGCACCCGTGAACCCGGCCGCGGGATCGGGCGGGGTGGTGCGCAGGCCGGTGCCGACCGCCTTGTGGCCGGTGGTCATGGAGCGGGTCCAGGACGGCAGCCGGGGCTCGCGGAACCCCGTGTCCGGGGGCCGGAGCCGGGGCTGTGCGGTGACGACGGTGGGGACGTACGTGGGCGTCGTACGCCCGGAGGTGATTCGCAGGCCCAACTCCTTGGCGTCGCAGGGCCGTTGCTCGGGGCGTTTGGCCAGCAGGTCCAGGACGACCTGCTCGAACCAGCCGGGCAGTTCGGCACGGTGGTCACGGGGCGGCGCGGGTGGGGTGTCGCGGTGGCCGATCAGGATCGCCCAGGCGTCGGCGAGGTCGAACGGCGGGGCCCCGGTGGCGATCTCGTACAGCACGCAGCCCAGGGAGTACAGGTCGCTGCGCTGGTCGACCTCGGTGCCGCCGATCTGTTCCGGTGACATGTAGTGCGGGGTGCCCATCGCGATGCCGGTGCCGGTCAGCCGGGAGGTGAGGCCGATGTCGTGGCGTAGGCGGGCGATGCCGAAGTCGCAGAGCTTCACCGTGCCGTCGGTGAGCCGCATGATGTTGGCGGGTTTCAGGTCCCGGTGCACGATGCCCTGTTGGTGGGTGTGGGCGAGGGCGGCGGCGACCTGCTCGGCGATGTCGACGACGTCGCCGACGGGCAGCGGATGGTGCTTGTTGTCCTCCAGGAGCTGGCTCAGGTTGCGGCCGTCCAGCAGCTCCATCACGAGGTAGAGGACGCCGTCGTGCTCGCCGAAGTCGTGGACGACGGTCACCCCGCGGTGGGAGAGGGCGGCGGCCACTCTCGCCTCGCGGCGGAACCGTTCACGCAGGACGCGGGCGAACGCCTGGTCGTGGTGCGGGCCCAGCGGCTTGAGGCACTTGAGGGCGACCTGCCGCCCGAGGGACTCGTCACGGGCCCGCCACACCTCGCCCATCCCGCCCCGCCCGATCAGGTCGAGCAGCCGGTACCGCCCGTGGACCAGCCTGGTGTCAGCCATCGCGTGCCGCCGCCCCCCGTCGCTACAGCTCCGCCCTCCTTCGGGGGACGCCGTCAAGGTGCGGCCGCGCCGAACCGGCCCGTTCCGTGACACACCCCCCGGTCGTCCAGTATGGCGGGCTAATGCCCGACTTTGTACGGTGCCGGGCGCGCGTCCGGGCCGAGCCTCGCCATGGCGCGCAGGATGTGTTTGGGCGGCAGTTGCCAGCGCAGACGTGCGGGAACACAGCGCAGCAGGGTGCCGGTGGCGCGCAGCCGCCGGGTCACGACGGCGGGTTCGGGGGCCGGTCTGCCGTACAGCTCGTGGGCGTACGGCGGCAGAGAGGCGTACGCCAGGTGGGCCACGCGCCGCCACAGCACCTCGCGCGCGGGCATCAGGAGCGGGTGCGTCGGCGGGCGGAGCAGGAAGTCGTCCACGGCGCGTGCGTCCGCTCCGGCGGCGAGCAGCGGCCGTGCGGTGAGGAAGTAGGCGGCCATGTCCGCCCGGTCGGCCGGTACGGCCGCGGGGTCCAGGCCCACCAGGCGGGCGCTGACCCGGTGCTCGGCGAGGTAGCGGTCGGCCTGGGCGTCGGTGAGGGGAAAGCCGGAGCGGCGCAGGACGTGCAGGTACGAGTCGATCTCCGCGCAGTGCACCCACAGCAGCAGCTCGGGGTCGTCGACGCCGTACCGCTCGCCGGTGTCCGGGTCGGTCGCGCCCAGCATGCTGTGGATCTTCCGGACCCGGGCCCCGGCCCGTTCGGCGGCCTCCGTCGTGCCGTAGGTCGTCGTGCCGACGAAGTCCGCGGTCCGCAGCAGCCGGCCCCAGGCGTCCTTGCGGAAGTCGGAGTTCGCCATCACGCCGCGCACCGCGCGCGGGTGCAGGGCCTGGAGGTAGAACGCGCGGATGCCGGCGACCCACATCATCGGATCGCCGTGCACCTGCCAGGTCACGGAGTCCGGGGTGAACAGCCCGGGATCGGCCTCCATGACCGCAGACTAACGCCGGACCCGCGGCATCCCCAGTCCGATCCACGAGATGATCTCCCGCTGGATCTCGTTGTTGCCGCCGCCGAAGGTGAAGATGACCGCCGAGCGGTAGCCGCGTTCCAGGTCGCCGTGGAGGACCGCGCCGGCCGAGCCCTCCTTCAGCGGGCCCGCCGCACCGGCGATCTCCATCAGCCAGGCGTAGGCGTCGCGGCGGGCCTCGGAGCCGTAGACCTTGACGGCGGAGGCGTCCTGCGGGGTGAGGCTGCCCTCCTGGACGGCGGTCACCATCTGCCAGTTCAGCAGCTTCATGGCGTCGAGGCGGGCGTGGGTGCGGGCGAGGTTGCGGCGCACCCAGGGCAGGTCGACGACGCGGCGGCCGTCGGCGAGCTTGGTCTCCATGGCCCAGCGCTGGACGTCGTGCAGGGCGCGGATGGCCATGGTGCCGTGGGCGGCGAGGGTGACCCGCTCGTGGTTGAGCTGGTTGGTGATCAGCCGCCAGCCCTGGTTCTCCTCGCCGACCCGGCGGGAGACGGGGACCCGGATGTTCTCGTAGTAGCTGGCAGTGGTGTCGTGCGAGGCGAGGGTGTTGATCACGGTGCAGGAGTAGCCGGGGTCGGAGGTCGGCACCAGGAGCATGGTGATGCCCTTGTGCGGCGGGGCCCCGGGGTCGGTACGGGTGGCCAGCCAGACCCAGTCGGCGGTGTCGCCGTTGGTGGTCCAGATCTTCTGGCCGTCGACCACGTACTGGTCGCCGTCCCGGACGGCCCGGGTCTTCAACGCGGCCAGGTCGGTGCCGGCGTCGGGCTCGCTGTAGCCGATGGCGAAGTCGATCTCGCCGGACAGGATGCGCGGCAGGAAGTACGCCTTCTGCTCGTCCGTGCCGTACCGCATGATCGTCGGGCCGACCGTGTTCAGCGCCATCAGCGGGAGGGGTACGCCCGCCTGGGCGGCCTCGTCGAAGAAGATGAACTGTTCCATCGCGGTCAGCCCACGGCCGCCGTACTCCTTCGGCCAGCCGACGCCGAGCCAGCCGTCCGTGCCCAGCCGGCGGACCGTCTCCCGGTAGAAGCGTTTCTGCGCGACCGGGTCGGCATAGCGGGCGTAGGCGTTGTCCGGCACCAGGCCGGCGAAGTAGGCGCGCAGTTCGGTGCGCAGCCGCTGCTGCTCGGGCGTGTGGTCGAGGTGCACGGCGCCTCCAGGCTCCCCACGGGCGGTCCTGACGGCGCACACCGTAGAACGTGTTCCAGAAATTGGGAATGGCGACGCCGTGCGTGACGCGGTCCGTGCGCGTCGGCCGCGGCGGACTCCCGCCCCGCCCCGGCTCCGTACGCCTCTCGGGGGCGCGGACGAGGGCCCCGGTCCGGGAGGTGCCCCGGGCGCTACGCTGTGCCAGGTCCGTCGAGGAAGCGAAGCAGTACGGCGGCCTCGGCGCGGAGCCGCGCGGCCCGGTCGGCGTGCGCGGGTGCCGTCAACCGCGCCGCGACCGACAGACGTTCGGCGGCCTCGGCGCGCACGACGTCCTCCACACCGCGCTCGCTGAGTTCACACCGGACGGCTTCGGTGGCGCCGGCGCCGACCGGCGACTGCTCAAGGGTCACGCCACGGAGTGCGGCCTCGTCCACGGGCACCGCCTCGGCGTTGTCCAGCGCCCCCAGCGTCGCGCGCAGAGCGCTCACCGCGGCCCTGTCACGGGCGCGCATCGCTTCCGGCAGTGCTTGACGCATACGAAGACGCAAAGACATGCCGGTGACCCTATGGCCGCACCCCTGGAGCCACAACGCGATATGTGCGCGGCACCGCACCGGCCGCCCGGCCGAGGGCTACACCTGCGAACCGCGGTGAGCCGCCATCGGTTCGGTCAGCGACTTGAACATGTGCACGTCCGCGTGTCCGCCGGGGATGCCCAGCGTGCGGCCGGTCTCGGCGTAGCCGTGTCGCTGGTAGAAACCGGGGGCCTGGAACGTGAAGGAGGAGACGGCCACGCGATCGCAGCCGCGCCGCCGGGCTTCCTCCTCGGCGGCCCTGAGGATCTTGCCGCCCCAGCCGTCCTCGCGGCCGTCCTCGCGCACCCACAGCATCGCGATCCCGCACAGCCCGCCCCAGGTCCACGCGGCCAGCCCGCCGATCAGCTCGCCCGCCTCGTCGGTGACCTTGACCGACAGCGTTCCCTGCTCGGTCACCCCCGTGGCGGCCGCGTTGAACGCGGTGAGCCCCTCGTCCAGCCGCTTGTTGAGCTCGGTGTCACGCTCACCGACGGTCAGGGCCGGGCCACTTCCATGATCATCAATCATGGCGCGGAGTATGCCAGTCCGCTCGGCTCCGCATCCGTCCCCCGGCACGGGCGGCCACCCACGCGCGCTTCGACGGCAGGTCCGCGGGTGCATCACCCCCTTCGCGGCAGCCTCCAGCCGTTCCGTCAACTGCGCAGGTCACGCGTGGAATCCCATGAGCCGGCCGGAGACCGGAGCCGGCTTCACGGCACCGGCGGACCTGCGCCTGCCGGAGTCCGTCGAGGCCGCCGCGCTCCGTCACGCGATCTTCCGGGTGCCCGTCTGCACCGCGTGCCGGCCGGTCAGCTCCCGCGCCGGGTGGGCCTCCACCGGGCCAGGAGCTGGTCATGACGCAACCGTGGGACCGGAGCCCGCAGCGGCAGACCGACCTCGTCCGGCTGCCCGGCCCGGACGCCGCCACCACGACCCGTACCGTCCGGCGGCGGGAGAACGCCGGCTTCGTGCGCCGGTGTCCCTGTTCCGAGGCCGGCGGCCCACCCGTCATCGAGCCGACGGAGCCCGGCAACGCCCTGCGCGGTGAGGTGGAGAAGGTCCGGACGGACCTGGAGGCCGGCGTCGCCGAAGGCATGACGACTACCCGGCAGGCGGAGGCCGTCGGCGTCCTGAACCGCATCGAGGCGAGTCTCGTCCGCGCCTGGCCGCAGCAGGGCCGTCCAGGCTCGGCGCGCACGCCGCGGCGTGGACGGGCGGCCTCCGACGGTGGGGTGACCCGCCGTCGGCGTGCCCGTCAGCGTGCGAACGCGAGGTTCGCGGTGGCGGCCGGCGTACGGCGGGCGGCGACGCGGTCCAGTACGTACTGGACCGCGAGGCACCCCAGACCCCAGGCGGCCAGGGTCGCGACGGCACCGGTGAGATGCGCGTCGTGGAAGTAGGCGGCGCCCCGGAGTCCGCGTACCGCCGCGGCCGGCGGCAGGATCGAGGCGAGCGGGGAGAGCCAGGAGGGCAGGAAGGTGGTCGGCAGGATGCCGCCGGAGGTGGCGTTGCCGAGGATCAGCAGCACCACGGAGGCGACCGGCATGCCGAGCGGCCCGAACACCCGCAGCAGCACTCCGGCGGCCGCGGCGGCCGCCCAGGCCAGCAGGCCCACCACGAGGGTGACCACCGCGAACGGGGCGGGCAGCGCGCTCAGGGCGGTGTGCGCGATCAGCGCCACCATCAGGCCGGAGGCGGCCGCGAAGACCAGCATCGAGGCGACGCGGACGGCCAGCCGCAGGCGTGGTGCGATCTGGTACGAGGAGACGGCGAAGAGGAAGCCCGCGAGTACGACGCCGAAGGCGGCGTAGAACACCGACAGTCCGCGGGAGTCCCCCGCCACCAGGGGCAGTACGTCCTTGACGGGAAGCGGCTTGCCGACCGCACCGGTCAGCGCCATGTCGAGGCTGGAGACCGTGGACGGCCCCTCCGCGCCGGCGACCAGCAGGCGGGTGCCCCGGCCGTCGGCGACCAGGGCGGCCGGCACCTCGTCGTGGGTGACGGCCCGGCGGGCGGCCGCCGCGTCCGGATAGCGGTAGAAGGTGTATCCGTCCGGGGCCTCGTTGTTGAGGGCGAGTTCGGTGTGCGCGGCCACCTTGTCGGGGGCGGCGATGCCCACGGGCTGGTGGCGGGCCGAGGGGGCGTGGAAGGCCGCGAGGTACACGGCGACGAACACGGTGCCTATCGCCAGCGCGGTGAGCACCGGCACGAGTACCGCCTTCCGGGCGCCGGCCGCCGCCGCGAGCACCGGGGCGGGCAGGCCGGGTTCGGTGTCGACCAGCGCGTGCCTGGCGTGCCGTACGTGACCGACGGCGGGCTTGGTGGGCGGGGCGTACGGGGCCGCCGGGGGCGGCATGCTGACGGAGGGCTGGATGCCGTGGTGCATGGAACGAGCTTTCCGGGATCGGGCGGGACGCGGGAGCTTCGCGGCCTGCGGCGGACGTGGTCGGCGTGCGGGGCGGATTCGTCGGTGTCGCTTCGGGCTGCCGTCCGCCTGGGGCATCCCGCCGTCCTGGAAGCTGGAGGAAGGTGAGCCGTCTAGAACATCCCGCCGTCGAGCCGCAGCGTGCGGCCCGTCATGTAGGCCGCGTCGGCGGAGGCCAGGAAGGCGTATCCGGCGGCGATCTCGGAGGGCTCCGCCAGCCGCCGCAGCGCGACGCCGACCTTGAGCCACTCGGACAGATCCTGCTTCCCGGCCAGGTCGGGGTGCAGGTAGTTCGCGCCGTTCTCGCGTGCCATGTCCGTGGCCGTGCCGCCCGGCGCGACGGCGTTGACGGCGATGCCCCTGCGTCCGAGTTCCGCGGAGAGGTTCAGGACCATCGACTCCACCGCCGCCTTGCTCGCGGCGTACAGCGTGTGCCCGAAGAACGCCTTCGACGCGCTCACCGACGAGGTCAGCACGATCCGGCCGCCTTCGCCCAGGTGGGCGGCGGCGCGCTGGACCGCGAACAGCTGCCCGCGGGTGTTGACCGCGAAGATCCGGTCGAAGTCCGCGGGCGTGATGTTCTCCAGCGCGTCGAAGTGCTCGACACCGGCGCAGGACGCGAGCACGTCCAGCCGGCCGAAGTCGGCGACCGCCCGCTCGATCAGCACCGCGGTCTGCTCCGGGTCGGCGACGTCGGCCCGGACGGCGACGGCCCGGCCACCACCGTCGACCAGCTCGGCGACCAGGGCGGCCGCGGCCTCCTCGTTCCCCCGGTAGCCGATGGCCACCGCCGCGCCCTCCCGCACCAGTCGCCTGGCGACAGCGGCGCCGATGCCACGGCTGCCGCCGGTGACGACCGCCACCTTGCCTTCGAATCGTGCCTTCTGCACGGGTGACACCACTGCTCTTCTCCCAGGGAAAGGGGGCGGCTGTCTCAGGGGGCGACGGCCGCACCGCCCGGGCCCGGCGGGAGGCATGCACCGCGCCCGGGCGTACGCGTCCGGCCGCCGCCGGTCTGCGACGGCATCACCACCGTAACATCAAGCGCAGTAAATCCTTCGTTTAATGCCTCACAGGAGCCCGCCTGACGTAACCTCGACGCGTCGGCCCGTAATGATCAAGGCCGGTCGGTACGGCCGGGAAAGGACGGGCTCACGGTGGCTCCCCGCACCCCAGGCGACCGCACCGGACCGCGACTGCGGGCGGACGCGGCCCGCAACCGGGCACAGATCCTGGCCGCCGCACGGACCGCCTTCCGCGAACTGGGCACCGCGGCACCCCTGGACGAGATCGCCCGCCGGGCCGGCGTGAACATCGCCACGCTCTACCGCCGCTTCCCCGATCGTGACGCCCTCGTCCAGCAGGTCGTCCTCGACGGATTCGCGGCGGTGGCCGAGGCCGCCCGCCGCGCCCTGGAAACCGCCCCGCAGGATCCCCTGGCGGCCGTCGAGAGGTTCCTGCTCCGCCTGGTCGACGAACGCGACACCCTCGTCCTCCCCCTGATCGGCGGACCGGTCGCCACCAGCCCCGAAGCGGTCGACCTCCAGGGCCGGATCGCCCCGCTCCTCGACGAGGTGCTCGCACACGCCCGCTCCAGGGGAGCGATCCGGCCCGACGTCACGCACATGGACCTGATCACCACCGGGGCGCTGGTCTGCCGCCCCATGCCGTACCTGCCCGCGGAGCAGGCCAAGGCCCTGGCCACCCGCCATGTGCGCATCTTCGTCGACGGCCTGCGCCCGGGCGACGCCCGCCCGCTGCCGCCCACCCCCGCACACCAGGACATCACCGTCCATCTTCACCCGGACACGAAGGGCGGCTGAGCCCCTCGCCGGCCCGGACCTGCCCACCCGCCCGCCAAGGGCCTTCACGCCCGGGATCGACGGCGGGTCCCCGCATTAGGGTCAGGGGCATGACGCCACTTCTCGCGGGCAGTGCCTTCGACTCGCTCCGCCTCGACGCCGTGCCCGACCAGGAGGCGTTGCGCCGGGTGTACGACCACCCCAGCGACGCGGCCGTACGCAAGCAGATGACCGAACTCACCGAACTGACCCGGCAGTTGATCGGTCTGTCGTCGCTGGTCCTGGTCGCCAGCGCGGATGCCGGGGGCAACTGTGACGTCTCCCCGCGCGGCGGTCCCGCCGGATTCGTCGCCGTCCTGGACGCACGGACGGTGGCGATACCGGACGCGACCGGCAACAAGCGTCTGGACACCCTGCGGAACGTCGTCGCCACCGGGCGGGCCGGGCTGCTGTTCGTCATCCCGGGGCGCACCACGACACTCCGGGTCAACGGCCGGGCCTGCGTCTCCACCCGCCCGGAGCTGCTGTCGCAGCTGACCGCCGTGGGCAGGCCGCCGACCAGCGCGCTGGTGGTGGGTATCGAGGAGGTCTACCCGCACTGCCCCAAGTCACTGCTGCGCGGCGGGGCCTGGAAGCCGGAACAGTGGCTCCCGGCGGACGCCCAGCCGACCTCGGCCGAGGTGACGCTGGCTCAGCTGCGGATGCCGGAACTGACGATCGCGGACATCGAACAGACGGAGGCGGATTCGCTCAAGTACCGGTACGAGTGACGGGCCGACCGGCGAGCGCCTGGATTCAGGCCAGTACCGCCATGAACTCCGTGCAGGCCACGGCGCACGCCCGGCACGCGGCCGCACTCTTCTCGGCCCCGGGACGGGCGTCGAAGGCCTGCGCGCACTGGAGGCAGATCGTCCGGCACCACTCCAGCTGGACGCGCAGGCCTGCCTCGTCCTGGACGTTCTCCTCCGTCAGCGCCCGGCAGGTCGCGTCGCACACCTCGGCGCACATGATGCCCGTACGGCGCATCCGCTCCAGCTCGACCGTTGCCTCCGGATCGAACACGCTGGCACCCAGCGCGCACAGCCGGGCACACTCCGTGCACGCCTGCGCGCACGCGAAACGGTCCTCAAGGTATCCGTACAGCTCCTGCTGGGAAGTCGTCGACGTCATGCACTGCGAGTTGCCCCGGCCCGGACCGGCAAACCCGGCACCGCACGGCGCGGGAACGCCGGGACGAACGGCCGAGCGGCCGCCAGGGGCCTCGTCCAACGCACCCGCGGGGTCGGACCGTGACGGTCCGGGTCGTGTCCGTCCGCACCGTGTCCGTCCGCACCGTGTCCGTCCATGCCGTGAGCGAGGACACATCCCGGAATTCGAGGGGCCCCTCATGTTAGCCTTGACGCATGAGTCACCAGCACGTCCTGTCCGCCTCCCAGGCGCCGGCGAAGCCGCTGCGCCGGGACGCGCAGCGCAACAGGGACGCGATCGTGGCCGCCGCCCGCAAGGCGTTCGCCGAACAGGGACTGGAAGCGTCCCTGGAAGGTGTCGCCCGCGAGGCGGGCGTCGCGATCGGGACGCTCTACCGGCACTTCCCCCGCAGACTCGACCTGGTCGAGGAGCTCTTCACCGCGAAGTTCACGGATCTGCTGGCCTCAGCCGAAGAGGCCGCGGCCATGGACGACGCCTGGGAAGGGTTCTGCCACTACCTGGAGAAGCTCTGCGAACTGCAGGCCTGCAACCGCGCCTTCAACGACCTGGCGTCGGCCCGGCTGCCGGTTCACGCCCTCGGCCGGGGGATGTTCGAGCGCGCCCAGGAGCTGGGCGCCCAGATCATCCGCAACGCCCAGGAGCAGGACCTCCTGCGCGAGGACGTCACCCCGGAGGACATCGCCTTCGTGATCTGGTCCCAGGCCGGGATCATCCGGGCCACCCGGGCCGTCGCCCCCAACGCCTGGCGACGCCACCTCCATCTGCTGCTCGACGGGTTCCGCGCCCAGTGTGCCCACGCGCTGCCGGAGCCTCCGCTGACCCCCCGGCAGATCGACCAGACCCTCACCACCGTCGAGTGTCCCGAAGAGGAGTGCCGCGAGTGCCAGGAGGAGACCTGAGCCGCGGCGGCTGAGGCCGCCGGCCGGCAGGGACGACACGAAGCGGGCCCGGTGCCGAGGTCGGCACCGGGCCCGCTCTCGCCCCAAGGAGGCGGTCAGCTTCCCGCCAGCAATCGGGCCAGCTCCGCGTCCAGGTCGAACCGGTCCGCCTCGGACCCCGGCAGCACCACGGACCACGTCTCGCGCAGGAAGGACTGCACGTCCCGCGCGGGGAACGTGAGCAGGGCCGATCCCGCGGGTGCCCGCAGGGCGACGAACACCACGTCGCGGCCCGAGGCGACGGCCGGCCACATGTGCACGTCTCCGCACTGCCCCGTGCGCTCGCTCAGGGCCTGCGCCAGCATGTCGCGGCTGAAGAACCACTCGACCGTCCCGTCCTGGCCCGGCGGGTGGAAGACGGTGCGGACGGCGTAGGGGTCGTCCGTCTCGTACCGCAGTGCCGCGCGCATCGACACCGACACGTCGTGTGACAGAACGAGCTCCACGGGCACCTCGTACGCCACGGTTCTGACCGATCTCACTGTCCCTCTCTCCCGCGTCCGGCTCGCCCGGCACCGCGATGGTCCCCCCAGCGCTTCGGAGCCGGTCCGGCGCCGGCCCGGCGTGCGGTCGGTTTGACGCGTCGCAACGACGGGCCCCCGGCCACGGCGTTGCGGCCCGTCAAACCGACCGTGTCGGCCTGCGGCCGCATCAGTGCTGGTGCAGGGTCCAGGCGACCTGGTCCAGGTACCAGCGCTCGGCGCTGATGCCGGTCCGCGCCGTCGCCTGCTCCTGCAGGCGGTGGTGCCCCCCGCCGTATCCGTCCTCGCGGTGGCTGACACGGTCGCTGCCGGCGGCGAAGGCCACAGCCGAGGACTGCGCGTGCCGCGAGGGCTCCGAGGCCGCCGCCGGACCGACGGCCGCTCCGAGAACGGCTCCGCCGGCCAGGGCCGTAGAAGCGACTGCGATCGAGACGCGCTTGATCCACGTGTTCATGGTCGTTCCTTGTCATTGTCCGTGCTGCGCGGCGCTTCCGAGGGGGTGGCCGCCGCGGTCTTTGGCCGAGCGGGGAGAGGAATCCTGAGGGGGTCCTCATGTTCGGCGCTGCCCAGCGTACTCGAGGGGGGCCTCATGTTTGCGGTGAAGCCCGTCACAGCGGTGACCGGCCGATACGGCGGTCACACAACGCGTCCGGTTCATACCGTTATGGGCGGGGTATCCCTCTGCTATGAGCACCGTATCGATGGAGCAGCTGGCCGCTCCGAGCGGCCTTTTGAGTCTTGGGCTGTTCGTGGTGGCCGTGGCCGTACTGGCGATGCTCGCCGGGGGCTTCTGGCTGGGCAACCGCGTCAAGTACCACGAGTCGCCCCGCCCGCGCCCCGATGAGCAGCCGAAACTGCCACCGGAGGGCGCGGTCCACGAGATCCGGGAGAACCGCGAGTCGGAGGAGATCCCCCGGATGCCCAAGGGCGGCCGTCCACTCACTCCCTACGAGCTGAGCAATCAGCAGACCAGGCCGAGCACGTCGACGGACCGACCGCGCTGGAGCAAGGGCAGCAGCGGCTCGTTCGGCGGTGGCGGGCTCGGCGCCCACTGACTGCGCGCCCCCTGAGCGAACGGCTCAACGGCCAGCGTCGAGACGTCCGACGTGGGCCACGTTGCGCAGATCCTCGGCGTCCTGGCTCGGCGTCGCCGTGAACCAGGCGTCGAGGATCTCCTTGAGCACCGGCTGCGAGGTCAGGCGCAGGCTCAGGGCGAGGACATTGGCGTCGTTCCAGCGGCGGGCGCCGTCGGCGGTGTACGCGTCCGCGCACAGGGCGGCGCGGACGCCCGGCACCTTGTTCGCGGCGATCGAGGCACCCGTGCCGGTCCAGCAGCAGACGACCGCCTGGTCGGCAGCGCCGGCGGCGACATCGCGGGCGGCCGTCTCCGAGCACACCGCCCACTGCGGGTCGGCCGCCGGATCGAGGGCGCCGTACACGCGCACCTCGTGACCACGGTGGCGCAGCTCCTCGACGAGGAGACGCGCGACGGGTTCGTCCATGTCGGAGGAGACGGAGATCCGCATGCCCGCAGCCTAGGGCCTGTCCGGGGCGGAGTCCGTGCGGGCCTCGATCGCGGTGAGGACCGAGGACATGTCCAGACGTCCGTTGCCCAGCCGTACGCTCTCGCCGTAGAGCTCGCTGCTGAGGTCGAGGAGCGGGGTGGCGATGCCGGCCGCGCGGGCCGCGTCGGCGATCAGCCGGGTGCTGGCGTGGGCGTCCGAGGTGGCGGCCTGCACGGTGAAGTCGTGCGCGGCGAGCATCGGGACCTTGACCCGGGTCACGCCGCTGGCGAGCTGGCCGGAGTCCAGGACGGCTCGGAACATCTCCAGGTCCAGGTCCTGCCGCCGGGCGAAGTGCACGGCCTCGGCCAGCGCCGCGATCGTCGTGTTCAGGTAGAGATTGACGGCCAGTTTCATCAGCAGGCCGGTGCCGGCGCCCCCGCAGTGGACGGTCTCCCGGCACATCGGGGCGAGCAGCGGCCGTACCTCCTCCACCGTGTCCCGGTCGCCGCCGAGCATCGCGACCAGTTCGCCCGCCTCGGCCGGCCGGCGTGATCCGGACACCGGGGCCTCCACGAAGCGGCCGCCGACGGCGTGGACGTCGGCGGCGAGCCCGCGCGCGTACTCGGGTGCCGTCGAGCCCATCGACACGACGACGCGTCCCTCGACGAGTTTCCCGAACGCCGGGCCGCCGCGCCCGAGGACCGTGTCCGTCACCGTCTCGTCCAGGAGCATGACGATCACGACACGGGCGCGTGCGAAGACGTCCTCGACGCTCGCCGCGACCTGCGCCCCGGCCGCGCGCAGCGGCTCGGCACGGTCGGCCGTCCGGTTCCACACCACGAGCGGGGTGCCGGCCCGGGCGAGATTGAGCGCCATGGGCTGCCCCATCACGCCGAGCCCCACGAAGCCGTACAGGGGGGCGCCGGGGCTGCCGGTCGCTTGCGTCATCGTCGTAACTCCTGTTCGGCGCGCGGAAGGTGAGGGCCATCGGCACTGTACGGCGCGCGGGCGTGGCCGCCCACGACGGGTGAGGCCGATCGGGTAGGGCGCGGCGCGCCTCGGGGATGCGGGCGGCCGTCGGTACAGGATCGGTGGTGCGGCCGCCTCGGGACGGGCCGCACCACCACGCGCAGAGGCCCGGTCATGAGAGTCTTCGACTGCCCGTTGTTCCGACGGCCCGACCGCTGCTGTCGCGACGGCCGCCCCGGCGGCACCGCGGCGGCGGCATGACCACCGCCGCGGGCGGCGGCCGCTACGGCGAGGACGTCTTCCGTCCCGATCAGGCGGGCGAGGGCGAGCGCATCGACCTCGGCGCCCTCGTCTTCGACGACCTCACGATGGCCCGGCTGCGGGAACTCGGGGTCGGCCCGGGCTGGCGCTGTCTCGATGTGGGAGCCGGTACGGGCACGGTCTCTGGCCGGCTCCTGGACGAGGCCGGGGTGGCGAGCGTGCTCGCCGTGGACCGGGACGTACGCTTCCTCACCGCTCGGCCCGGACTCGACGTCCTGGAGGCCGACATCGCCGCCGCCCCGGACGCGGTCCGCGGCAGGTTCCGGCTCGTCCACGCGCGCTTCGTGCTGATGCACCTGTCCGAACACGACCGCCTGGTCACCGCGTTGGCGGGGCTCGTGGAGCCCGGCGGGGTGCTGGTGCTCAGCGACGCGGTCGACCTGACGAGCGACCGGACGCCCGACACCCCGTACACGACGGTGATGCGGGCCATGTGGGAAGGGCTGCGGGCGACCATCGGTACCGACGTCTCCTGGGTGCCGTCCTACCCGCAACTGCTGCGGGGCGCGGGCCTGGTGTCCGTCGCCGCCGAGATCCATGTGCCGCCGCTGGTGCCGGGCGGTCCCGTCAGCCGGTTCTGGGCGGACACCTGGGAACGGAGCCGGGCCGCGATGCTGGCCACCGGCCTGGTCGACGACGCGGCCGTGGACGCGGCGGTCCGCTACCTTGCCTCCGACGAGTGCGCCGCGCTGTCGGCCGGCATGCTGACCGCCTGGGGACGCAAGCCCGAGGCGGGGACCGCGGCCTGACGGCCGCCGACCACGGCGGGGCTGCGACCAGCGCCGCCGGAAGGCCGGCCGGGCGGGCCGGGCGGGCCGGGCCGGAAAAGCAGCCGCGCACGGCTCCCTGCCGAGACCGCCGTACGCGCCGGAGCCCGGGAATCCTGCGCGGGTACGACGGTCCGCCGCGGTCCGTCCGGCCGGCCCCGTCCGGTCACTGTGCGTATCGGTCGTGTCGACGTGGCGCATCTGCGCAGAAACGGCACACAGGCTGCACACTGCCTGGCCAAAGGCTCGCTACCGTTCAGGCCGTTCGATCCCACGTGTGATCGAGATCAGGCCACGGCCGAGGACGCCGCTGGCGCAGTCGAGTCAGGAAGACCCCCGATGGACTACTGCTCCTCGTGCCGTCGGCACCTCAACGGTGCCCTGGCGTGCCCTGGTTGCGGCGCCTACGCCCCGGACATCGCGCCCCGTGTCGTGGTGACGCCGTGGCGAGCCCCGGCGGACACCGCCCGGCACGACGACACGGATCAGGGGGAAGAGGCGGCCGGGGCTTCCCGCGACGGCTCCCACACCGGGTCCGCCGCGCCGGCCGGGCGGGCGGCCCGGCGCCGTCAGCGGGCCCGCTGGAAGAAGACCCAGCGACGTGCCCTGGTGGCCACCGCCGTCGCTCTGGTCGGCGGCGGACTGACCGTCGCCTCGCTGGACCGGCAGTCCACGGACCGGACACAGGCGGCCAGCGCCCCGGACAACAGGACGATGGGAGTCGCGGACGCGGAGGCCACGCTGCCGACGCCGTCCGCGTCGGTACCGACCGGCCGTCACCGGGCCCCCGACCGCACCCCCTCCGCCCGTTCGGCGGCCACCGCGAACGCACCGCGGGAACAGACCGCCGGCGCACCCGTCGCGACCCCGGCATCCCGTCGGCTCCCCCTCGTGCCGGTGCCGTCCACGGCGTCGTCCGCCACCCGGCCCCAGGGAGCGGCCGCAGACCCCTCCGCCGCTTCCGGCACCACCACCGCCGCCCCCCAGTCGCAGCCGACGGCCACGGCGACGCCCGCTTCCACCGCGGGCGACAGCACACCGGCACCGCCGGCGACCACCGCCCCGGCCACGACCCCGCCCTCGCAGCTCTGCCTGCTGGTCATCTGCCTCGGCTGAGTCGTTCGCCCGCCCGAGGACGCGTGGCCGGGTCCGGAGTGCCGTGGTCCGTGCACATCCCGAGGAGTCGCCGGTGAGCGCCACGGGCACAGTGAGGGAGGACCAGTTGCGACGAAGGCGGACGGGAACCACGACCGGGTCCCGTCCTCGGCGAACGGAGACCTCTCGTGACGACGAATCCCGCTACCGACGCGACGGCGGATCTGTCACTCGCACCGCTCGAACGCCTCGACGAGGAGATCATCGCGCTTCTCGCCCGCCGTCGCGCCATGGCCCAGGAACTCGCGCCCCCGGCCCGCGCCCGCGCCGCCGACCCCGCCTTCGCGGAGACCGTGAGCGGCACCACGGACCGCTACCGCCAGGAACTGGGCGGCGCCGGTGAACTCGTCGCCCGCGCGGTCATAGTGCTGTGCGACCCCAGTCGCGCGTCCTGAAGAAAGCTTCCTCCGGACCCGGGGCGCGCAGCCGCCGGGCACGTTCGGGGCGGGGCCCCCGGAACACCCCGGAAGCCCGCGGCCCGACGGGCGCGGGCGGGGGGCGGGTGAACCCGCCCGCCGGGCCGGGGGGGCGCAGTTGGCCCCCGGCGGGGGGGGCCGGCCCCCCCGGCCGGGCTTCACGGCCCGGCT
>NZ_JBHZAN010000015.1:78199-221442 GCF_042754285.1 Streptomyces sp. NPDC059224
GCACGCGGGGCCCCCCGCCGGGGGGCACGTTCGGGGCGGGGCCCCCGTACCACCCCGCACGCCCGCGTCCGCACGCACGGGCGCTTCTCGCGGTTCACCAGGCCAGCGGGCCGTTGACGTCGAAGTAGCCGCCGGTCGGTCCGTCCGGACCGAGCTGTGCCATCCGCACGATGATCTCGGCACCCTCCGCCACGGTCTGCGTGCCGGTGTTGCCGTTCAGGTCGGTCTTGGTGAAGCCGGGCTCGACGGAGTTGATCCGCATGTCCGGGAACGCCTTCGCGAACTGCACGGTGAGCATGTTCAAGGCCGTCTTGGAGGTCGGGTACGCGATACCCGGGTAGAAGTGGGCGGGGTGGTCGGGGTCGGAGAGCGCCGTCAACGAGGCCAGACCACTGCTGACGTTGACCACGACCGGCGCCGCCGAACGCCGCAGCAGCGGCAGGAAGGCGTGCAGGACACGGACCACACCGAAGACGTTGGTCTCGAAGGTGTTCCGCATCTGGTCCGCGGTCACGGTCTCGGCGGTCGGCACGCCGTTGTCCGCGGTCCGGGTCTCGATCCCGGCGTTGTTGATCAGCACGTCCAGTCCGCCGTCGGCCTCGACGGTCTTGGCCGCGGCATCGACGGAGGCGTCGTCGGTGACGTCGAGGAGGACGAACCGGGCGCCCAGCTCCTCGGCGGCCCGGCGGCCTCGCCCGGCGTCCCTGGCTCCCACGTACACGGTGTGACCCGCGGCGATGAGCCGGCGGGCGGTCTCGTACCCGATGCCCTTGTTGGCTCCGGTGATCAGTGTTGTCGTCATGCGTCCAGCCTGCCCCCCGGCCACCGGGCCAGCCAGCAGACCCTTCTTCCTGGGACTGCCGGTACCAGGCACAGCCCCGACCGGCGGTGTTGACTGGGGGCATGACGGCGACGGAACTCGGGCGGGCACTGCGGCGTTGGCGCGATCGGGTGGCCCCGGCCGCGGCCGGGCTGCCGGCCGGCGGTCAGCGGCGTGCGGCCGGGCTGCGGCGCGAGGAGCTGGCCCTGCTGGCCGGCATCTCGGTCGACTACATCACGCGCCTCGAACAGGGCCGGGCGGTCAATCCGTCGGTGCCGGTCGTCGAGGCGCTGACGCGGGCGCTGCGGCTGTCCGCCGACGAACGGATCTATCTGTTCGGCCTGGCAGGGCTGGTGCCGCCGGGTCCGGACGTCGTTCCCGGGTATCTCACGCCCAGCGTGCAGCGGCTGCTGGACCGGCTGTCCGGCACCCCGGTCGCGGTCTCCGACGCGGCCATGACGCTCCTGGTGACCAACCCGATGTACGCGGCGCTGATGGGCGACCCGTCCGGTCTGCGCGGCTTCGAACGCAACGGTGTGTGGCGCAACTTCCTCGGCCGGCCAAGCCGCGTGCGGCACGCTCCCGAGGAGCGGCGCGCCTTCGAGGTCGGCATGGTCGCCGAGCTGCGCTCGACAGCCGCCCGCTATCCGGCCGACCGTCAGCTCCAGCGCATGATCACGGAGTTGCGGGCCGGGAGCGAGCGGTTCGCGCAGCTGTGGGACGCGGGGGTCGTCGGCCGGCTGGAGGCGTCGCGCAAGACCATCGAGCATCCTCAGGTGGGCCCGCTCACCCTGGACTGCGACCAGCTGCGGGTCGAACAGCACGACCTGCACATCCTCGTGTACTCGGCCGAGCCGGGCACCGAGGCCGCGGAGAAACTGAGGCTGATCTCGGTGCTCGGCACCCAGAGCCTGACGGGGCAGCCCGGCTAGGGCCTGTCCGGCGGATCAGGGCGGGGGGAAGTCGACGGCGTCTCGTCTGCGCCGGTGAGCGAGGTCCGGTGCGTCCCACCGCGAGGCGGAGGAGGGCGGCGACGCGGCGCGCGCGCCTCCCGGCCGGAGGCCGGGGGGCGGCCACGACCGACGACAGCGCCGCCGGGGTCCCCCTCTGGGGAAGGGCGTGGCGGACCCCGCGGTCCGCGGCATGATCCGCCGGACGGGCCCCACAAGGCCCGCCAACGCCGCGACGTCGTGATGCGGGCCCTGACGACCTGCTCGTATCGTGGGAGGACAGAGCGACGCGGTAAGCAGGAAAACCATGGCAGAACCGGCGGTCGACTACGCGGCGGTGTTCCAGGCCCTTCCCGGCGCGGTGGCGCTGGTGACTCCGCAGCTGATCGTCGCGGACGCCAACGCCGAGTTCCTGCGTCTTCGGGGCCTCCCCCGCGAGCGGGTGGTCAACAGCTTCATCCCCGAGGACCTTCCCGACAACGACTCCGCCGAGCCCCTCCTGCTCAAGGTCCTGGCGTCGCTGCGCAGGTCCGCGGACACCGGTGAGCGTACCGTCGTGGCGGTGCAGCACTTCGAGATGAAGGATCCCGACCAGCCCGGGGTGTGGCACGAGCGGTACTACACCGTGACCAACGTTCCGGTGTTCGGGGCCGACGGGCGGGTGGCGCTGCTGCTGCAGCGGCTGGAGGACGTGACCGAACTCATCAGGGCCCGTGAAGTCGCGCTGACCCTGCAGGAAGCGATGCTGCCCACCCCTCGCCCGGTCTGCCGGCATCCGACGGCCGTGCGGTACCGGCCGGCCGCCGAGGCGCTCAACGTGGCCGGCGACTGGTACGACCTGGTCGACCTGCCCGGCGATCGGGTCGCCGTCGCCGTCGGCGACGTCGTCGGTCACGGCCTGGCCGCGGCATGCGTGATGGGACAGCTGCGCAGCGCCCTCACGGCCGCCTCCCTCGTCCCCGAAGGCCCCGCCCGCGCCCTGGAGGTCCTCGGGCTGTACGCCCGTACCATCGACGGCGCCGAGAACACCACGGTGGCCACGGCCTTCGTCGACTGGGAGAACGACACCATCACCTACAGCAGCGCCGGCCACCCTCCGCCGGCGCTGCTGCGGAGCGACGGGAGGGTCGGCTTCCTGGACCAGGCGACCGATCCGCCACTGGCCGCCCGCCCTCAGCACGGCCCCCGGACCCAGGCCGTCGCGCCCTTCCGCGAGGGCTCCGTCCTCGTGCTCTACACCGACGGTCTGATCGAACGCCGCGGCGAGGACATCGACACGGGCCTCACCAGACTCGCCGACTCCCTGACCCGCCACCGCGGGGAGGACCCGCAGGCCCTCGCGGACGCCGTACTCGGCGACCTGCTCCCGCCCGGTGACGCCACCGACGACACCGCCCTGGTCGTCGTGGGCCTGTGAACCGGCCGCGCCGCGGTGCCGGTTCCCGGTCCTCGGCCGGGACGACGTGGTCACGTCGGCAGGGACCGTGCCCGGGCGTCAGCCGAGTTTGCGGCGCAGTTGCAGGACGTAGAGCAGCAGGAGCGACGGCGCGACCAGAACCGCCGCCACGCAGGAGACCACGAACAGCTGCCACAGGGTGGCCGACGGGGAGGCCGCCTGCTGGATGGTCAGGTGCGTGCCCAGGAGGTACGGGTACTGCGCGACCCCCCAGCCCGCCACCACGGCGACGATCGCGACGGCCGCGAGCGCGCGGACGACGGGCGGGCTGCCCCTGCGCAGCAGCACCAGCGCGGCCAGACCGCACACGGCGGAGACGATCAGCAGCGGCAAGCCGACCCGGCTCAGCTGGTGGAACAGCCGGGGAGCGTCCGCACGCAGCACGAACACGCCTGCCAGCGCCACCAGTCCCGCAACGAGGCCGGCGCCGACGGCCCGGTGGCGGAACGCCCTTTCCAGGGAGGACTGCGCCCGGCGCCTGGCCTGCCCGGTGAGGAGGACGGCGGCGAGATAGGCGCAGACGGTCACGGCCAGTACACCGCCGAGTACGGACGTCGGATTGAGCCAGCTGGACAGCGGGTCACCGTGCCCCGCCGCGGGGACACGGCCGGAGGCGATGCCGCCGGCGACGGTGCCGAAGAAGAACGGCGTGACCACCGACGAGGAGGCGAAGGCGATACCTGCCGCCGCCTCGCCCCGGCCGCCGGACAGCGCGTGGCGGAAGGCGAAGCCGGCGCCCCGCGCCACGATGCCCAGCGCCGCCAGGCCCAGGGGAATGTAGAGCGTGGTGGTGATGGCCGTGTACGCCGGCGGAAATCCCGTCCAGATCATCACCAGGATGAAGACCAGCCACGTGTGATTGGCCTCCCACAC
This sequence comes from Streptomyces sp. NPDC059224, assembly GCF_042754285.1. Lineage (NCBI taxonomy): Bacteria > Bacillati > Actinomycetota > Actinomycetes > Kitasatosporales > Streptomycetaceae > Streptomyces > Streptomyces sp. NPDC059224. Next base: position 82,299 of record NZ_JBHZAN010000015.1, read on the forward strand.
CGGGCTGATGGAAAGGTTGATCAGCTCCCGTACGGGGCGGCCCTGCCTGCGGCCACCGGCTGCCATGTCCCAGAATCCGGCCCCGTAGTCGGCACCCCCGAACAGGGCGTAGGCGATCACGCCGACGAACAGGACGACCGCGGTCAGGGTGCTCATACGTCCTCCGCTCCGAACCCGCGCTCGCTCGCGGCCGGCACCGGCGCCGGCGGCGGCTCGGGGCCGTACGGGACCGCGACGGCCTCGGTCCCCTCACGCAGCCAGCGGCGGTGCATCGCCCGCAGGACCAGCACCGCGCCCACCCCGACACAGAGGTAGATCGCGAGGACCGTGGCGAACAGCGGCCACAGGTTGCCCACCGTGGTGACCGCGTCCCGCGTCAGCAGGAGCCCCACCACCGTCCACGGCTGCCGGCCGACCTCCGTCACCACCCAGCCGCTCCACAACGACAGGAGCGCGACCGGTCCGCACACCGACGCAGCACGCAGGAACCAGCGGTTCACCGGGACCTCGCGGCGCCGCCACCACAGCCAGCCGAACCACAGCGCCATCAGCAACAGCAGCGAGGCGGTTCCGACCATGACGTCGAACGCGAGGTGTACAAAACTCACCACCCTGTCATCGGGGCGCACGGCCGGCCGGATCGCGTCGATGCCCTGGATCGTGGTGGACGGGCTGAAGGCGGCGAGGATGGATGCCACGTCCGGAAGGGGGAGCCCGTAACGGACCTTGCCGTCGACGAAGATGCCGCCGAGCGTCTCAGGGATGTGGTCACCGGTCCTGGGGACCATCTCGATGGCCGCGAACTTGGCGGGCTCCTTCTCGAATACCTGGCGGGCGATCGTGTCACCGACCAGGAACTGCAAGGGCATGGCGATCGACGCGACGGTGAAGGGCACCAGGAACCCGAGCCGGTGGTAGCGGTCCCGGCGGCCTTTGAGCAGGCCCCACGCGTACACCCCCGCGACCATGAACCCGGCGACGATGTACGCCGCCAGGAACATGTGCACCATCTCCCACCAGAACGCGCCGTTGAAGAACACCTTGGACGGGAACACCTGGACGACACGCCCGTGGCTGAGGACGATGCCCGCGGGCTGGTTCATCCAGCTGTTCGCCGCGATCACGGAGGCCGTTCCGCCGACACTCGCCAGGGTCACCGCCACACCGGTGCAGAAGTGCGGCCACGGGGGAAGCCTCTTCCAGCCGTAGATGTAGATGGCCACGAACACGGCTTCCAGAAAGAAGAAGAGCCCTTCGTAGGCGAACGGGAACCCGAACGCCGCCCCGTACCTGCCCATGAGCCCGGGCCACAGCAGCCCCAGCTCGAAGGAGAGCACCGTCCCCGACACCGCCCCCACCGCGAACAGCACGGCGGCCACCTTCGACCATCGTTGCGCGAGGAGCAGCGCCTCGTGATCGTCACGGCGCAGCGCCCGGTAGTGGCAGACCAGCATCATGAAGGTGAAGGCGACGCCGAAGGGCACCAGAACGATGTGGAAGCCCAGAGTGAACGCCATCTGCTCACGCGCGGGGAGAAGCTGCGGCGGGTCGGCGGCTGCCAGCAGCGCGGACAACGGCATGGATTCTCTTTCCGGCTCGGACAGCGGCGAACGACACCCCTGGGCGGGTCCGCATCGCAGGAGGTCGGATCTCGCGCATGCTAGTCAGCGCCCGGTTGCGGGCTCGCCATGGCGGTCGGCGGCACCGCCGATTCCCCCTTTGGGGCCATCTCCCGAGTGCCAAGTAGACGAAACGGCTCGGAAGGCGGGCGGAGGGCCGCCCGTGTGACCTCCGGTCTCCCGGTCGGATCAGCGGTTGCGCCGTTCCGTGGTTCCGCCGTTCCGTGGTTCCGTGGTTCCGCGGCGGAGGCGCCTGCGTTGTAGCGGGCGAGGAGACCGCGCAGGCCCTGGACCTTCCCCGCGGCCCAGCCCTCGGTGCGGGCGTCGACCTCCCGGTACATCAGGGCGTCGGCACGGGCGAGGAGTTCCCGGCCGCGGTCGCTGGGGCGGAGCAGCTGGGCCCGGTGGTCGTGCGGATCAGCCTCGCGTACCACCAGACCGGCACGCCGCAGGGCGGTGACCCGGCGGCTGATCGTGGACTTGTTGAGGCCGTAGAGGCCGACCACGTCCGTCGCGCGAGCTCCGTCGCGCGTGTCCGTCTCGGACAGCAGGGAGTAGCCGACGAAGCTCAGGTCCGGGTGGAGCCGTTCGGCGTTGCCCCGGAAGCGCCGGGAGAGGGTCACCAGCTCCCGGACGAGTCCGCGGAGCGCCGTCTCGTCGTCGGCCACGTGCGTGTCCCTTCGCTACGGCCCGGCCTGCCGTTCGGAGTTTCGTTTTGCAACAGACGACGGACGGTTCTGCGGACGGTTCTCCAGGGGGAATGTTGCATTAGGCAACCGACCGTCGAAGCCACACCGCCTCCGCCGGGCACCCGGCACACCCGGCACACCCGGCACACCCGACCATGGGCGGTGCACATCGTTTCGTCCCTTTTAATGTCTTTATGTCAATCATGGGGATGTGAGAGGCGGGCGAGAGCCATGCGCGTCGAGGACGTCGTCCACGCACCGAGCACACCACTGGACGCCCCGGCCTTTCCGGCCGGTCCGCACCGGTTCACCGACCGCGAGTATCTGAACATCACCTACCGGACGGATCCGGCGGTCCTGGAGCGGGTCGTCCCGGAGCCGCTGCGGGTGACGGACCCGCTGGTCCGGTTCGAGGTCATGCGGATGCCGGACGTCACCGGGCTGGGCGACCACACGGAGTCGGGCCAGCTCGCCGTCGTCGAGTACGAGGGCGAGACGGGCGAGTACAGCCTGTCGGCGTACGTGGACGACTTCCCCGCGATCGCCAGTGGGCGGGAGATCGGCGCCTTCCCGAAGAAGCTCGGACGGCCCCGGCTCCACGTCGACCAGGACACCCTCGTCGGCACCCTGGACTACGGCTCGCTGCCCGTGGCCCGCGGGACGATGGGCTACAAGCACCGGACGCTGGCCACCGAGGATGCCCGCGCGCAGCTGACGCTGCCGACGTTCATGCTGAAGAAGCTTCCGCACTACGACGGCACACCGCGCATCTGCGAACTCGTCCGGACCCAGATCGTCGACCTCACGGTCAAGGGTGCCTGGAGCGGGCCCGCCCGGCTGCAGTTGCTGGCCCACGCGCTGGCGCCGCTCGCAGACCTGCCGGTCCTGGAGGTCGTCTCCGCCTCGCACATCCTCACCGACCTGACCCTGGGCCGCGCCCGGATCGTCCACGACTACCTGGCCTGACCGTTCCCCACTCCCCTCCGCCTCCCCCGCCTTGCCCCGAGGCAAAGCAGGTGTCCCGCAGGTCCGAGAACGAGAACGACGGCAACTCCGGAATCCGCGGGGTCACCGTGGTCGGAGGAGGGGTCATCGGCGCCTCCTGGGCCGCGCTCTTCCTGGCCCCCGGCCTGTCCGTCACCGTCGGCGACCCGCGGCCCGGCATCGACGAGGCCGTGCGCACGTATGTCGCCCAGGCCGCGCCCGCGTTGAAGGCACTCGGCCTGGACACCTCGTCCCTCACCGCGCGGCTGTCCTTCGCACCGGACCTGGCCACCGCGGCCCGTGAGACGGACCTGGTGCAGGAGAACGGCCCGGAGGGGCTGGAGCTCAAGCACGAGATGTGGAGGACCGCTGCAGTCGGCGATCTTCCGCGAGTGCGTGTACCGGGTCAGCGAGGGCGTCGTCACCGTGCGGGAGCTCGACGTCGGCGAGACCTTCGGGGCTGACCCGCACGCACCACCCCGACCTCCCGGCGGCAGCTACCGCGTCACCCTCAACCTCACCCGCATCGCCACCTGGATCCTCAGCCTCGGCGTCTTCGAACGCGACTACGCCCAGGCGACCGCCCTCGCCCCCTACCCCGGCTCCCCGCACGCCAGGCCACTTCCCCGACATCCTCCTCCCCCGCGGCAGCAGCGCCCCGCGGCGGCTCCCCGACCGCAGCTGAACGCCGTCGGCCCCCGGCCCCGGCGGGCGATCTCACGTCCCGGTCGGGCCGGGCTTCCCGGTGACGGACTCCTGATAGACGTCCGCGTAGGTGCGCGAGTCCTTGATCAGGTCGTCGCAGAAAGCGGCGACGTCCTCGCCGACGAGTTCCAGAACTCCCGTGCCGGCCGCGACGCCCTCCTCGAAGAAATCGACGATTCCCGGCAGCAGGGTGCCGTCGGACAGGTCGACCGGTCCGACCTTGAAGAAGTACTTCTGCATCTCCCGGTAGACGATCTGATAGTCCGGGGGCAGCGCCTTGACCCGCGCCACGTGCGCCCGCCACTGCTTCTTGCCTTCGATGATGTCCTGGATGCCCACGTCAGCCTCCCAGCCGGCCCAGTTTCCTGGCAACGTTCCGGTTCAACTGCTCGCGCCACCGGTCGCGATGGCTGCGAGCCCCTTCTCCGCCGGCCAGCGCCGCGCAGAAGCCCGCGATGTCGTCGCCCAGCACCTCGTGAACGCTCTGCCCGTCCGCGGCCGTTTCCTCCAGCAGCCCGAGGGCACCGTCGAGGATCGGCATCAGGTTGCGGCCCGTGAAGTCCCCGTAGGGGATGAGGTGCGCCTTGACCTGTTCCCACGCCGCCCGGTGGTCGGCCGGCAGGGCCTCGGCCCTGACCTCGAACGCCTTCCACTCCCGGGTGAGGTCACTGCCGGTGACGGTCTCCCAGAAATTCATCTCCCGCCCTCCTTGAGCCTGTCGATCCGTGCGGAGAGGTACTCCCATTTCTTCCAGAACCTCTCCAGCTCTTGACGCCCCGCGTCGTTGAGTGCGTAGAACTTGCGCGGCGGACCCACCCCGGACGGCCGTTTCGTCACCTCGACGAACCGGTTCTTCTCCAGTCGCAGCAGGATGGTGTAAACGGTCCCCTCGATGACGTCGGCGAAGCCGAGTTCATTGAGCCGCCGTGTGATGGCGTAGCCGTAGGTCTCCTCACTGTCGATGATCTCGAGCACGCAGCCCTCGAGCGTGCCCTTCAGCATCTCCGTCAGGTCGTCCATGACGGGTCTCCCCTTCGATCCCCCAGTACTGCGTAGTACCGAGTACCACTATACGGTATCACCGAGTAGTACGTCGGCGGCTCCTGTGGGCCTGTACAGGGCGCTCGTCGGACGTCATCGGTCATGCCCTTCGCGTCACCGCCGCGCGCCGGTTCCGGAGCCGCACCGGATTCCCTGGCTTCGGGTGCGGCTCGACCGGTCCGAGGAGGCTGTCAAGCCGGCCCCGCGGTCGGCTCGTGCCGTCGGTCACGGGGTTCGGCACGGACGTGCCCTTCCGGTTTCACCTCCGGCGCCGGCCCTGAAATCCCTCTGAAACCGCGCTGAACGGGGGTTCGGCCACGCTCCGCGGCATGACGACGACGGCCCCGTCGGGGCCGGCTGCCCTGGAGGGGATCACCATGAACGGCCTGCGACGGATCCGTCGGCACGCGGCGGCCTTCGGGCGCTTCGCCGGTCTGGGCGGCGCGGTCACCCTGGCGTCCTCGGCGGCCCTGGTCCTGCTTGGGCAGTGGATTCCGTGGGTGGCGGCGAACGCGCTGACCACCGTCGCTTCCACCGTGGTCGCGACCGAACTGCACGCTCGTGTCTCCTTCGGCCACGGACGGCCGGGACTGGCCGGCCATCTGCGGAGCGCGGCCACCACCGCCGCCGGATGGCTGGTCACGTCCGCGGCGGTCGGCGCGCTGGCCGCGCTTCGCCCCGGCGCCGGACTCGTCCTGCAGCAGACGGTGTACCTGTCGGCCACCGCGCTCGTCGGCATCGGCCGGTATCTCGTGCTGCGTCTCGGTGTGTTCGCCCCGCGCACCCCTCGGCCCCGGACCGACGGCGCGCGGTCGCGTGGCCGCGTACCGCCCCGCGCTGTGAGGGCCGACCGGACGGACGTCCGCCTCGGCCTGATGTCCGGCGACACCACGGACGTGGGCCTGTGGGACGGCGGGCCCCGGCCCCGGACGAGCCGGTGACGTACACGTGTCGGTGACCGACTCCACGGCCTTCAGCCGGTGATCGCCCGCGCGGTCTCGGCATCGTGCCCGGACCGGCGTTGTCCGGCCCTTGCGGGGAACCCGTCCAGGTATCAGCACCCAGGACGCCCGCGCCGACCAGGGCGGAGTGGTCCGGAGGTCAGGCCGCGACCAATGAGGCACTCACCGTGGAAAACCGCAACGACCCCGACGACGTCGTGCTGTCGACGCACGAACGCCTCGTCTTTTGGCACATAGAAGCAGAACTCAGCGACGACCGGCGTCTCGTGCGGCGGATGCGCCACTCGGGTCCCGCCCGGCGGTGGCTGCCCCTGTCCGTGGCCGCCCTGGTGTGTGCCTCTCTTCTCCTCCTCGTCGCGGGAATCCTCACCCTGAACCCCGCGGCCCTGTGGTGCTTCGCCGCGCTGTGGCCGGTCACCCTCCTTCTGGCCTACCGGCTGCCGCGCCGCCCGGCCCGCGCCGAGGGCCCCACTCCTCACCGTATGGGCCCCTGAGCCGAGGGGCGTCGCATCGCGTACGGCACGTTCAAGGCGTCTCGGCCGGCACCCAGGACGTCGACGTCGCCCTGATCGCTGCCCGCCACCAACTGCCCGGCGCCCGCCCCCAGGACGACTCGGTACTCGGCGCCGGCCGACCTCCCGCGAGCCGGCCCGGGGTTCGCTCCCCCGGGCCCGCCCGGCAGGTCGTCATCCCTTCGTCGTCAGCCGCAGGTCGACCTCCTGCTCCTGGTCTCCCGACGCCCTGCCCCGCTCGTCCACGGCGAACGCGACACCCAGGGCGTCGCAGAGCCGATCCACAGCGAGGTAGTCGCCTTGCAGGGTCGCGGAGACCGAGCCCCGCAGCGGGACGGGACCGGCCGGGATCCACTCCTGCGTCGGCTCGAACTCCGCACTCCACACGGTGGATCGGCCGCCAGGCTGATCCTGGGGCAGATCGTCCGGCGAACGGTCGGTCGGGAACGCGGTGCGCAGGACCCCGAAGACGGTGGCGGCGTCCTGCCGGGACGTTCCGGTGAGGGACACGGTGGCCATCAGTTTCACTCTCCTTCGATGCGACGGGACGAACGAAGGGCGGGCGCCGGCAGAACGCCGGCACCCGCCCCGTGCACGTGGTCTGACGATCAGGCTCCGAGGTCTCCGTAGTAGCCGCCGACCTGCTCGTGGTAGCCGGGGTCGCCGACGTGCTTGTCCTTGTCGAACTCGGGGGCGTTCTTGATCTCGTTCTTGGTACGACCGACGTGGACCGTCCGCTCCGCGATGTCGATGGCCGAGATGACACCGGCAGGAAGCAGAACCTGCTTGCCGAAGATCCACACTCCGGTGTCGACGACGATGTACGCGGCTCCGACGTCCTCCGAGTGCTTGTCGACCTTGCCGATCGAGCCGTCGCTCGCCTCGACCTTGAATCCGGTCAGGTCAGTCCCGGCCTGGTGGCCCGACTCGGCCTGGTAGCCCCACATGCTGTCCGACATACAAAAGCCTCCCCTTGTAGAACGTGAATCCCGGAACGCCCGTCCCATAAATTCCTGGGCGCCCCTCGGAGAGCCGAGTGCCCACCGCCCTCCCTCTCACACTCCTCGTTTCTCGGTGTGTGCGTCTCCACGGAATGTGAACGGTGAATTCGGCGCCGCCCGATATCACGCCGGCCGTCACGACGACCGGCACGACGACCGGAAGTGCAGGATTCAAGGCTCCGGGTGGCCTCCCTTCTCCGGGAGGCCGTAGTGCCTGTTGAGAGACGTGCGACACGGGTCACCCGGGTCAGCGCCGCAGCATCATGACGACAACGACGATGACAATGATGATGACGATGGTCCCCAGACCTATGTACACGATTTTCTCTTTCCGTGAGGGGGCGGCACTCATCGGTGCGTGCCGCAGAGAGCCGAGTGCCCCCGTCGACGACTTTCACCCTGCTCCGGCGAGTCCGCCGCCCCGCTGCCGCATGGGATCGAAAGAACTCACCCCGCCATCGCATGAGTGGCCTCGATCAGCGCACGGTCGCGCCGACCGGAATGACCTCGGTCCGGCCGTGACCCGGCCGAGACGTTTGTCCGCGCGCGATCGGTGCACACGATGAGCTGACACAGCCTTTATTTCGAGGAAGCGAGACGCACCATGGGCATCATCGCGTGGATCATCATCGGCCTGCTCGCCGGCGCCATCGCCAAGGCCCTGATGCCGGGCAAGGACCCCGGCGGCATCATCGTCACCATGCTCATAGGCATCGTCGGCGGTCTGCTGGGCGGCTGGCTCGGCAAGGTGATCTTCGGCGTCGACTCCATCGACGGATTCTTCGACCTGTCCACCTGGATCGCCGCGATCGTCGGCTCCCTCATCCTGCTCGTCCTCTACCGCCTCGTCACCGGCAACCGGCGTTCGCATCGTCACGCGTGACGCACTGACGGCACCGTGACCCGCTGGAGGCACACGGCTACGCCCATCTGGACGGCTCCCGTTCCTGCGCGCAGGACGGGAGCCGTCAGGTTGTCCGGCGCCTGCGGCGTCCACCGCGGCCGATCGCGGCAGTGCGACGCACATGACCTCCGCCGCCGCAAGGCCGATACTGGTGGGCAAGAGTCCGTCCGCGCCCCATGGACAACTCCACAGATCGCGCCCTGAACAGGACAGACACCGGTCAGAGAGTCACCTGCCAAACCTCTCAGGAGACAGCCGTGAAGATGCTGATCAACGTCCCGGAAACCGTGGTGGCGGATGCGCTGCGGGGTCTGGCGGCCGCCCATCCCGATCTCATCGTCGACGTGGAGAACCGGGTGATCGTGCGGCGGGGCGCTCCCGTCGCCGGGCAGGTCGGTCTCGTGTCGGGCGGGGGGTCCGGGCACGAACCGCTGCACGGCGGATTCGTGGGCCCCGGGATGCTGTCGGCGGCCTGTCCCGGTGAAGTGTTCACCTCTCCCGTTCCGGACCAGATGGCCCGGGCCGCGGCGGCCGTGGACAGCGGCGCCGGCGTCCTGTTCATCGTGAAGAACTACACGGGCGACGTGCTCAACTTCGACATGGCCGCGGAACTCGCCGAGGACGAGGGCATCCAGGTCGGGAAGGTCCTCGTCAACGACGACGTCGCCGTCACCGACAGCCTCTACACCGCCGGCCGGCGTGGCACCGGCGCCACCCTGTTCGTGGAGAAGATCGCCGGCGCCGCCGCGGCCGAGGGTCAGCCGCTGGAGCGGGTGGAGGCCATCGGGCGCCAGGTGAACGAGAACTCCCGCAGTTTCGGCGTGGCGCTGAGCGCCGGCACCACCCCCGCCAAGGGCACCCCGACCTTCGATCTGCCGTCGGGCGAGCTGGAGTTGGGGATCGGCATCCACGGTGAGCCGGGCCGCGAGCGGCGGGCCATGATGACGTCGGGCGAGATCGCCGACTTCGCGGTCAACGCCGTCGTGGAGGACCTGCCGCCGCGCAACCCGGTGCTCGTCCTGGTCAACGGCATGGGTGCCACCCCGCTCCTGGAGCTGTACGGCTTCAACGCCGAGGTCCAGCGTGTGCTGGCCGAGCGCGGTGTCACCGTCGCCCGCACCCTGGTCGGCAACTACGTCACCTCCCTCGACATGGCCGGCGCCTCGGTCACCCTCTGCCAGGTCGACGAGGAGCTGCTGCGGCTGTGGGACGCCCCGGTGAGCACACCGGCCCTGCGCTGGGGCATGTGAGCGAGAGACAGCGACCACCCGCGCCCGTACCGCAACGCAAGGAGATCCCGTGCTCGACGCCGACTTCTTCCGCCGCTGGATGGCGGCGACCGCTTCCTCCGTCGACCGCGAGGCGGACCGGCTCACCGCTCTCGACTCCCCCATCGGGGACGCCGACCACGGCAGCAACCTCCAGCGCGGGTTCAAGGCCGTGGTGGCCGCGCTGGAGAAGGACGCGCCCGATACCCCGGGTGCCGTGCTGACGCTGGCCGGGAGCCGGCTGATATCCACCGTCGGCGGCGCGTCCGGCCCGCTGTACGGCACACTGCTGCGCAGTACGGGCAAGGCGCTCGGCGACGCGTCCGAGGTCGACGAGGCACAGTTCGCCGAGGCGCTGCGGGCCGGGGTGGACAAGGTCATGGCGCTCGGCGGGGCCGCGCCCGGCGACAAGACGATGATCGACGCCCTGGTGCCGGCCGTGGACGCGCTCGGCGACGGCTTCGGCGCGGCGCGGGCCGCCGCCGAGGAGGGCGCGCTGGCGACCACACCGCTGCAGGCCCGCAAGGGCCGGGCGAGCTACCTCGGGGAACGCAGCATCGGTCACCAGGACCCTGGCGCCACCTCGTCGGCGCTGCTCGTCGCGGGACTCGAGGAGGCGGCCGGTGAGTGACGACAAGGTGGTCGGGATCGTGCTGGTGTCGCACAGCGCGGAGGTCGCCGCCTCCGTCGCCGAGCTGGCCAAGGGCCTCGCGGGCGGCGGCACGGCGGTACCGGTCGCGGCGGCGGGCGGCACCGAGGGCGGCGGGCTCGGCACCAGCGCCGAGCTGATCGCGGGTGCCGCCGCATCCGTGGACCGGGGGGCGGGCGTAGCCGTCCTCACCGATCTGGGCAGCGCGGTGCTCACGGTGAAGGCGCTGCTCGCCGAAGGCGACGAACTCCCGGACGGCACCCGCCTGGTGGACGCCCCGTTCGTCGAGGGCGCGGTGGCCGCGGTGGTCACGGCGGCCACCGGCGCGGACCTGGGCGCCGTGGAGGCGGCCGCAGCGGAGGCGTACTCCTACCGCAAGGTCTGACAACCCCCGGGGCCTCCGGGCGACGGCCGGCACGAAGGCCCCGGCACACTCCCGGGCCGGCCCGAGACCGCCCCGGGACATGCCCCAGGGCATGTCCCGGGGGTCATGCGGCAGACGTAGTGTCTGCCGGCCTCCCCCAGAGGGGACCCCGGCGGCGTTGCCCTCGGTTGTCGACGCCCCTCGCCTTCGTCCGGGAGGTGCCCCACCACGTCGCCGCCCACCGGCGCTGACGAGGCACCGTCGGCTCCTTTCGACCTGATCCGCCGGACAGGCCCTAGGTGTATTGATCACGAGCGTTGTCGACACTGGCCGGGCTTGATCATCGCGAAGACCGACGGGGCCGCCCACATCAACGGCGCGATCCTGCCGGTGGACAACGGCTGGGCGGCCGTCTGAACCCGGCGCCGCCCGCTCCCAGCCGAGGGCGGCCGGTCAGCCGCCCTCGGTGAACAGCGCGGCCAGTCGCTCCCCTTCGGCCTGCGCCGCTTCGCCGTCTTCGATGGGTTTGACCTCGGAGTCCTTGAAGACGATGTAGGTCACACCGGACGGCACCCCGCCGACGAGCGGGTCGGGGTCCACACCCAGCCCCTTCGCGGTGGCGTACGACGCCTCACCGATGATGTCGCTCGGTCCGGTGTCGCCGACGACGGCGTACTGGACCCGGTCCTGGTAGATCACGGCGGCGACCGCGCCGCCCCGGATGCCGGACGCCCGGTAGTCCCAGCGGCTGCTGGGGCCCGGTACGACGACGTAGGGCAGGGTCTCGGCGTTGAGCTGGCGGCCGTCGGACTGCTGGAAGGCGGTGGCGGCGGAGAACGCCGGGTCGGCGGTGCGGTTGCAGTGGGTGGTGACCTGGCCGTCGCAGTCGATGTCGAGGTCGGCCTCCCAGAAGACGGCCTGCTCGGTGCCGCACACGGGGACGGTGGCGGCGGTTCCGGCGTCGGTGCGGTAGCGGCCCTTGGAGATCTCGGTGCAGTCACGCACCCGGGCCAGCAGGTCGGGGGCGGTGATCCGGTGCCGCGCTCCGGGGGCGGTGAGCGAGGCGGCGGGGGCGGACAGTACGGTCGGGGCGAGCAGGGCGGCGCCGGCGGTGGCCAGCGTCAGCGTCTGGAGACGCACGATGAGAGACCCTCTCCGTGGGGGACATGGAGTCGACCGGTCCAATGTGGTGGGGTCAGGGCGGCCGGGCCAGGAAGAGGGGGCCTTACAGGGCCGTTCGGAGCAAGGAACTGACACTCCGTGAGATTCCGTCAGGGGCCGGGGCGTCGGGCCGGCGGTGTCGGCCCAGTCACCCCGGCCACCCGCGTCGGCGCGGGATCAGCGACGACAGCGTTCCGCGCCACGGGCGCGAACTCCCCTTCCGTCTCGGGAAGTTCGGCCGTAGAGCCCTCAGCATACGTAACTCTCCCCCGCTGTCTGCAATACGGCCCTCTTGATGTCCGCATCCCAGGCAGGTCATATTGGTCCGGACCTTTGCCGTGCTGCCGTCCCCGGGAGGCGGAACCGTGCGCCGAGTTGTCGTCCTGGTCTGCGCACTGCTGTTCATGACGTCCTGCGGATGGGGCGGGACCTCCGACGGCGACAGCGGCCGGCTGCCCGGCGCCCCGTCGGGGGTCACCGCGGCGGCCGGGAGCGCGACGAGCGTGCATGTGATGTGGAACGCGTTGCCGGCCGGCTCGGGGGTCCGCGGTTACGAGGTGTATCGCGGCACCACGAAGGTCGGTGATGTGCCGGGTTCGCAGCACATGGTGGACGTCACCAGGCTCAGGCCGTCCACCCTGTATGCGTTCACCGTCCGGGCCCGGGGCGACGACGGCAGCCTCGGTCCGCGCAGCCGCGCGGTGCGGGCGACGACCCCGGCGGCGGTCGCGGCGGACCGCTCGGCGCCGGCCCGGCCGGCCCACCCGAGCGGCCGGGCCGTGGGCAGCCGAGCGGTCCAGCTGTCCTGGGACGCCGCGAAGGACGACCGGGCGGTGGTGTCGTACGACATCTTCCAGGGCGGTGCGAAGATCCACAGTGTGGGCGGGAACCAGACCGCGACCGTGGTCACGGGACTGCGGCCGGGCACCCGCTACGTGTTCACGGTCCGGGCCCGGGACGCGGCCGACAACCTCTCGCCGGCCGCCGTGGCGGTGCGCCTGACCACACCGGGCAGCGACGACGGCCGGGACACCGCGCCGACCGGGTTCACGGCCGGGAGCCATGAGGAGAGCGGGGCGTACTACCTCGACCTGGCCTGGGACCCGCCGCGCGTGGACGGGGTGATCACGGAATACCAGATCCGGCTCGACGGCGCTACGACGACCTCGCTGGTCTGGGGCGGCACCCCGCCCACAGGCCACTCGACCTACAGCTTCTATGTGGGGCGGGACCATGGGGTGGTGCATCATGTGCGGCTGCGGGCACGGCTGCCGGACGGTACCTGGGGCGGGTGGTCGGCACAGCCGGCCGTCACGACCGGGGCGTGAACCGCATCCAGCTCTGGACCGGACGGAGGAACAGATCACCTGGACGGCCTCCCCCGGGTGCGGCACGGGCCGCCGCCGCCTTGGCTGAGCCCTGAGGCAGCACGGGAGTCTCCCGATCCTCGGCGGCGCAAGGGACGTTCCGCCTACCGTGCCGCCGGAGGGCAGCCACATGCGCAACTCACGACTTCTCCTCCGCTCCGGCCTGACCCTGGCGGCCGCCGCCGCGCTCCCGACCTGGCTCGCGGGCCCGTCCGCCGCCGTCACCGGCATCTCGGTGAGCACCACCGGCACCACGGTCTCGGTGGTCACCAGTGCCTGCACGCAGAGCGGTGGCAGCTGGGGCAACGCCTCGCTGCTCAACAGCGGCCAGACCTCCTTCGCCCAGGGGCGGCAGGCGGCCCTGGCGGGCACCACGGTGAGCCAGTCCGCCGCCTGGTCGGGCGTGTCGCCCGGCACCTACACGGTGGTCGTCGTCTGCTCCAACGGCGGTACGGCGGGCACCCAGTCGGTGATCGTGTCCGCATCCGCCGCGGCACCGCCGACCGCCGCGGCACCGCCGACGACCCCCTCCACCGGCAGGTCGGCCGCACCGTCCCGGGGCGTGATGGGCGGCCTGGGCGGTGCCGCCCGCGACTACGGTCCGCTCACGCTGGGCGTCGGCGCGGCGCTGGTCGGCTCGGGCGTCATCGCCACCGGCTGGTACCTGCGCAAGCGGTCCAAGCCGTACCGGCTCTGACCCCCCGTCAGCCTCCGGGAAGTCCGCCGAACTCCCGCAGGGCCTGGTCGAGCCACCCCGTCCAGAAGGACTCCAGGTCGATGCCGGCCCGCAGTACCAGGTGCCGCAGCCGGTCCTCGGGGGCGTCCTTGCCCGGCGGGAAGTCGCGCCGCTCGATCTCCTCGTACTCGGCCAACTGCCTTCGGTGCAGCTCCAGATGGCGGCGCAGGTCGGCTTCGAGCCCGTCGGTGCCGACCACCGCCGCCGCGCGCAGCCGCAGCAGCAGCACGTCCCGCTGCGGCTTGGGGTCCTGGGCGGTGGCGGTCCAGCGGGCCAGTTCGGCACGGCCCGCGGGCAGCACCTCGTAGCTCTTCTTCTGCCCGCGGGCCGGCTGCTCGGTGGGCAGGGTGCGGATGTAGCCCTCGGCCTCCAGCTTTCCCAGCTCGCGGTAGATCTGCTGGTGCGTGGCCGACCAGAAGTAGCCGATCGACCGGTCGAACCTGCGGGTCAGCTCCAGCCCCGACGACGGCTTCTCCAGCAGGGCGGTGAGGATGGCGTGCGGGAGTGACATGGGCCCATCCTAGGGACGGCCCCTACAGGGCGGCCGCCAGCTCGGTGCCCTGCTTGATGGCCCGCTTGGCGTCCAGTTCGGCGGCGACGTCGGCGCCTCCGATGAGGTGCGCGCTGCGACCGGCGGCGACCAGCTCCTCGTACAGGTCCCGGCGCGGTTCCTGCCCGGTGCACAGCACGACGGTGTCGACCTCCAGGACGGTGCTCTCCCCGTCGACGGTGACATGCAGTCCGGCGTCGTCGATCAGGTCGTACCGCACGCCCGGGACCATGGTGACGCCCCGGTGCTTGAGTTCGGCACGGTGGATCCATCCGGTGGTCTTGCCGAGTCCGGCGCCGACCTTGCCGGTCCGGCGCTGGAGCAGGTGGACGGTGCGCGGGGGCGCGGGGCGCTCGGGCACGGCGAGGCCGCCGGCGCTCCGGTAGTCCGTGTCGACGCCCCAGTGCCGGAAGTACGTCGCCGGGTCCTCGCTCGCCTTGTCGCCGCCGTCGGTGAGGTATTCGGCCACGTCGAAGCCGATACCGCCGGCACCGAGGATCGCGACCCGGTCGCCGACGGGGGCGCCGTCGCGCAGCACGTCGAGGTAGCCGAGGACGCGGGGGTGGTCGACGCCCGGGATGTCGGGGGTGCGCGGGGTGACGCCGGTGGCGACCACGACCTCGTCGAAGCCGGTCACGTCCCCGGGCTCGACGGTCGTGTTCAGGCGTACGTCCACGCCGTGGGCGTCGAGCTGGTGGCGGAAGTAGCGCAGCGTCTCGTCGAACTCCTGCTTGCCGGGGACCTTGCGGGCCACGTTCAGCTGGCCGCCGATCTCGGCCGCCGCGTCGAACAGGGTCACCTGGTGGCCGCGTTCGGCGGCCGAGACCGCGCAGGCCAGGCCGGCCGGTCCCGCGCCGACGACCGCGACCTTCTTGCGCCGCCTGGTCGGTGCGAGGACCAGTTCGGTCTCGTGGCAGGCACGCGGGTTGACCAGGCAGGAGGTGATCCTGCCGCTGAAGGTGTGGTCGAGGCAGGCCTGGTTGCAGCCGATGCAGGTGTTGATCGCCTCGGGCGTGCCGGCCGCGGCCTTCGCGACGAAGTCGGGGTCGGCGAGCATCGGCCGGGCCACGGAGACCATGTCCGCGGTGCCGTCGGCGAGCAGTTCCTCGGCGAGTTCGGGGGTGTTGATGCGGTTGGTGGTGACCAGGGGGACGGCGACCTCGCCCATCAGCCGTTTGGTGACCCAGGTGTAGGCGCCGCGCGGCACCGAGGTGGCGATGGTGGGGATCCGGGCCTCGTGCCAGCCGATGCCGGTGTTGATGAGGGTCGCCCCGGCGGCCTCGACGGCCTTGGCGAGGGTGATCACCTCGTCCAGGGAGGAGCCGCCCGGGACCAGGTCCAGCATGGACAGCCGGTAGACGATGATGAAGTCCGTGCCGACGGCCTCGCGCACCCGCCGGACGATCTCGACGGGGAACCGCATCCGGTTCTCGTACGACCCGCCCCAGCGGTCGGTGCGGCGGTTGGTCCCGGCGGCGATGAACTCGTTGACGAGGTAGCCCTCGGAGCCCATGATCTCGACGCCGTCGTAGCCGGCCCGCCGGGCGAGGCGGGCGGTGCGGACGTAGTCGTCGATGGTCCGCTCGACGTCCTCGTCGGTGAGTTCACGGGGCGCGAAGGGGCTGATCGGGGCCTGGAGCGGGCTGGGCGCGACGAGGTCCTGGTGGTAGGCGTAGCGGCCGAAGTGCAGGATCTGCAGCGCGATCCGGCCGCCGTCGCGGTGCACGGCCCCGGTGACGGTCCGGTGCTGTGCGGCCTCCTCCTCCGTGGTGAGCTTGGCGCCGCCCTCGTAGGGCCGGCCCTCCTCGTTGGGTGCGATGCCGCCGGTGACGATGAGGCCCACTCCGCCGCGGGCCCGGGCCGCGTAGAACTCCGCCATCCGCTCGAAGCCGCGCTCGGCCTCCTCCAGGCCCACGTGCATGGAGCCCATGAGCACGCGGTTGGGCAGCGTGGTGAAGCCCAGGTCGAGGGGTTTCAACAGGTGCGGGTACGGGCTCATCGGAACCTCCGTGCGCGGTGTCTTCACAGCAGTTCTAGAGGACCGCGCACGAATTATGCAACTAGTTGCACAAAGGCTCCGGGGTGACGTGTCTCAGATCACCGGTCACCGGCTTTCCAGCAGGACGTGCAGCTCCCTCTCCTGGTCGCCCGAGACGGAGGACAGGTTGCGGACCGTGAACAGGGAGTCGAGGGTCGTACGGAGCCGGTCGATCGCCCAGTAACCGCCCTGCGCGTCGGCCTCGACCGAGGCCGCGAGCCGGGGCGGCGGGGTGCACTCGTGGGCGTCGGTGACCTCGAACGTGCCGAGCCACACCATGGGGCGGCTCTCGTGGAGCTGCTGGGGCACGTCCTCGGCCTCACGGTCGGACTCGAAGCACTGGCACAGCGCGTCGAACACGATCCGGGCGTCTTCCTTGCTGCACCCGCTGATCTCAAGCGAGACGGGTTCCTCGTGCAGTCGCTCAGGACCCATGGTGATCGCTCCTCTCATGGCGATGGCGCGGTCACCCGGGTTCCCCCGCGAACCGCGCCATGCCAACAGAAAAGCACCGATTGCCAGGTGGTGCATCACCCGGCGCACCGCCCGGGCGGGGAAGTCAGCCCCGCGTGAACCTGTACGTCTTGCTGTCCGTGAGGATGCAGAACCCGGGCGACATCACGATGACGCGCAGGGTGCCGGTGCGCCGGTCGAAGTCGACGCCCTCGGCCTCGAAGGTGCCCGAGCAGGAACTGCGCAGCGGGAGCTGGCGCAGGGCGGTGACGTGGCCGCTGACGCCACCCGTGCCGGGCTGGGCGGACAGGTCGATCTGCAGCAGCGGCTTGGCGTACCCGAAGAGGCTGCCGTCCGGGTCGTCCGAGGAGCACAGCAGCGTGGTCGCGCCGGAGAAGTCGCAGCCCTGGACGTCACGCACCGCGTGGTCCAGGCTGACGACGGAGGCCAGCGGGAGGTTCGCGGACGGCGAGGTGCTCTTGTTGACACCCGGCGTGGGGAAGACCAGGAAGCGGGTCATCGTGCCGTACTCGCCGGAGAGCATGTACTGGCCGTCGGGCGAGATCGCGTCCCAGGAGTTGTTGAGGGCCTCTCCGGTGGCGAGCGTGTGCACGTACTCGGACCAGGCGCCGCCGGGGGCCTGCACCCGGTACATCTTGGCGGTGCCTGAGTCCGCCTGGTAGGGCTCGACGTAGTAGCCGTCGTAGGACTCGTCGGGATCGCCGACGTGGTTCCAGCCCCGACCGGAGACGCCGATCGGGATGGTGCCGATGCCGGTGTATCGGTTGGCGCTGTTGGCGGGGACCTCGACCGAGGTCAGCCCCTGGCTCTCGGTGAGCGGGTCGGCGCGGTCGGAGCCGGTCTCGGTCCAGGTGTCGGCGGCGGACGCCGGGCCGGTCGACAGGGCGAAGGCCGCGGCCAGGGCGACCAGGGCGGTCAGGCCTGCGCGACAACGTTGCCGGGTGGACGCGGGCATGGAAGCCTACTCCTCGGTTCGGGGGGTGGGACGCGCGTGCGGCGGTCAGTCTGGCGTGCTCCTGACAGACATGTACAGACCGGCGACGGAACGGGAAGGTGAACTCGGGCCCGTGCCGCCCCGGTGCCGGTTTCGCCGCACGGACGCCGCCGTGTTGAGAGATGGTGGAAAAGTCGGCGGCTGCGTCGGAGAGTCGGGAGTGAGCGCGATAGAACAAGGAGAGTCGGCACGGGGGACGGCGTGCCGTGCGCAGGTTCGAAGGCGGTGCGTGGAATGAGTCGAGCCGAGGTGTCGGGACCCGGGGGCCTGGAGCCCGTGCGCGGCCCCGTGCGTCCGGGCGGGCTGCTCGACGTCCTGCGCGTGGCCTCGGTCGTGCTGGACTCCAGGGGACGCATCGCGCTGTGGAGCCCCCAGGCCGAGGAGTTGTTCGGCTACTCGGCCCACGAGGCGCTCGGGCAGTACGCGGCCCGGCTGATGGTGGACGAACGCCACATCGAACTGGTCGGCAAACTGTTC
Source organism: Streptomyces sp. NPDC059224 (assembly GCF_042754285.1). NCBI lineage: Bacteria > Bacillati > Actinomycetota > Actinomycetes > Kitasatosporales > Streptomycetaceae > Streptomyces > Streptomyces sp. NPDC059224. Next base: position 100,794 of record NZ_JBHZAN010000015.1, read on the forward strand.
GCGGACGTGATGCGTACCGGGCGGAGCTGGGCGGGCGGCTTCCCGATCCTGCACAAGGACGGCACCACCCATGTGGTGGAGTTCCGCAACATGCGGCTCACCGACGACAACGGCGACGTGTTCGCGCTGGGTCTGGCCGCCGACCAGTCGACGGTGCGCCGCCTGGAACAGGACGTGGCGCTGTCCGAGCGGATCGTGAAGCAGTCACCGATCGGGCTGGCCGTCCTCGACACGGAGCTGCGGTTCGTCTCGGTCAACCCCGCGCTGGAGCGGATCAACGGGGTCCCGGTCGAGGAACATCTGGGGCGGACGCTGCGTGAGGTGGTGCCGCTCCTGGACGCCGACGCCCTGGAGTCGGCCTACCTGCGGGTGCTGCGGACCGGTGAGCCGCTGATCGACCAGTCGATCGTGGGCAGGACGCCGGCCGACCCGGACGAGGAGCACATCTGGTCCCTGTCGGTCTACCGGCTGGAGGACGCGCTGGACAACGTCCTGGGCGTGGCCATCTCGGTGGTGGACATCACCGAGCCCTACCGGGCCGGCGTCGAGGCCGAGAACGCGCGCCGGCGCCTGGCTGTGATCGCCGACGCCTCGACCCGGATCGGCACCACGCTCGACCTGGAGCGCACGGCCGCCGAGCTGGCCGACGTCGCGGTACCGGAGCTGGCCGACGTGGCGGCCGTGGACCTGCTGGACACCGTGGTCGAGGGCCGGCGCAGCACGCTCGGCCCGGCCGAGCCGGCCGTGCTCCGCGCGCTCGCCGTGCGCGCCGAGCGGGGAGCGGACGCGGTGCGGGCGGCCGACGTGCCGGGCACGGTCGCCCGGTACGCCCCCGACCGGCTGGTCACCGAGTGCGTACGGACCGGCGAGGCGGTCCTGGTGCGGCAGGTCCGGGACGAGGACCTGCCGAGGATCGCCCGCTCCCCCGAGGCGGCCGCGCTGCTGGCGCGGGCAGGGCTGCACTCGTACCTGGCCGTGCCCCTGATCGCCCGCGGCGAGGTGCTGGGCGCCCTCGACCTCAAGCGCACCGCCAGTCACCCGGCGCCCTTCGACGACGACGATCTGCTGCTGGCCCGCGAGCTGGCAGCCCGCGCGGCCGTGCAGATCGACAACGCCCGCTGGTACCAGAACGCCCGCACCACCGCGCTCACCCTCCAGCGCAGCCTGCTTCCCACCCACCCCCGGGTCACCAACGGTCTGGAGGTCGCCTCCCGCTACCAGCCGGCCGGCGCCACCGTCGAGGTGGGCGGCGACTGGTTCGACGTCATCCCGCTGGACGGAGGCAGAACGGCCCTCGTCGTGGGCGACGTGATGGGCAGCGGCATCAACGCGGCCGCGACGATGGGCCGGCTGCGCACCGCGACCAACACCCTGGCCTCCCTCGGTCTCGACCCGGCCGTCCTGCTGGAGCACCTGGACAAGACCACCTCCGGCCTCGACCACTCCATCGCGACCTGCGTGTACGCGGTGCACGACCCGCTGCTGCGGCAGTGCTGGATCGCCAACGCCGGCCATCTGCCGCCGGTCCGGGTCCGTCCCGGCCGGCCGCCGGAACTGCTCGACCTGCCCACCGGGGTCCCGCTGGGCGTCGGCGGGATCCCCTTCGCCACCACCGCGGTCGACTTCGAGCCCGGTGACGAGCTGGTGTTCTACACCGACGGTCTGGTGGAGACCCGCAGCCACTCGCTGGACGAGCGGCTGGACGCGCTGCTGGCCCTCCTGGGCGGCCCCGCCCGGCCGCTGGAGGAGGTCTGCGACCTGCTGCTGCGGGAGCTGCACCACCCCGACAACCACGACGACGTGGCGCTGCTCATCGCGCGGGTGCAGGAACTGCTGCCCTAGCCGGGGGGTGGGGGTGGCCCCGGGGCCGCCCGACAGCGGTTGCATCGCGTTCACAGGGACTCGTTACCGAATTCTTATCGGCGAACCCGGACAATTCACAGACAGGCATGCCTCGCTATGCCGCGTGCCGTTCGCCGATGGGAGCGAGCCGTGACGCACGAACCGGAGCAGGAACACCGCCGTGACGGCGGCGGAACCGACCCGTCGGTCCCGCCGGTGCCGGGCCATCCCCCGCAGGCCGGCCCGCACCGGGAAGTGCTCGCCGGACCCGGACCGGACCGTGACCCGGGCCGGCGGGTACGCGATCTGTGGCGCCGGCAGCCGGCCCGCGCGCGTGCCGTGACCGTGGCCTTCGTCGCCGGGGCTCTGGCCCTGGGCGGCACCGTGGCGTTCGCCGCCGGATCCGGCGCGAGCGGCTCCGGCACACCGCCCGCCGCCTCGGGCGCACCGTCGCCGCCCGCCGCCCCGGACGGGCACGGCCCCGGGCACGGCCGGTTCGGCATGGGCGGCCTGGGGGTGCACGGTGAGGCGACCGTCAAGGACCCCGACACCGGCAGGTACGTGGTACGCGTCTGGCAGCGGGGCACCGTCGAGAAGGTGGCCGACGACCAGGTCACGGTGAAGAGCGCCGACGGTGCGTCGTGGACGTGGACGGTGGGCTCGGGCGTCAAGGTGCGCGGCGACGACGGCTCGCTCAAGAAGGACACGAAGGCGTTCCTGGTCGGCACCCGCGGCGACGACGGCAAGCTGACCGCCGCGGCCGCCTTCTCCGGTGACTTCAGGGGCATGGGCCGGGGCGGCATGCACGACCACCACGGGCCGTGGCAGCGTCCCGGTGACCGCTCGCCGTCACCGGGCCCCTCGGCGAGCGGGGCGACGACCTAACCCTGGTCCCGTACGCCCACCACGACGTTGGCGTACAGCTCCTCCGAGACCGCGAGCCGGGCCGTCAGGCCCGCGGCGGCGAACGCTTCGAGGGCCGCCGCCACCTGGCGTTCACTGGTCTCGACGAGGACGCAGCCGCCGGGCGCGAGCCACTCGGGCGCTCCGGCGGCGACTCTGCGCAGCACGTCCAGGCCGTCGCCGCCGCCGTCCAGGGCGACCAGCGGCTCGTGGTCGCGGGCTTCGGCGGGCAGCAGGCCCACCTCGCCGCTGGGGACGTAGGGCACATTGGCCGCGAGGATGCCGATCCGGCCGTGCAGGGCGGCGGGCAGCGCGTCGAACAGGTCGCCCCGGTGGGCGTGGCCGCCGTAGGGGGCGATGTTGCGCCGGGCGCAGTCGACCGCGGCCGGTTCGATGTCGGCGGCGTGCAGTTCGGCGTCACCGAGGGCGGCGGCGAGGGCCGCGCCCACCGCGCCGGAGCCGCAGCACAGGTCCACCACCACGGACGCGTCCGGGGCCTGGGCCAGGGCCTGGTCGACCAGGAACTCGGTCCGGCGGCGGGGCACGAAGACGCCGGGCCCCACGAGCACCCGCAGCCCGTGGAAGCCGGCCCAGCCGAGGACGTGTTCGAGGGGCTGTCCGGCGGCTCGCCTGTCCACCATGGTGGCCAGCTCGTCCGGGGTACGGGCGGTGGCCAGGATCAGGTCCGCCTCGTCCTCGGCGAAGACACAGCCCGCGGCGCGCAGCGCGGAGACGACGGCGGTGGTGTCGGAGAGTGAGAGCATCGCCGAGAGCCTATCCGGCGGCCGCTCGGTCGGTCACACGCCGACCGTCTCCTCTTCCTCGGTCACCGCGGCCGCCTCCGCCTCGTCCGCCCGCGCCCGTGCCGTGGGAGCGGCGGCCGAGGCCGGTGCGGCCGGACGCGCGGCCCGGGCCCTGGCCCGCTCGCAGAGGGCCGCGACCGCGGTGAGTACGAGGCCGGCCAGCAGCCAGACCGCGAGGGTCACGACCTCGCGGCGCAGGCCGTCGTCGCCGAAGTACAGCAGGCTGCGGACGCCCTCGACGAAGCCGCCGCCGTTCCAGAAGGCGTGCGGGGTGCCGAAGAAGCCGTTCTGCGGCTCGGGGCGGAACAACCCGCCGGAACTGGTGAAGTTGAGCATCACGAACAGCACCATCATGGCCGGCGTGGTCCACCGCTGCAGGAAGGTGTGCAGGCCGACGCCGATGAGCAGGATGCCCGCCGAGTAGAGCCAGGCCAGGCCCCAGACGCCGGCCAGGTCGTGGTGGGCGAGGTGGAACACCGGTCCGGCGAGCAGGGTGCCGATCCCGCCGACGACGGCGGAGACGCCGAGCGCGAGCAGGGCACGGATCCGCATGGGGAGCGTGCCGCCGGCCGCGCCGAGCGCGCCGACCGAACCGCAGGAACCGATGCTCACCGCGATGAGCAGGAAGAACAGGCCCTGACCCGTGGGGTCTTCGGCGACCGGCCGGGCCACGTCGGTGACCTTGAGCGGAGCGCCCTCGTGGGCGGCGACGGAAGTGAAGGCCTTCTCGACGGCGGTGGCGTCGGTGTCGGCGGCTGCACTGGCGACGATCAGCTCGGGCGCCTCGGTGCTCGGCACGTAGGCGCCGGCGACGGTACGGGACGTGAGCAGGTCGACGGCCGCGGCGCGGGACGGGACGGTTCGGACGTCGAGCCGGTCCCCCGCGGTGTCCTTGACGGTCTGCGCGAACACCTTCGCCTTCGGGCCGGCACCGATCACGGCGACGGGCATGTGGTGGGCTCCGGGTGGACGAACGCCCCCATGTAGGCGAGCCCCATGCCCAGGCACATCAGCAGCGGGGTGATCAGGTGCGTGAGCACATGGCGCAGCGCCGGTGACCTCGTCGCGCACGACCTCCAGACCTTCCGGGAAATTGGTTGGCATATACAACTCCTGCTGAAGTTGTACTATGCAACTAGAACGTCGGAGGAGGTATCCCATGAACGTGCCGACGGCCGGGGCGACGGCGGCCGAGGCGGCCGTCGAGACCATCCAGTACGAGATGACGGCCTTCGCGCGCCGGGCCCGGGCATCCGCCGGGCGCATGCATCCCGAGCTGTCACTGGTGTCGTACACGCTCCTCGGGCATCTGGAGGAGCGCGGCGGCTGCCGGGCGACCGACCTGGCCGCGCACTACGCGCTGGACAAGTCGACGGTCAGCCGGCAGGTCGGGTCGCTGGAACGGGCCGGGCTGATCGAGCGGCGCCTGGACCCGGAGGACCACCGGGTCCAGGTACTGCATCTCACGGAGGCCGGGCAGGAGATCCTGGCCCAGGTCACGCGCAGCCGCCGGACCGCCTTCCGGGAGCGGTTGGCCGACTGGCCCGAGGAGGACCTGGTCAGGTTCGCCGGGTACCTGGAGCGCTACAACGCGGGGGCGTCCGCGGGGACCGGCGAGGACTGACCGACCGTCTGCGGCACCCGGGCCGCGAGGAACGCGGTACGACGGCGCAGCCGGAAGCCGAGGGACTCGTACAGCCGTATCGCGGTGGTGTTCCCGGCTCCGGTGTGCAGGAACGGGGTCTCGCCGCGGGCCCGGATGCCGTACGCGACCGCCCGGATCAGCCGGGTCGCCAGGCCTTCGCCCCGGTACGCCGGATCGGTGCAGACCGCGCTGATCTCGGTCCAGCCCGGCGGGTGCAGCCGCTCCCCCGCCATCGCGACCAGCCTCCCGTCCCGGCGGATGCCCAGGTACGTGCCGAGTTCGATGGTGCGGGGCAGGAAGGGGCCCGGCCGGGTCCGCTCGATCAGGTCGAGGATCTCGGGTACGTCGGCCGGACCGAGGCGCACCGCCTGCGGCTCCGGTACGGCCTCCATGCCCTCGTCCACCAGCTGCACGCCCGGGATGTTCATGGTGAGTTCCCAGCCGTCGGGGAGGTCACCGCGGTAGCCGGGCAGCCCGACCTCCGTGCCGGGCCCGGCCAGGGCGGCGAGATCGGCCCAGTCGTCGGCGTCGGGCTCGCCGGGCAGCGCCAGCCAGGGGGAGACGTCGACGGGGTAGCGCAGGATCCGTCCACGCCGTTCGGCGAAGAGGGCGTGCGGGCCGGTCAGCGAGGCGAGAGCGGGATTGTCCAGGACGTGCGGCGCGCCCTGGCGGGGACCAGGGACGCTCATGCGGCGACCTCGATCACGATCTTGCCGCGCGCATGCCCGTCCTCGACGGTGCGCAGCGCCTGGCCGGCCTCCTCGAGCGGGAAGGTCCGCGAGACGTAGGGGTCCAGCTCGCCGCCCACGACCAGTTCGGCCACCTCGTCGAGGACCGCCGCGGTACGGGCGCGTTCGACCCGGCTGCCGCCCAGCGCGGCCACGGTGTCCGGGGCGGCCCCCGCGGTGATCAGCTTGGCGCGGTCCTCGATCAGGCCGGCCGCCTCGGCGAGCACCTCACCGCCCACCAGGTCGTACACCGCGTCCACCCCCGCGGGCGCGGCGGCCCGCACCCGCTCGGCCAGGCCGGGGCCGGAGGGCACGTGCACCGCGCCGAGCCCCTCCACGAAGTCCTTCTTGGCCTCGCTCGCCACGCCCACTACCCGCAGCCCCCAGGCCCGGGCGATCTGCAGGGCCGCCGCGCCGACTCCGCCGCCCGCACCGGTGACCAGCAGGGTCGCACCCTCGGGCAGGTCGAGCTGGCGCACCCCGTCGTAGGCGGTGGCCGCGGCGACCGGCAGGGTGGCGGCGTCGGTGAAGGACAGCGCGGCGGGCTTGTGCGCCGTCACGGACGCCGTCAGCAGGGCGTACTCGGCGAACGCACCGGCCGGTGCGTTGCCGAAGACCTCGTCGCCGACGGCGAACCCGGTCACCCCCGCGCCGATTTCCTCGACCACCCCGGCGGCCTCGCTGCCGAGCACGACCGGGAAGCGCGCCTCGCCCTCGCCCGGCCGGCGGAAGCCGTTGCGAAGCTTCCAGTCGACGGGGTTGACCCCCGCCGCCCGCACTGCGACCAGCAGCTCACCGGGGGCGGGAACAGGCCGGTCCACATCGACGAAGGCCTCGGTCTCGGGCCCGCCGTGCCTGGTGTAGACGTACGCCTTGGGCATCGTTCTTCCTCGCTCTCAGATGCTGTCACCGGTTTCCCGGTACCGGCTCTCTGGGCCAAGGAGGATCGCCGGGACGCTATTCCCGCGCCCTCGAATCTTTCATACGGCCGCAATGATCGGGGCTCTGACCTGGGCGCACGCGGGCCGTGGCCGCCGAGCCGGCGGCCTTTCAGGCTGACAGTCCCGCGACGATTTCGTCGGTCGGGACGATGGCCCTCGCGTAGGAGGGCATGTTGAAGCGCAGTGACGCGTCCATCTCGGGGAACCCGAAGCTGCCGATGGCGTCCTTCACCACCGTGACCTCGTAGCCGAGTTCCGCCGCGAAGCGCACGGTGGATTCGATGCAGGTGTTGGCGCGCATGCCGATCAGGACGACTTTGCGGACGCCGTGCTTCTTGAGCTGCAGGTCGAGGTCCGTGTTGGCGAATCCGGACGACATCCAGTGCTCGTGCGCGACGACCTCGCCGGGACGCGGCTCGAAATCGGGGTGAAAGCTGCCGCCCCAGGTGCCGTCGGCGAAAATCCGCCCCTCGGCGGCGGACGCCTGAACGGGAGGAATCGTCTTCCAGTGGCTGTACGGATCGCTTTCCCGCCAGCGGTGGTGCGGGGCGATGAAGACCTGCGTTCCGGCCCTCCGAGCGGCGGCGAGGACCTGCCGCATGTGCTCGACGACATCGCGCCCCTCAAGGGTGGAACGGCTGCGTTCGTACAGCTTGCCGCCCTCCGACAGGAAGTCGTTGTAGGGGTCGACGACGAGCAACCCCGTGAGTTCAGGTTCGTAAGCCTGCTCAGGTGTCGACATGACCAGTCCTCTCCCGGCTCGCCACGCCGAAGAGCCAAGCGCGCACCACGTGCATCTTCATGATGAAAGCCGCCGCCCCCCGGCGCCTGTCGGCGGAGAGGGCCGCCCTCGGTGCGGCGCGGCACGGAACGTACACGTCGGCCGTTTTCGCCCTGGTTACGCCGTCAGGTGGGCCCGCTGCGCCGTACGGGGGTGGCACACCGTGTGGACGCTCGCGTGCAAGGGGGGCACGCTGGAGCTGCGGACCGGCTGTCCGGCCCTACGGCTCCCGTGGCGGCGAGGAGGTCGACATGCGTACCCGAGTGCGTGGCTGGCGCTGGCGGTACAACCCGCTGCGGCGCAAGTCCGACCAGGTGGAGGCATGGATCGCGCTGTCCGTCGCGGTCCTGCTGTGCATAGGTGCGCCCCTGGTGGGGGCGGTGGCGGGGCTGTGGGCCCATGATCAGGCGCGGTCGGTGGCCACGGCTCAGCGGGCCGAGCGGCACATGGTACGGGCGTCGGTCGTCGGGGACGCGCCGGAGCAGCTGCCGTCGGCGGAGGGCGGCGACCGGGAGCACGCCTACCAGACCGACGTCCGCTGGACCGAACCCGGCAAGGGGACGAGGACCGCGCTGGCCCGGGTGCCGGCGGGGACCAGGACCGGTGACCGGGTCGAGGTGTGGTTCGACCGCCGGGGGCACAGTGTCGCCCCACCGCCTGACGAGGTCGCCGTCTGGCAGCACACGGTCACGGTGGGCCTGTGCGGGGCGGGCGGCGCCACGGCCGTGGTGCTGCTCGGTCACGGGGTCGTCCGCCGGGTCGCGCTGCGGCGCCGGCTCGCCGAGTGGGAACAGGAGTGGGCCCGCACCGGACCGGACTGGACCCGCGGCCGGACCTGAGGTCCCGCCCTCCGCTGCGCCGCGTCCACCGTGTCTGACCTCCTGTGACAGCGGCGCGGAGGCCTGGCGACCCGTCCGGCCGCCCGCGTACGGTGTGATCACCGGCATGATCCCTGCGCCCAAAGGCGGTTGTTGATGGCCCTGTTCGACCTTCCCTTCGACGAACTCCGTGAGCACCGAAGCACGTCGGCGGCGCCCGAGGACTTCGACGCCTTCTGGTCCAGGACGCTCCAGGAAGCCCGCGGGCACGACCTCGACGCCCGCTTCGAACCGGTCGACACCGGGCTGTCCACGGTCGACGTGTACGACGTGACCTTCGCGGGGTTCGGCGGCCACCCGGTGAAGGGCTGGCTGCGGCTGCCTGCCAGGGCCACCGGACCGCTGCCGCTGATCGTGGAGTTCGTCGGCTACGGCGGCGGGCGCGGACTGGCGCACGAGAACCTGCTGTGGGCGTCCACCGGGCGGGCGCATTTCGTGATGGACACCCGGGGCCAGGGCAGCGCCTGGGGCGGCGGGGGCGGCACCGCCGACCCGGTGGGTGGCGGGCCGGCGTTCCCCGGGTTCATGACGCGAGGCATCGACGCGCCCGAGAACTACTACTACCGCCGGGTGTACACGGACGCGGTCCGGGCGGTCGAGGCGGCCCGCTCGCACCCGCTCACCGACTCGGCGCGGACGGTGGCGCTCGGCGCCAGCCAGGGCGGCGGGATCAGCATCGCGGTCGGCGGGCTGGTCCCGGACCTGGTGGCGGTGGCGCCGGACGTGCCGTTCCTCTGCGACTTCCCGCGCGCCGTCACCGTGACGGACCGCCATCCCTACCGCGAGATCGCCCTGTTCCTCAAGACGCACCGCGGCCGCTCGGCGGACGTGCAGCGCACCCTGTCCTACTTCGACGGTGTGCACTTCGCGGCGCGCGGCCGGGCCCCGGCGCTGTTCTCGGCGGCCCTGGAGGACCAGACCTGTCCGCCGTCCACGGTGTTCTCGGCCTTCAACGCCTGGGCGCACGAGGACAAGGAGATCGAGGTGTACGACTTCAACGACCACGAGGGCGGGGGCCCGTACCACGAGGCGGCGAAGCTGCGCTGGCTGCGCGCCCACGCCTGAGGGGACGTGGAACACCTGCTCCCGGACGGCTGTCGCACGTCACACCGGCCGCCCGATCGTCGCCGCGCCTCGCGAGCCGTCCGCCGAGAGGGTGGCCATGGTGTCGAGCGCCGCGTCGGCCACGGGGAGCAGATGCGCGTCCGCCCGCCACCCTTCCCTCCAGTCCGACCAGTCGGTACGTTCGGAGTGCCCGGGTCGCGGCGTGGCGGTCCGGGTTTTCCGGCGTACGACGGAGGGCGCATGTCCGAGCACGAGCCGCTGGTCCACGGTCACTGCGAGCCGCGTTTCGCGGCGGTACGGGAGGCCTTCGAGGGGAACTTCCGGGACCGTGGGGAGCTGGGCGCCGCCGTGGCGGTGACGGTCGACGGCGAGACGGTCGTGGATCTGTGGGGCGGCTGGGCTGAGCCCGGACACACCCGGCCGTGGGAGCGCGACACCCTGGTGAACGTCTGGTCGACGACGAAGGGCCCGGTAGCCCTCTGTGCGCACATCCTGGCCGACCGGGGGCTGCTCGACCTCGACGCGCCGGTGGCCGACTACTGGCCCGAGTTCGCGGCGGCGGGCAAGGAGCGGGTCCTCGTCCGGCATCTGCTCTCGCACCGGGCCGGACTGTCCGGGCTGCGGGAGCCGCACTCGCTCCAGCAGCTGTACGACTGGGAGTTGACGACCTCCCGGCTGGCGGCGACGGAGCCCTGGTGGGAGCCGGGTACACGGTCCGGATATCACGCGATCACCTACGGGTTCCTGGTCGGCGAGGTGGTGCGGCGGGTGTCGGGGCTGCTGCCGGGGGCGTTCCTGGAGCGGGAGGTGACCGGACCTCTGGGCATCGACTTCACCGTCGGGCTGCCGGAGAAGGAGACCGGACGGGCGGCGGTGCTGGACCATCCACGGGTCATGTCCGACAGCGAACAGGCTGCGATCTTCAGCCAGTTGGCACCGGCGGCGGTGGCGGCACTGGCCAACCCGGGAGTGGGCGCCGGCGCGGCGAACACGCCCGAGTGGCGGGCGGCCGAGAACCCGGCGGCCAACGGTCACGGCACGGCACGGGCGGTGGCCGCGCTGTACGGCGTGTTCGCGGGCCGCGGCGAGTTCGGCGGTCTGCGCCTGCTGTCGCCGGAGGCCGCCGAGCGGGTGCGCGAGGGGCAGGGCAGCTGCCGTGACCTGGTGCTGGGGGCGGGTTTCGAGCACGAGACCGAGGTGGCGCTCGGTCTGTGGCTGAGTGGGACGAACGGCTCCTACGGACCGAACCCACGGGCCTTCGGGCACGACGGCTTCGGCGGTTCGTGCGGGCTGGCCGATCCGGAGGCAGGGGTTTCGCTGGGGTACGTGATGAACCGCATGGGGCCGCGGATCGCGGACGACCCCCGGAAGACGGCCCTGGTGACCGCCCTCTACGCGAGCCTTTGAGGCTCGGTTTCGGCCGAACCTGTGAGCCGCCCTTCCCTGATGGTTTAGACCAATGCTAGATCTGGTCGCGCAATGAGCCCGCACGGCTACGTCTTGTCACCAACAGGAGGCGCGGCATGGTCCGCACCACCCACCACGACCACTCCGAGAACGAAGAGCAGCCCCTGTACGGGCGGATCGCGACACAGCTGCTCGGCGAGCTGCGCGCCGGAACCATCCCGCCGGGCGAACGACTGCCGGGGGAACGGCAGTTGGCACAGCACTTCGGCGTCAGCCGGGAGACCGTCCGGCAGGCGCTGGAGGTGCTGCGGCACAGCGGCCTGGTCGCCACCGACCGGCGGGGCAGTCACGCCACGCTGCCCGGACGGCCGGTGGAGAGCCCGGTCTCCCTGGCGTTCCCGGTGGGCGCCGGAAGCACGGAGCACGGCGCGGTCGACCGCGCCACGGTGACCTGGGAGGAGCCGCCACCGGAGCACGCGGCGGCCCTGGGTCTGGCCCCGCACCGGCCGACCCTGGTCCACCGCTTCGAGTCGGCCGCACCCGACGGCCGCGCCCTGCGCACCGCGGTGACCTCCTTCTCCGCCGTCGCCCTGACCGAGGTCGAGGAACTGGGCCGCTACCGGGACCGGGCCGACGGCGCGGCCGCCGCCCAACTGCGGCGGGCCTACGACTGGATGCGCAAGGCCGGCCTCACGCTGCACCACCGGGACTCGATCAGCCAGATCGCGAACGCGGCCTCGGTCCTGGTGACCCGCCGGGTGCACGACCAGTACGCCCGTCCGTTGGAGATCACCGACCTCGTGGTGGACGCCCAGCAGGAGACACTGGTCTACGAGTTCACGGTCCCGGCCGCGGGCTGACCCGCGCCGGTCTTCCTGGCCACGACGAGCCGGGCGCGCGGGCTGCCGTCGTCACGCCGCCCGAACCCGGGCAGCGCGCACAGCTCCACCGAGAACCCCGCCCGCTCCAACTCCCCCAGCACGGACCCGAATCGGAAGGCCCGGTAGTACATGACGAAGGGCGGCCGCCACAGGGCGTTGCGTACCCGCATCACCGCGTCGAAGCCGAGCAGGATCCAGAACCCGGGGCGCGTGGGGCGCGGTGGCGCCGGCACCGGGAAGGCGAAGACGCCGTCCGGTCGCAGGACCGAGTGGACCTGGCCGAAGAGTCCGGGCAGCTCCCGGGGCAGGAAGTGCCCGAACGCCCCGAAGCTGACCACCAGGTCGAAGACCGGCCCGAACGGCAGGGCCCGGGCGTCCGCGCGCACCCAGCGGACGTCCGGCCCGTCGGGCGGGGGCAGCCGCCGGGCGATGTCGAGCATGCCGGCGCTGAAGTCGACGCCGGTGACGCTGGTCGGGCACACCTGGGCCAGCACGTCCAGACCGGCGCCGGTGCCGCAGCACAGGTCGAGGCCGTCCGGGTACGGGCCCAGCGGGGTGAGCGCCTTGGCGACCGACTCCAGGACCGAGTCCGGGGTCCGGAAGGGGGTGTGGTCGAACTTCGGGGCCAGCAGGTCGTAGCCGCGCTCGACCGAGGACAGTGCCTGGACGGTGAGCTCGCGCAGACTCGGGCCATCGGGGCTGAACATCCGGCCAGCTTACGGGAGCGACCGGCAGCCGACCCGTCGGAGGCGCGGCCCGCGCGACGGGCCGCCCCCTCGCCGGGTCTGCTGAGCGTCAGTCCTTGAGCTGCTCCAGCGTGGACTTGGTGTCCGTCTTCAGCCAGCCCGTCACGTCGTCGAGGGCCGGCGGGTCGGTGTCGCTGTCGTACGACGAGAAGTAGGCGCTGTAGCTCATCGTGTAGGTCATCCAGCCGTCCCGCACCGCGAGCGTGGCGTACCGCGAGCCGCTGGTGGTGGAGCCGCTGCTGGTGTCCTCGGTGACCAGGTAGGCCTCGTCGCCGATGCCCTGCACGGGGCTCACGTCGTAGTCGGTGTGGCTGTCGCCGTAGTTCTTCCAGGTGGCCGTGAACTCCGGCGCCGGGTCCGTTTTTTTGTGCAGGTCGACCTGCATCGAGAGGTAGGCGTCCGCGTAGCTGGACCCGGTCTTCTTGAGCGTGATGCTGCAGTAACTCTGGTCCAGGGCCGGGTCCTTCAGCGCGTTCTTCGTGGGGGCCGAGTCGGCGTCGGGGTACTCGTCCTCGAACGAGGAGTAGTCCGCGCCGGAGCAGAGGTTCGCGGGCGCCTGATAGCCGCGCAGGTCCGCGCTGCCGCCGAGACCACCGGTGAGGAGGAGGGCGGCCGCCCAGCCCGCGGAGGCCACCACCGCTCCCACGACCGCCCACAGCACGGCTCTTCCGGCCGCGTTCTGGCCGGCGGACGGCGGTCCGGCCGGGGGCGGGTAGCCGTAACCGGGCTGCACGGCGTAGGGGTTGCCCTGCTGCGGGGGCGGCACCGGCTGGTTGACGAGGGTCGGCTGGGCGTAGGGGTTCTGCGGGGGCGGCGGCGACTGCGGGTTCGGATACGGATACGCGGTCGGCTGGGGCGCCGGAGCCGGCGGCTGGTCCGGCGGCTGTGCGGGCGGCGACGGCTGCTGCTGCGGGGGCTGCTGAGGAGTCGACGGCGGCTGCTGCGGAGAGGACGGCGACTGCTCCGGTGGCGTGGACATGTCGTGAAGATAAGGCATTACGCGACATCAAGTCCCCTCCCGGCCATGACCGTTATGGATTGCGGACATTCGTTGCCGGCCCACGACTTCCCGGTGGCCCGGAGCCGACGACACGTCAGGCGGAGGCGGGCTGCCCCGGCGCCCGGGCCGCCACCCGCGCCGTGTTCCTGCGGACCGGCAGCACGGTGACCGGCGCGGAGGACGCCGCGCTCATCGCGATGGTGCTGATCACGGCAGGTCCGAGGCCCTGCCCGGACGCGCGGCCGGTTCCGGCTCCCGTTCCCCTGATGAAAGCGGTTTTCCCGGCCACCCGACCCATGACTGCCAAGTCCCTCGTCCCGAGCCGCCGAAGTGGCGGCCACGCAGGTGGGGCTCGCGGCCAGAACGACACATGCGTCAGGGAAGGGCCATCGGGGGTGGGCACGGCTGGTATGCGGCTCAGCCGCGAAGGCGCACCGGGAGGGCGTGGACGCTGTTGCCGACGAAGCCGGCCTCCCGGGCGAGCCCGCCCTCGGGCACGGCCAGGTCCAGGTCGGGAAAGCGGTCGAAGAGCCGCTCCAGGGCCACGGTGGCCTCCAGTCGGGCCAGCGGGGCGCCCAGGCAGTAGTGGGCGCCGTGGCCGAGAGAGAGATGACGGACGGCGTCGGGGCGGGCGGGCCGGGTGACGTCGAACCGGTCGGCGTCCAGTCCGTGCGCCTCCGGGTCCCGGCCGGCGGCGGAGTAGCCGGCCAGGACCGGGGTCCCGGCGGGGATCACCGTGCCGCCGAGGGCCAGGTCCCGCACGGGGTAGCGGAACGGGAAGCAACTGACCGGCGCGTCCCAGCGCAGTGTCTCCTCCACCACGTCCGCCCAGCCCGCCTCGCCCTCGCGCACCAGGTCGAGCTGGTCGCGGTGGCCGCACAGGGCGCGCACGGCGTTGGTGATCAGGTTGAGGGTGGTCTCGTGCCCGGCGATGATCATCAGTACCAGGGTGCCGGTCAGCTCCTCCTGGCCCAGCCGGTCGCCGTCCTCGTCGCGTGCGGCGATCAGGGCGCTGGTGAGGTCGTCGCCGGGGTGCTCGGTCCGGTCCGCGGCCACGGCGGAGGACGGCGACCAGTTCCCGGTTCGCGGCGACCGCCTCGGCCGGTTCGATGCCGGTGGCCACGACCCGGCTGGACAGCTGGTGCAGCCGGTGGCGGAACCGGGCGTCCACTCCCAGGAGTTCACCGATCACGTCCATGGGCAGCGGCAGCGCGAAATGCCGGCGCAGATCGGCGACGCCGTCCACCGCGGCGCGCTCCAGCCCGTCGAGCAGTGATGCGGTCAACTCCTCGATCCGGGGCCTCAGTTCCTCTACCCGGCGCGGTGTGAAGGCACGGCTGACCAGTTGGCGCAGCCTGCGGTGGTCGTCACCGTCGGCGGTGGTCATGCCCCGGACGGTGGCGAAGGTCAGCAGGGGCCAGCCGGTGGCGATCCGGCCCTCCCGCAGCTCGGTGAAGTGCCGAGCGTCCTTGGCGACTTCCGGATGCTGGAGGAACTCCCTGAGCGCCTCGTGCCCGAGTACGGCCATGCCCTCGACACCGCCGGGCAGGACGACCGGCGTCACGGCGCCGCGCGCCAGCAGCCTGGCGTTGTCGGCGTGCGGACAGCCGCCGGCGGGGTCCAGGCGGTGCGGCACGGGCGAGGTCTCCACCGGGTCTCCTGACGCGTGGGGCAGGCGGGCACGGCCGATCGTAGGCGCCCGCGCCCCTGGGGAAGCCGCGTTTCCCGGCCAGTCGCGTCGGGCCCGGGGTGACGGGCGGCCACCGAGGGCACCGAGGGGGCACCGAGGACGGGAATATCGGTGACCGGTGCCATGTTGAGGATGGCGGAACCCTGGGTATAGTGCGATCAGCACCTGTGGACGCCCCCTGTCGGGCGCCGAGTGCCGGTTCCACCCCTCCAGCCGTATCGCCCGTCGTCTCCGACCGGCTCACCGGCTTCTCCGCACCACCTTGTGACCTGGGTCCTTCTGCCCTCCCCGAGGTGTCGTTCCCGCCGCACGGAGGCCTGTGCGCACGCCTCCCGCTCGCGGCCCACTCCCCCTTCTCCTCTGTCTTCCGTCCCCGAAAGGACCACCTCTCATGACCACCACACTCGAACCCCCCGTACAGCAGCAGGACCGGAACGCCGTCCGGCCCGTGACCGGTGTCCTCGCCGTCGACGCGGGCGGGAAGGGACAGCTGCGGGCGACGAGCTGCCTGTCCTCCCCGGCCGACCCGCAGGTCTCCGCCGCGCTGATCCGCCGTCACGGCCTGCGCGGGGGCGACCTCGTCGAGGGCCTCAGGGGCGGCCAGCGCGCCCTGACCGAGGTCACGCGCGTCAACGGCCGTAGGCCCGAAGAGCTGCGCGGCCGGCGTCACTTCCGCGAGCTGACCCCGCTGCACCCGTACGAGCGGATCCGCCTCGAGCACCCCGCCGCGGGGCTCGCCGGGCGGGTCACCGACCTGTTCGCCCCCGTCGGAAAGGGCCAGCGCGGACTGATCGTGGCCCCGCCGAAGACCGGCAAGACCGTGCTGCTCCAGCAGTACGCCGCCGCCGTCGCCGGCAACCACCCGGAGTGCCACCTCATGGTGCTGCTGCTCGACGAGCGCCCCGAGGAAGTCACCGACATGCGGCGTTCGGTCCGGGGCGAGGTGTACGCCTCCACCTTCGACCGGCCCGCCAAGGAGCACATCGCCCTCGCCGAACTCGTCGTCGAGCGCGCCAAGCGGCTCGTCGAGGACGGCCGGGACGTCGTCATCCTCCTGGACTCCCTGACCCGGCTGTGCCGGGCCCACAACAACGCGGCCGCCACCAACGGCCGTACCCTCAGCGGTGGCGTCGACGCGGGCGCGCTGCTCGGCCCCAAGCGGTTCTTCGGAGCCGCCCGCAAGGCGGAGGAGGGCGGCTCGCTCACCATCCTGGCCACCGTCCTGGTGGACACCGGCTCCCGTGCCGACGGCTACTTCTTCGAGGAGCTGAAGGGCACCGGCAACATGGAGCTGCGCCTGGACCGCGAAGTGGCCTCCCGGCGGGTCTTCCCGGCCGTGGACATCACCCCCTCCGGCACCCGGCGCGAGGAACTCCTGCTCTCCCCCTCCGAGTTGACCGTCGTACGCGGACTGCGCCGGGCCCTGCAGAGCCGGGAGGGGGTCCCCTCCGGCCTGGAGACGCTCCTTGAGCGGATGCGCGGGACGCCGGACAACACCACCTTCCTGCACCGTGTCCGGCCGACCCTGCCCACGGGCTGACACACGGCCGGGCGTGCGGCATCCGGGTTGCTCAGGACCCTCGTCCGGCCCAGGCTGCGCGCCGGAAACCGCCACTCTTCCTACGTTGATCGTATGACGATCGGATTCCCTGACCGATTTCCTCGCCGAGCGGCGGTGTCGGCCTGCGCCCTCTGCGTGGCGGGCCTGCTGACGCTGGCGTCCGGCACGGCCGCCCACGCCACCGCGGCGCTGGACCCGGCCCCGCCCCCGCGCGCGGCGGTGCCCGGGCCGTCCCTGCTCTACCACTCCGGGACACAGGTTCGGCCGCACGCCGGGGTGCCCGAGGTCCCGGACGTCTCGGCACTGTCCTGGCTGATCGCCGACGCGGCCAGCGGCCAGGTGCTGGCGGCGAACGAGGCGCACCACGCGCTGCCGCCCGCCAGCACCCTGAAGACCCTGTTCGCGCTCACCGTGCTGCCGGTCCTGCCGGGCGGTCTGGAACACCGGGTGACCCACCAGGAGCTGGCGGACGTCGAGGAGGGCAGCAGCCTGGTCGGCGTCGAGGAGGGCCGTACCTACCGCGTGTCCGACCTGTGGCGCGGGGTCTTCCTCAGCTCGGGCAACGACGCCGTGCACGTCCTGGCCGCACTCGACGGCGGCTGGGACCGCACCGTCTCCCTGATGCAGGCCAAGGCGCGTTCCCTGGGCGCCCTCGACACGCACGTCGAGTCCCCCGACGGGTACGACGCACCGGGCCAGGTCTCCTCGGCGTTCGACCTGGCGGTGTTCGGCCGCGCCGGGCTGCGCAACCAGGACTTCGCCCGGTACTGCTCCACGGCCTCGGCCCAGTTCCCCGCCGACGCCGGATGGTCCTTCGGCATCCAGAACACCAACCGGCTGCTGACAGGCGAGGACGGCGTGCCGCGCTATCCCGGCCTGATCGGGATCAAGAACGGCTACACCACCAACGCCGGCAACACCCTGGTCGCCGCCGCCAAGCGGGGCGGGCGCACCCTGATCGTGACGGTGATGAACCCTCAGGACGGCGGCGTGTACGACGAGGCCCGTCAGCTGCTCGACTGGGGTTTCGAGGCGGCCGGACGGGTCGACCCGGTGGGCTCGCTGGACGCCCTGCGGGCCAGGCCGCGGCCCCGGCCGGGACCGAGCACCGTCCCGGTGGCGGCGGCCACCGGGCCCGAGGAGGGCTCCGGCTGGTCCGAGGCCGGTATCGCCGTGGGCGTCGCGGCGCTAGGCGCGGGCGCCGTCGCCTTCGCGCTGCGGCTCAGGGGCGACCGGTCCGCGCGTGACTGACCGGTCGGCAGGCCCAGCAGCAGACCCAGCGTGATCCAGGTGTAGATGTTGCTGCCGAGGAACCCGTCGACGCCCGACGCGTCGTCGAACCACAGCCACACCACGCTGGTGCACATCACCGCGTACAGGGCGCCCGCGATCCGCGGGTACCCCGCGCGGGCCAGCAGCGCGAACGAGGGCAGCACCCAGACCAGGTGGTGCACCCAGGTGATCGGGCTGACCAGGCAGGCGGCGAGACCGGTCAGCGCGAAGGCGGCCGTCCAGTCCGCGGCCGCCACCGCCCTGCGGGTCCGCCACGCCCAGACGGCGAGCGTGATCAGCACGACCGACGCCCACAGCGGCTTGTCGGGATGGCCGAGCCTGGCCAGCACGCCCTGCAGCGACTGGTTGGACACGTAGTCGAGCCGGCCGACCCGGCTGGTGTCCCACAGCGCCTGCGTCCAGTAGAAGCGGGACGCCTTCGGATCGGCCCAGGCGGCGAGCCCGGTGGCGGCGAACGCCACCGCCGTCGCGGTCGCCGCCGCCCGCCACCTGCGGGCCAGCAGCAGCATGCCGATGAAGAGCGCCGGCGTGAGCTTGACGGCCGCGGCGAGCCCGATCCCGACGCCGGCCCAGCGTCCCCGCCCGCTGCGCAGCAGGCAGCAGTCGGCGAGGA
This sequence comes from Streptomyces sp. NPDC059224, assembly GCF_042754285.1. Taxonomy (NCBI): domain Bacteria; kingdom Bacillati; phylum Actinomycetota; class Actinomycetes; order Kitasatosporales; family Streptomycetaceae; genus Streptomyces; species Streptomyces sp. NPDC059224. The sequence goes on from NZ_JBHZAN010000015.1 coordinate 119,571, forward strand.
CCAGGGCGAGCAGCACCAGGTTCACCTGGCCGAAGCTGAAGGTGTCCCGCAGCGGCTCGAACAGCGCCAGCGCGCACAGGGCCAGCGCCCAGCGGTACCAGCCCTGGCGCCGCCAGCCCGGCCCGGCCAGGATGCGCAGCACGACGGCCAGCGCGGCCAGGTTGACCAGCAGCGAGACCGCGATGGCCAGGCGCAGGCCGACCAGCGCCATGGGCAGCATGCCGACGGCGGCGAACGGCGGGTAGGTGAAGCCGTACGCCGTCCCGGGCACCCGGTAGTCGTAGATACGCCCGCCGTGGTGCACCCAGGTGTGCACGGTCCCGTAGTAGACGCGCAGGTCGAACCAGTCGCGCAGCAGCGGCACGGTGGCCGTGAACACGGTCACGGCGGCGACGAGGACCAGGACGAGCAGCAGTCTCCCCCGGTCGGTACCCGGTCCTCTCATGCCGTACGTCCCACGGCCGGGGCCTGCGCGGTCTGGTGGGCCTGCCAGAGCACGACCACGCCCAGCACGCCGCCGGAGACGGCGAGGACGAGCTGCGCGGCGTCGGCCGGGCCGCCGCTGGGCAGCACGGCGAGCGCGAGCACTCCGGTGACGGCGGCCACCCGGTGCCGTACCGAGGTGCTGGGCGCCGCGGCCGCTATCAGGAACAGGCCCCAGATGGCGTACCAGGGCCGGATCGCGGGTCCGAAGGCGGCGACCGCGGCCAGGCTCAGTCCGAGGGCGTAGACCGGGCGGAGCCGCAGCCGGACCCATATCAGCAGCACGGTCACCGCGGTGAGTACGAGTCCGAGCAGGTGCCAGGCGGGCACGGCCAGCGGCGCCAGGTCGCTGCCGAGGTGTTCGAGGAGCGCGCCGGTGGCCCGGCCGAGGAGGCTGCTGAGGGCCCAGTTGTGCGCGGAGACCGGCGTGTCGAGCGCGCCTATCCACCCGTACCCGGTCCCCGCGACGGCGGTCGCGGCAACCGTCGTGGCGGCGGACGCGGCGGCCGTGAGCAGGGTGGCCCCCACCGGGCTGCGGCCCTTGCGCGCCTGTACGACGATGATCGCCAGCAGCCCCAGTGCGGCCGGCGCCTTCACCAGCGCCGCCAGCGTGACGAGCACGGCGCCGAGGACCGGCCAGCGGCCGAGCGCGGCGACCAGGCCGAGGCCCAGCAGACCGAGCATGATCGCGTCGTTGTGGGCGCCCGCCACCAGGTGCAGCAGCACCAGCGGGTTGAGGGCGCCGAGCCAGAGCGCGGCGGCCGGGTCGGCCCCGCTGTGCCGGGCCAGCCGGGGCAGCGCGGCCGCCATCAGGCCGACGCCGAACAGGGCGACCAGCCGCATCCCGAAGAGCCCGGCCGGGAGTTCGCCCCGGGTCAGGCCGGACAGCAGCGAGGCCACACCCATGAACGCGGGGCCGTACGGCGCGGCGGTGTTCTGCCAGACCGGGGCGACCTCGTCCGCCAGCGGCCCGCCGAGCTGCGCGGGTCCCGCCGTGTAGACGTCCATGTGCGCGTCGACCATCGCGCCCTGCGCGAGATAGCTGTACACGTCCCGGCTGAACAGCGGGGGCGCGAGCAGCAGCGGGGCCGCCCAGACGGCGAGGACCAGCAACAGCCGGCGGGGGGTGGGCGGTTCGCCGCCGCGTACCAGGCGGCCCAGCAGCAGCCATGCCGCGATGAGGAGCACGACGCCGAAGTAGACCCCGACCAGACCGAACGCCGCCTGCGCGGAGCCCGGCGCGAGCAGGTCCTCCACGGGCAGGGCGCCGGCTGTCTCACCTCCCAGGGCGAGGAACGCGGTACCGGCCAGGCCCAGGACCTGGCAGCGGCGAAGATCGACGGGAAAAGCCATGGCCAACACTGGGTCAGCGTGTCAAGGGCGGGTGGCCAGAAAGCGACGGGGCGTTTTCTTGGGAGCGGCCTGCTTGTTACCTGTGTGCGGTGGAGCGTGATCGGGGGCGGGGGAAGGGAGTTGAGCGCGCCCGCTGGCGAAGCCCGCGCCGCGCCGGCGGCTGCGCCTGGAGGACGACCGCGAGCATCGCCGCGCGGAGCGATCCGCCGGTCCGCCGGTCCCCCGTCCCGCCGGACCTAGAACACGGACAGACCGGTGAGGGTCGTGAATCTGTCCAGCGCGGCGACTCCCGCCACCGAATTGCCCCGCTCGTCCAGCCCCGGGCTCCACACGCAGAGCGCGCAACGCCCCGGTACCACGGCGACGATGCCGCCGCCCACCCCGCTCTTGCCGGGCAGCCCCACCCGGTACGCGAAGTCGCCCGCCGCGTCGTAGGTCCCGCATGTCAGCATCACCGCGTTGACCTGTTTCGCCTGGCTTCTGGTCAGCAGACGGCTGCCGTCGGCCCGGATGCCGTGGCGGGCCAGGAAGGTGGCCGCCAGGGCGAGGTCGGCACAGGAGGCGGCGACGGAACACTGACGGAAGTACTGGTCGAGCAGGACCGGGATCTCGTTGTCGATGTTGCCGTAGGACGCCATGAAGTGGGCCAGCGCGGCGTTGCGGTCGCCGTGCTGGGACTCGGAGGCGGCCACCTCCGTGTCGTATTCCAGCGTGGCGTTGCCGCTCTCGGCGCGCAGGAAGGCCAGCAGCTCGCCGGCCGCGTCTCCGGTACGGGTCTGGAGCCGGTCGGTGACGACGAGGGCGCCCGCGTTGATGAACGGGTTGCGCGGGATGCCCTGTTCGTACTCCAGCTGGACCAGGGAGTTGAAGGGGTTGCCGGACGGCTCCCGGCCGACGTGCTCCCAGAGTTCGTCACCCTCGCGGGCCAGGTCGAGTGCGAGGGTGAAGACCTTGGTGATGGACTGGGTGGAGAAAGGCTGCCGCCAGTCGCCGACGCCGTAGACCGTGCCGTCCAGCTCGGCCACGGCCATGCCGAAGCGGCGGGGGTCGCAGGCGGCGAGCGCCGGGATGTAGTCGGCGGGCCGCCCGCGGCCGGGCGTCCGCTCGATCTCCTCGGCGATCCGCTCCAGGACCGGCAGAAAGGGCGGTGACGACGTCATTGCCATGATCGCCATTGTGCCCCGGGGCCGGTCCCGGCGCGTGTGCGCGGGTCGGGCGAGGGACCCTCCGCTGCCGGCGACGGCCTCGGGACACAGCGGGCCGGCGAGCCGCTCGGCGCGCAACAGGGCCTTCTCCAGGACGGGTTCGGCCACGCCCCGGCCGGTGGCGACGACCTCGCCGGCGTTGATGTCCGTCGAGGTCCCGGGTAGGCGGAGATCGCCGTACCGGTGAGGGGGAAGTTCTCGGTGGCCCGCAGGGTGTGCACACCCCGGCAGGCGTCGGCGGCCACGTCACGGTCGCCGAGCAGAGCGTGTCCGCTGCGAACGGTCACAAGTCCTGTTTCAAGAGAGTGAGGGTGAAGCACCCCGCAAGGGGCGCGGGGAACTGCGCGACCGGCCACGGCCGACCCGCGGCCGCCGACCGACAACCCGGCCCGGCCCGCTAGGCGCGGGCCGAAACCGGAACCGGCTCCAGGGAACGAACGGGCCGCACACGCCCGACCTCCCTGCCACCGCCGAGCAGCGCCTCGCCGGCGAAGCCGGTCAGCAGCTCCGGGTCAACCCCGGCCCTGGCCAGAGCGGCCGCGGCGACCGGCACCCGCGCCCGGTCGGCCCCGTCGGCGATCTTCACGGCGACGGCCCGGCCGTCCGGCAGCGCGGCGACCTGCACGCCCTCGAAGCCGTCCTTCGCCAGCAGCCCCGGCACGGCCGCCATCAGCGCGGCCACGTCACGCCCCGCACCGGACGCCATCTCCGGGTGCTGCCGCATCGAGTCGGCGACCCGCGCCTCCGGTGTCCCCGGCGCGGCGGTCACGATCCGCGACACCGCCCGGGCCAGCCCGTGCAGGGAGAGGGAGAACAGCGGCGCGCCGCACCCGTCCACGGTGGTGCGCGCGATGTGCTGCCCGGTCAGGTCCTCGACGATCTCGGCGATCGCCTGCTGGAGCGGGTGCTCCGGGTCCAGGTAGTCGTCGAGCGACCAGTCGTTCAGCTTCGCGGTCCACAGCATCGCCGCGTGCTTGCCGGAGCAGTTCTGGGCGAGCCGGGAGGGCTGCCGGCCCGCGCGGATCCAGGTGTCCCGGACCGCGGGGGCGTACGGCAGGTCGGGCACGTTGCGCAGGTCGGCTTCGGTCAGTGCGGCGAGGCCGAGGATCCGCCGGGCGCCGGCGAGGTGGCGTTCCTCGCCGGAGTGGCTGGCCGCGGCCAGCGAGAGCAGCTCGCCGTCGAGCGGCAGTCCGGCCCGCAGCATGGCCACGGCCTGGAGGGGTTTGACGGCCGAGCGCGGGTAGAACGCGGCCTCGATGTCGCCGAGCCGGAACTGGACCTCGCCGTCGGCGCCGAGGACGACGACGGAGCCGTGGTGGACGCCCTCGACGACCCCGCCGCGTATGAGGTGGGCGACGGGGGCGTGCAGGGGTTCACGGACGACGGGTGCGTCCGCGGGGGAACTGCTGTACATCACTGCCTGGTCTCGGGTGGGTCGGGACGGACCGGTACGCGGTTCACGCGTCGGCTCCGCTGGACGGGTGTGCGGGTCGCACGATGTGGGTGAGGGTCGTCTCGACGCGGTCCAGGTGGTGGCTCATGGCGTCCACGGCGTCGGGTTCGCACCCGTCGACCAGCGCTTCGACGATGGCGCGGTGCTCCCGGTTGGACTGCTCGCGGCGGCCGCCCAGTTCGTTGAGGAAGGCCGACTGGCGCGCCAGCGCGTCCCGGATCTCCTCGATGACCCGGCGGAAGACCGGGTTCTGGGCGGCCTCGGCCACGGCGAGGTGGAAGAGGGTGTCCATCGCGACCCACGCGGTGGTGTCCGTCTCCCGGTCCATGCGGTCGAGGAGATGGGCCAGGTGGTCCAGGTCCTCCGGAGTGCGGCGCAGCGCCGCGTACCCGGCGACCGGGATCTCGATGTGCCGCCGCACCTCCAGCAGGTCGCTGGCCGCGTAGTCGCCGAAGGTGGGGTCCTCGACGGCGCCGGCGACGACGAAGGTGCCCTTGCCGGTCTTGGAGACGGTCAGGCCCATCGTCTGCAGGGCCCGCAGGGCCTCGCGCAGGACAGGCCTGCTGACCTCCAGGGAACGGCACAGCTCCGCCTCGGAGGGGAGTTTGTCGCCGATGGCGTACTCGCCGCGCTCGATGGCGCCGCGCAGGTACGACAGGACCGCCTCCATGGCACTCACGCGCCGCGGGGGCTGTCCGGCTGTCGGGCTGTCTGACAGGTTCACGAGTGAGATGGTCCGGGCTGCGGGACGCGACTGTCAAGGCGCCCCGGAAGAAACACGCACGGGGTGCGACACCTGAAGGGACAGGCGTCACACCCCGTGGCGGAGCGGTGACCGGGTCAGGCGCTGATCGTGTTGGTGGCGAGCAGCCCGAAGAGGGCCAGGCCGACAACGATCCGGTAGATCACGAAGGCGTTGAAGGAGTGCTTGGCGACGAACTTCAGCAGCCAGGCGATGGAGGCGTAGGCGACGACGAAGGAGACCACCGTGCCGACGACCAGCGGGGCGGCGCCGACGCCCGCACCCAGGGCGTCCTTGAGCTCGTAGAGGCCGGCGCCGGTCAGGGCCGGGATGCCGAGGAAGAACGAGAGGCGGGTGGCGGCGACCCGGTCGAGGTCCCGGATGAGCGCGGTGGACATGGTGGCGCCGGAGCGGGAGAAACCGGGGAAGAGCAGGGCGAGGATCTGGGAGGAGCCGACCCACATGGCGTCCGCGAAGGAGGTGTCGTCCTCTCCGCGCTTGTGGCGGCCCATCTGGTCGGCCGCCCACATCACACCGGAGCCGAGGATCAGCGAGCCGGCCACCACCCAGAGCGAGGCGAGGGGGCCGTCGATCAGCGGCTTGGCGGCGAGGCCCACCAGGACGATCGGAACGGTCGCGGCGATCACCCACCAGGCGAACTTGTAGTCGTGGTGGTAGCGCTCCTCCTTGTTGACCAGCCCCCGGCCCCAGGCCGAGACGATCCGCCGGATGTCCTTGAAGAAGTACACCAGCACGGCGGCGATGGCGCCGACCTGGATGACGGCCGAGAACCCGACGACGGACTGGTCGTCGACGGGGATGTTCATGAGCCCCTCGGTGATCTTGAGGTGGCCGGTGGAGGACACCGGGAGGAACTCGGTCACCCCCTCGACTACCCCGAGGACGGCGGCCTGACCGACGGAGATGGCGCTCATGGGATCCAGTTCTGCAGAGTTTGGTCGACAGTGCTGTAGACAGTCTTACAAGGCGCGCGTGTGAAGCAAGTCCTAGGACCACACCGCCTGGGCGATCGCCACTCCGGCGAAGGCCGCCCCGAGACCCGCCGCCACGCTCGCGACGACATTGGCCGCAGCGTAGAGCCCGGCGCCGGTCTCGGTCAGCCGCAGGGTCTCGTAGGAGAACGTCGAGTAGGTCGTGAGCGCCCCGCACAGCCCGGTGCCCAGCAGCAGCTGGAGGTGGGGGCTCGCCGCGCCCGCCTCGGCCGCGCCGGTCAGCAGGCCGAGGATCAGGCAGCCGACGACGTTCACCACGAAGGTACCCCAGGGGAAGACGGAGTCGTGCCTGGCCTGCACGGCCCGGTCGGCGAGATAGCGCAGTGGAGCACCTACGACGGCACCGGCGACGACCAACAGCCAGTTCACAACGACCTCTTACCCTTCGCGTCCGTTTTGCCAGATTTGGCGTCCCGGCCGACGTACCTGATGACCTCGCAGTCGTCCAGGGTGACGAGACCTTCGCTCACCAGTTCGTCCAGCTGAGGCAGGAACGCCCGGATCCGTTCCTCCGTGTCCACGACGACGACCGCCACCGGCAGATCCTCGCTCAGCGACAGCAGCCGCGCGGTGTGGATGCGGGAGGTGGCACCGAAGCCCTCGATGCCCCGGAAGACGCTGGCGCCCGCGAGACCTGCCGCGTGGGCGCGGTGCACGATCTCCGTGTACAGGGGCTTGTGGTGCCAGCAGTCGTCCTCGCCGATGTAGACCGTCAGGCGCAGGGCGCGGCCGGTCAGTCTCGTCATCGCTGCCTCCGGGTCAGGAGTCGGCGGGTCACCCTGGCCGCGCACCACACCGCGGCGAGGGCCACGCACAGGGTCGCTGCGAGGTAGGCCAGGCCCGTGGCAGGCCTGCCGTGGTCGACCAGCTTCTGGATGTCGACGGCGTAGGTGGAGAAGGTGGTGAAGCCGCCGAGGACGCCGGTGCCGAAGAAGGGACGGACGAGGCGGTGCGCGGGCAGTCCTTCGGCGATCAGGATCAGGAAGGCACCGATGACCGCACAGCCGACGGCGTTCGTCCAGAACGTCGCCCAGGGGAATCCGCCCGCCGCCGTGGGCAGGGCCTGGGCGATTGCGTAGCGGGCCAGCGCCCCGATCGCGCCGCCGGCGGCGACCACCGCGACGACCGGCGCCTGGGCACGCCACTCGGACCGCCGCTGGGCGCTCGGCTGGACACGGAGGCTCTCGGCTTCCGGGGCTGTCATGGGTCGTAGGTCTCCTGTTCGGCACCGCCCCGACGGATGCCCCAGGGTACCGCCGCGGCTACCTGCCGGTCACTTCGCGAGGGGGGCCGCGCAGACCGCCACCCCGGGCTCCCGGACGCTGCCGAGGACCAGGTGGCGGCCGGTCACGCAGACGCTGGTGGCCATGCGGAAGCCGGAGTGCCGCCGGGCGAGGTGGTGGACGATCCTGCCGTGGTCGTCGAGGGCCGTCACGGCGACGGTGCCGGCCGGACGGTAGGGGGCGTGCACGGCGGCTCGCGCGGCGGCCCGGCGGACGGCGGCCGGGGCCCGGTGGAAGAGGTCGAGCGGCGGATTGCGCGGACCGGCCAGGGCGACCCAGATCAGCTCGCCGTCGCGCCACATGTTGTCGGGCATGCCGGGCAGCTCGGCGAAGAACTCGGCACGTCCGGCCCGCGGGCCGGACAGCCAGCAGCGGGTCAGGCGGTACGCGCCCGTCTCGGCGACGATCAGGAAGGTGCCGTCGCCGCCCACGGCCAGCCCGTTGGCGAACTGGAGTCCGTCGCAGACCACTTCGGCGCTGCGGGCGCCGGGCGTGAGACGCAGCAGGCGGCCGGTGCCGCTGTGCTCGACGATGTCGCCGATCCAGTGGTCCAGCGGGAAGCGTCGGCTGGAGGACGTGAAGTACACGGTCCCGTCGGGCAGGGCGACCACGTTGCTCGCGAACCGCAGCGGCTCCCCCTCCGCCGAGTCGGCGAGGACGCGGACGGCTCCGTCGGCGAGGCCGACACGCAGCAGGCCGCGCTCCGCGTCGCACACCAACAGGTCGCCGTCCGGGAGGAGTTCGAGGCCCAGCGGGCGGCCGCCGGTGCGGGCCAGCTCCCGGACCCGGGCGGTGTCCGGATCACCGAGGCCGTCCAGGCGCAGGATCCGGCCGTCCTCGACGCCGGTCAGGACGCCGCCGTCCGGAGCCGTCACCACGTCCTCCGGGCCGCGGCCGCCGATGGCGACGTAGTGGAGCGGGACGAGGCGCGAGGGTCGGTCCATGAACCCCATACTGACAGGCGTGACCGGTCTCACCAGCCCTTCTCGAACATCCGGGCCACTTCGGCGATACGGGTCTCGTCGCGCTGGTAGTGGGTGCGGTGCCGGATGCGCCGGGTGCGCAGCAGCCCGAGCCGGGTCAGCATGCCCAGATGGCTGCCTGCGGCCTTGCGGGAGATGCCGAGTTTGGCCGCGACGGCCCGGACGGTGACGCCGTTCTCGGTGAGGTCCGCGTGACGCCGGGGCGGGAAGTGGGCCGCCGGATCCTTGAGCCAGTCCAGAATGTCCAGGCGGCTCACGCTCTGGGAGTTCCTCAGCATCCGACCGGCCTCCGTCCGTCCCCTGCCTCCTCGCAGTTCGTTTTCCCACTGTTCCGCAGCCGAAGCCACCATGTCAGCGAGTCGGAGAGCGTTGTCCGAGACCGGACGGCCGTCCGCGTCCGGCTGGCGGGGGCCTTGCCTTCGTGCCCGGTCCAGGACCGGCGCAAGGGGCCCGGCCCTCCCCCTGCGGAACCCTCGTCAGTGGTGGTTCAGCGGCGGCCGAACCACGCATGGAGGAGAGGGCCTTGCCGTCGTAGCCGAACAGGGCCTGGTTCTCCCAGCCGTTTCCGGACGTGGCGTCGGTCGGGTCCTTAGCCGTTGCCGGTGACGGCGGTCCAGGTCGCCTCCCAGTAGAAGACGCCGAGTCCCCGGCCGTTCGGGACCGTCTCCACGATGTTCGCGACGGCGTTCGTCCAGACCGGCCGGCCGCGGTGGGCGGGCAGCCGGTGACCAGTTCGCCGCTGGTGTCGATCTGGTTCTCCGGCGAGGCGTCCTGGCCGAGGGTGAACGGGTGGGCGGGCAGGCGGTCTCGGCGACGAAGACCGGCCTGCCGTAGCGGGCGGCCGTGTCGTCCCGGGTGGTACGGGCGGCGGCGAGAGAGCCGTGCCGATGCCGTAGGTCTTGGCGTTGCCGAAACCACCGGCGGACCGTGGCGTCCTCGCCCGCGTTGGCCAGGTGCAGGGCGACCCGGGTGGCGGAGGAGACCGCCTTGGCCGCGCCGTACCCGGAGTTGAGCAGGCCGGCGAGCTGGGACCAGTTGCCGGTGGAGCCCTCGGACCGGAGCATGCCTGGCCCGCTCACTCCTACGGTCAGCTCAGGACAAACGTGTGCCAGCACACCTACGACGTCCTGAACGCGCTGAAGTCCCGGGGCACCACCGCCGACACGGTCCAGATCGGCAACGAGACCAACGGCGGCCCGGACGACATCGCTGTCGGCGGTTTCGACGACTCCGCGGTGGCGACGGCGGTGCCGCCGGCGCTCACCACGATCCGCCGGCCCTGGGACCGGATCGGCACCGGGACGGTCCGCGTGCTGCTGGCCCGGATCGGCGGTGAGGACCCGGCGGCCGTGATCCTGCCGACGGAACTGGTGCGGCGCGAGTCGGCCTGAGGCGGAGGCAGGGGGCGAGCGGTCCGGCAGCCGGTCAGTTTTCGAGAAGCCGTGGCGCCCCCGGTGCTCCTAGCGTGGGATCCACCGGACGAACCGTGCCGGGCCGCCACGCACGAGGAGCGAGAAGACCATGACCGCAGGCATCCAGACGATCATCTACCCCGTGAAGGACGCGGAGCGGGCCAAGGCCCTGTTCGGCGCGCTGCTCGGTGTCGAGCCGTATGCCGACGAGCCGTACTACATCGGGTTCAAGGCGGCCGGGCAGGACGTCGGTCTGGACCCGAACGGGCACGCCCAGGGCCTGACCGGGCCGACGCCGTTCTGGCATGTCACCGATCTGCGGGAGCGGCTCGCGGCGCTGCTCGCGGCGGGTGCGGAGCTGGTCCAGGACGCCCGGGACGTCGGCAACGGCCGGCTGGTCGCCTCGGTGAAGGACGCCGACGGGAACATGGTGGGTCTGCTCCAGGACCCGGTGGCCTGACCGGCCTGCCGCCCCTTGGTACGGCGGTCAGGCGAGTTCGTTCGGCGCCCCCCCGCCACGACTGCTTGCATCTGCACTAGTTGCACACTCAATGACTGACCGGATCGGTGCTACGGTGCGGGTATGGCAGTCACAACGGCCGAGTCGCGGCTGGAGGAGCGCTGGCGGGACATCCTGTCGGTGCACGCGCGCACGATGTGCGAGATCGACCGGGTGCTGCACCCGCACGGGCTGGGCGCGAGCGACTTCGAGGTGCTCGACCGGCTGGCCGTCGGATCGCCCGACGAGGGCGACCACTGCCGGGTGCAGAACCTGGTGGGGCAGGTCCATCTCAGCCAGAGCGCCCTGTCCCGGCTGATCGGACGGCTGGAGAAGGACGGCCTGGTGGAGCGGTCGGTGTGCGTCGAGGACCGGCGGGGCGTGTGGGTGGCGCTCACCGAGAAGGGCCGCGCCGTGCACGCCGAGGTACGGCCGCTGCAGCGGGCCGCCCTGCAGCGGACGCTGGAGGGTCCGGCCGGCGGCTAAGGGCTGTCCCGTAATCCCCGGCGGGCGCACGACGACAGCTACGGCACCTCGCAGGGTATTCGGGCTCGCCCGAATACGCCCAGTATGAGGACGACCCTCCGCCTTGCGATGCACCGCATCTGACGCCGCGCGCTGATCCACCAGGGATTACGGGACAGCCCTTAGAGCGCGAACTCGATGCCGTCCGGAAGTACCTCGATGCCCGCCTCGGCGACCTGGGCGCGAGCCCGGGAGGCCGAATCGACCAGGGGGTTCGTGTCGTTCAGGTGGGTGTAGATCCGGCGGGCGCGGGGGTGCCGGGCCAGGGCGGCGAGGCTCCCGTGCGGGCCGGAGACGGGGAGGTGGCCCATGGCGGCCTGCCCGGGGCCGGAGCGCACCGCGGTGCCCATCTCGTCCGCGGTGAAGACGGTGCCGTCCAGCAGGACGCAGTCGGCCTCCGCACACAGCTGGTCGAGCGTGTCGCTCCAGGCGCCGACACAGGGTGCGTAGAGCAGGACTCCCCCGGTGGCCAGGTCCTCGACCCGGTACGCCGTGACCCAGCGGCCGTCGGCCGCGGCGGGTCCGGCCGGTACGTACTTCGGGGCCTTGGCGCTCACCGGATGCGCGGTCACCACCAGGCCGCCGGACAGCACGAACCCGCCGTCGGCCAGGCTGTCCGCCCACTCCCAGGGAGCGTAGCGGTCGAGGACCCCGCGGGCCGGGGCCAGCACCGTCCGCACCGGCGGGGCCGCGTACACCTTCAGGTCCGGCGCCCCGCGCAGCACGGTCAGACCGGTGACATGGTCGGCCTCGCCGTCGGTGAGCAGCACACCGCGCACCGGGGTCTCCCGGGGACCCGGGCCCGGCCAGAGCATCGCGGTGGCGGTGAGCTGGGCACGGATGTCCGGGGAGGCGTTGAGCAGCCACCAGTCCCGGCCGTTGCCGGTCAGGGCGGCGCACTCCTGGGTACGGGACGGCAGCTTGCCGTCCCGGGCGGCCGCGCACAGCGCGCAGGCGCAGTTCCACTGCGGGAATCCGCCACCGGCGGCGGTGCCCAGCAGGACGACCCTCACGACGATCCGCCCCTCTCGGTCTCCCGGCCCCTGCCGGGGTCTTCCCTCAGGACGGGCCGCGCTATCCGTGGCCGGGATGAACTTCCGGCTGTCCTTCGGGAGGCTGCCGGTCCACCGGGCGCATCGGCGGGATCGGTTCCGACGGGAAGTCGCGCCTGCCGGTCCACAGCGCCGGTACGGCGTCGCACCGGCGGCACAGTTCGTAGGCGACGGCCTCGTAGTTGACCCGCCAGCCGTGGAAGTGCGGCCAGGCCTCTTCGGGGCCGCGTTCCGCGCGGAAGCCGGTCTTCTCCAACATGGCCACGGCCGCCTCGAATTCGCCGAACGTCAGGTCGATCGGGGCGTCGGGGGGCGGGTCGGCGTCGAAAGTGGCACGTACCGAGACGGCGATGTCGCGCAGCGCGGTGAAGCCGGCGCGCAGCACCAGGCGGGCCTCGGCGGGGGCGGTACGCGGGGCGAGCGCGAGCTGCAGGGCGGCCGCGTCCATGACGGCGATCAGCCCCACCAGCCAGCTGCGGTAGGGGCGCGGCGAGCGGAACGCCAGCAGTACCGGGTAGGTGGCGTGGCTCTCTCCCATGTCCGCGGCCAGCCGCTCCCAGTCCCGGTAGAGCTGGGGCAGCGCGACCTCGGTGTCCACCAGCCACTGCCGGGCCAGGATCTCCGGGCCCCAGGCGGGCTCACCGGCCCGGGACTGCAGGAGGGTGACCTCCAGTTCCCGGCGGTTGTAGGCGGCGTACAGCGTGGGGAGGTAGGCGATCTGCAGGGCGATGACGACGGGACCGGTGGCGGCGGCGACGAAGTCGAGCGCGGACAGCCGCAGGCGGTCGCCGCTGGCGAACCCGAGGGTGAACAGGCTGGACCCGGCCTCCCGGAAGGCGGTGCCCCAGGAGAGCGGGGAGAACGCGTACAGGAGCATGCCGAAGCCGAGGAACGCCCCGCCCAGCCAGGCGGCGAGCATGCCGACCAGCATCAGCGGGGCGAGCCAGGTCTCCGCCCGGTCGATCGCCCGGTAGTCGCGGCCCCGCGCGACGAGACAGAGCAGCTTGCGCAGGGTCCACCAAAGCCGGTACACCAGCACGGAGTACAGGCCCCGGGGGACCACGAGGGTGCGCAGGATGCTGCGCAGGACCAGGATCAGCACCAGTCCCCCGGCCACCCCGGAGATCCATTCCATGGGGCCATTCTGGCCCGCACGGCGACCTCCCGGTGACCGGGAGGCGGCGTCAGCCCGCCGGACGGGCCAGCAGGGTGCGCACGCCCTCGGACGTCAGCGTCAGCGCGTGCGCCGAGCTGCCGTCGATGGCGAGCGACAGGTTGTCCTCGGGCCACTGCTGGGCGAGCGCGCCCAGCGGCACCAGGCGGTAGCGGGAGACCGTCGGCAGCAGACCGGTCAGCTCTCCCTCCGAGGTGAACACGGGGACGACGGGATCGCCCTCGGGCCGTTCCAGCACGGGCAGCGCGATCATGGCGGGATCGGCCGTCTCCGCCGCGTCGTCCGGCACCGGGACCAGCACGTCGCTGTGGGCGAGCGTGTCCAGCGCGTCACGGTCCTCGGCGTTCACGGCCAGCGTGTCGAGTGCCCGCTGGGCCGGCGTCGGAAAGTCGTCGTGTGCGGGTGTCTCCATGACAGATCCCCAGGTAGTGGCGGTTCTGGCCGCAGGGACCGGTGAGTACCGGGCGGCCACGGCACGCGTACCCGGTCGGGGCCGCGGCATGCGTCCGGGCTCCCGGCCCCGCCCTCGTGACCCGATCGGCCCCCTCCGATTTGACACCGCCCAACCCCCTCTCCACCCTATGATCATGACATCCATTTTCAAAAGGAGGAGCAACCAGCGATGCGTGTGGCTTTCGTCGGCAAGGGCGGCAGCGGCAAGACCACCCTGTCGGCTCTCTTCGCCCGCCGGCTGGCGCGCTCCGGCGCGCCGGTCGTCGCGATCGACGGCGACATCAACCAGCACCTGGCCCACGCCCTCGGCCTCGACGAGGGCGAGCCGTTCACGGCACCGCCGCTGAGCGCGCGGACCGGCGCGATCAAGGACTACCTGCGCGGCACGAACCCCCGGATCGCGTCCCGGGAGGCCATGGTCAAGACGACTCCGCCCGGGCGCGGCTCACGGCTGCTGCGCCTGCTCGGCGACGACGAGGTGCACCTCCACCACGTCCAGGAGGTCGACGGGGTGGCACTGATGGTCACCGGGGCGTTCACCGAGGGCGACCTCGGGGTGGCCTGCTACCACTCCAAGCTCGGCGCGGTGGAGCTCTACCTCAACCATCTGGTGGACGGGCCGGGCGAGTACGTCGTCGTCGACATGACGGCCGGCGCCGACGCCTTCGCGTCCGGCCTCTTCACCCGCTTCGACATGACGTTCCTGGTGGTCGAACCGACCCGCAGGAGCCTCTCCGTGTACCGCCAGTACCGGGACCACGCGGCCGGGTTCGGCATCCCGGTCGCCGTGGTCGGCAACAAGGTGACCGGCCCGGACGACCTCGCCTTCCTGCGCGAGCAGGTGGGCGAGGACCTGCTGGCCCACTGCGAACTGTCGTCGTACGTCCGTGCCCAGGAACAGGGCCGGGGCGGCGGCGCGCTGGAGCCGCACAACTCCGGGGCCATGGACCGGTTGCGGGCCGCCGTGGACGCGCAGGCCAAGGACTGGGACGCCTTCCAGCGGCACGCCGTGGAGTTCCATCTGCGCAATGCCGCCGCCTGGGCCGACGCGGCCACCGGCCAGGATCTGGCCGCCCAGGTCGACCCGGAGTTCCGGCACGGACCGGCGGCCCTGCCCGCCTTCGCCTGAGGATCCGCCGCCGCTCACTCCCTCCCGGCTCACTGTCGACTCTCTCCCGGTTCTCCCAGTTCCCTTTTCGATTTCCATTCGGGCACCGCCCCTTGAACAGAACAGGATCCAGCCCCATGTCGCTCGACGTCTCCCCGCAACTGCTCGCCGAAGCCGAGAACGGCCCCGTGCGGGAGGAGGACTTCGTGGAAACCGTGCGTACGTCACTGCCGTACGCGTACCGCCTCGTCGCCCATCTGGCCGCAGAACTGCGCGACGGCGACGGCAGCCGCGAGTTCGCCGACAACCAGACCCCGCCGCCGTCGGAGCGGGAGCGCGGGCAGCTGCTGCGGGCACTGTCCTCCGACGCGATCCGGTCCAGCCTGGAGCGCCACTTCGGGGTCGTCCTCGCCTTCCAGAACTGCCACCGGGTGGCGGTGTTCCCGCCCCAGGCGCGAGGAGGCGAGACGCACTCCCGCTTCACCTCGGCACGCTCGCAGATCCTCAACCAGTCACCGGAGTTCCGCGACTGCTGAACCTCATCGGCGCGGACGGGCGGCCCGGCGCCGGGCCGCCCGCTCAGCCGGCGACGATCTCGGCGAACCGCTCGGCACCGACGTTCCCGCCGGAGAGGACCACCCCGATCCGGCGCGGCAGCGGCGCCACCCGACGGGCGAGCAGCGCGGCCAGGCCGCTGGCCCCGCTCGGCTCCAGGACGGTCTTCAGCCGCTCGAAGGCGAACCGCATCGCGTCCCGGATCTGGTCGTCGCTCACCAGCGAGATCTCGTCCACCAGAAGCCGGTTGACGGAGAAGGTCAACTCGCCGGGGATGTCGGCCGCCTGGCCGTCGGCGATGGTCCTCGGCACCGGGACGGACACCCGGTGCCCGGCCTCCAGGGAGCGCCTGGTGTCGTCCCCGGCCTCCGGCTCCACCCCGACGACCCGGATCCCGGGCAGCACCCCCTTCGCCGCCGTGGCGCTGCCCGCGATCAGCCCGCCGCCCCCGACCGGCACCACCAGGGCGTCCAACTCGCCCACCTCCTCGATGAGTTCGAGAGCCGCCGTGCCCTGTCCCGCGATCACGTGCGGATGCTCGTACGGCGGGACCAGGGCGAGTCCGCGATCGGCCGCGAGCGCCTCGCCGATGGCGACGCGGTCGCCGGTGTACCGGTCGTAGGTCACGATCTCCGCGCCGTACCCGGCGGTCGCCTCCAGCTTGGCGCGCGGAGTGTCCTCGGGCATCACGATGACGGCGGTGGTGCCGAGTTCGCGGGCGGCGAGAGCGACGGCCTGGGCGTGGTTGCCGGAGGAGTAGGCGGCGACGCCCTTGGCCAGTTGCTGCGCGGAGAGGCGGGAGACGGCGTTGTAGGCACCCCGGAACTTGAAGGCGCCGATGCGCTGGAGGTTCTCGCACTTCAGGAACACCTCGGCGCCGACCAGTGCGTCCAGGGTGCGCGAGCGCAGCACGGGGGTGCGGTGGGCCACTCCCTTGATCCGCGCGGCCGCGTCCCGTACGTCCTGGAGGGTCACGGGCGGGGTGTCGGGCATGGTCTTCCTCCGTTCTGGGCGCCGCCGGGCGCCGGATGGCGTCGAGCACGGGCGTTCGACGCCGACAGCATGGAATTATTGTCTATCATCTGGACGAGAAGTCCAGACTCGTCCGGGCAGCGGCTCCGGGAGGGGACACGGAGGCGGGCGGATGGCACAGGAACCGACGGGCACGGCGCGCGAGGCGGCGGCACGGGCCGAGCAGGACGCGATCATCGCCGCGCTGGCCCCCGTCGTGGACGGGATCGTGGCGACCTTCGGCGCCTTCTGCGAGGCCGTCGTCCATGACTTCCGCCGCCCCGAGCGCTCCGTGGTGGCCATCGCCGGGTCGGTCACCGGGCGCGGGGTCGGCGGGTCGATGAGCGAGATCGGCATGAAGCTGCTGGCCGCCGGGGACGCGGCGGCCGACGAGCTGAACTACCTCACCCGGACCCGGGACGGGAAGCTGGTCAAGTCCTCCACGATGGTGTTGCGCGACTCGGCCGGCACGGCGTTCGGGGCGCTGTGCGTGAACCTCGACGTCACGTCCGTGACCCAGGTCCACGCGCTGGTCGGAGACCTGGCCGGAGTCGCGGCCCTGCCCGATGCGCCGCCGACCACGACGTTCGGCGACGACATCACCGCCGTACTGGACTCGCTCGTGGACGCCCGCCAGCTGCGCGAGACCAGGCCGTGGCCGCAGCTCAGCCGCGCGGAACGGCTGGACCTCTTCCGGGACCTCGACCGGCAGGGCGTCTTCGCGGTGCGCGGGTCGGTCCAGCAGATCGCCGTGCGCCTCGGCATCTCCCGGGCCTCCGCGTACAACTACCTGGCGGCGACCCGGGCGGACGAGTGAGGGGCCGCCCTCGCGAGCGGTGTCATCCGATGTGGACGACCCGCGCCCAGGCGGGCGGTTCGTCCGGCAGGTAGTCGGGGTCGTTCTCGTCGTACGGCGTGCCGCTGTGCGTGCGGGGGAAGAGCCCGACCACCGTCCGGCAGGGCGGCCGGGCCGGCGGCCAGGGTGTCTGTCCGTCGGTCAGGGCCACCACGACGTCCGGGGCGGGGCGCGCCCGCAGAGCTCTGGCGAAGCCCTCGCGCAGATCCGTCCCGCCGCCGCCCACCAGCGTGATCCCCTCGGCACGGCACAGGGGTTGCGCCGTCCGCGCGGCCGCGTCGCAGGAGACCACGCTCACCAGGTCCCGGCGGCCGCCGACGGCGCGGGCGATGGCGGCCACCTCCAGCAGCGCGCTGCCCAGTTCGGCGTCGCTGACCGAGGCCGAGGTGTCGATGACGACCGAGACCCGGGGCGGCCGGCGGCGCAGGCTCGGCAGCACCACCCCGGGCAGGCTCGCCGAACGGCGAGACGGGCGGCCGTAGTCGTAGTCGTCGCCGGCGCCCGCGGCGGAGGTCGCCGAGCGGACGGCCGCGCCCAGCAGCTCCCGCCACGGCTGCGGCGGCTGGAAGGCCTCCTCCGCCCAGCGGCGCCAGCCGTCCGGGGCGCTGCCCGGGCGCCCGGTGATGGCCTGCGCCACCCGGAACCGCACCCCGTCCCGCTCCTGCTCGCTGAGGCCGTTCGCGCCGTCCGGCCCGAGGTCCCAGGCGCGTTCGCCGCCGTCGGCGCCACTGCCGCAGTCCAGCCAGGTGAGGTCCCGGGTCAGGGGTCCCAGCCGGAACTGCCGCAGGTAGTCCTCCATCAGCAGGCCCTCGGCCAGCCTCAGGTTCCGTGGCCGGACGGCACCCTGGGGCCGGGCCAGTCCGTCGCCGTAGGCGTCGTCGTTGATCTCCAGGTCCGCCGCGATGTTCATCCGCAACCACTCGCCGGCCCCGGCCAGCCCGCGCTGCCGGGCGACCCGGTCGCTGCGCCCGTGGTGGTCGCGCAGCAGGTGCGACACCTCGTGCACCCAGACGCCCGCCAGGTCCTGCACCGGCATCCGGTCCACGAACGCGGGCGAGACGTAGCACCGCCAGTGGGGATCGACGGCCATGGTCGGCACCTGCCGGGACTCCACCACGTGCAGGGCGAACAGCGCGGTGGCCAGGTAGGGCCGGGCCCGGGCGGCCTGCAGCCGGGCGGCGTACAGCTTCTCCAGGTCCAGGGTCCCGGCCGGTTCGGCGCTCATCGTCCGGCCTTCGCGGCTACGCGCTGGGCGGCCCGGTCGGCCCGGCGGGACACGGAGACGGCCCCGGCGAGGCGTTCGACGGCCTCCGGCACGTCCCAGTCCTCCCGACGGAGAGCGGCGAGGCCGGCGGCGGGCACCACCACCAGGTCCGGGGCACCGGTGTCCAGCGCGCGGACCAGCAGCTCCCAGGCCGCGTCCCAGCGGGCCCGGTCGGGCCGCTCGCGCACGGCGGCGACCACGCCGTCGAGCACGGCCTGGCGCAGATCGCCGCGCTCGGGCAGCTCGGCCGCGCCCGGGTCGGCGAGCAGGGTCTCGGGGTCCGGGAGCTCCAACCGGTCCACGCTCGCGAGCAGTTCGAGCCCCGGACCGTCTCCGACCGTGCCCCGCACCAGCAGGGAGAGCACGTCCCGGGAGGAGCCGGCGGCGTGCGCGAAGGCGACCAGCGTCACGGTCATGTCCCAGCTGCGGGGCGACGGCCAGGCGCCGCCCCTGCGCATCTCGCCGCTGGGCAGCCGGTGGACGAGCGTGGGGCGGGTGGCGAGCAGCCCGCACACCGCGCGGCGGGCGAAGTCCACGGCGGCGGGAAGCTTTCCCGGGTCGAGCCGGGGCAGCGTCGCCCGGGGCCAGGTGCCGCCGAGCCCGCGCACCACGACCTCGTGGTCGTGGGCCCACTGCAGGTGCACGAACCGGTTGGCCAGCGGCGGACTCAGCTCCCAGCCGTCGGCCGCCGAGGACCGCGGGTTGGCCGCCGCCACGATCCGTACCCCGGGCGGGAGTCGCAGGGCGCCGACCCGTCGTTCCAGGACGAGCCGGAGCAGGGCGGCCTGCACCGCCGGCGGCGCGGTGGACAGCTCGTCGAGGAAGAGCAGGCCGCGGCCGGCCCGCACCAGCCGTACCGCCCAGTCCGGCGGCGCCATCGGGACGCCCTGGACGGCGGGGTCGTCTCCTACGACGGGCAGCCCGGAGAAGTCCGACGGCTCGTGGACGCTGGCGATCACCGTGGTCAGCGGCAGGTCGAGGGAGTCGGCCAGCTGGGTCAGGGCGGCGGTCTTGCCGATGCCGGGTTCGCCCCACAGGAGGACGGGCAGGTCGGCCGCGACGGCGAGGGTGAGCGCCTCCAGCTGGGTGTCGGGCCGCAGTTCCGTGGCGGAGTCGCCGAGCAGCTTCAACAGGTCGTCGGCAACGTCGAGTCGGGTGGTAACGCGCAGGGGCATGGGTGATCACCTTTGGGTTGGGGGATGAGCGAGTGAGCGTGGGTCAGCGCCGGCCGGCGGGGCGGGGTCCCAGGCGTGGGTCGCGGGACCGCGGTCGCGGCCGTTCCCGGGTCCGGACGGGGCCGATACCGGGTCCGGCGAGGCCCGCCCGGTAGAGGCCGTAGACGACGCGCCGGCGTGCGGCCGACTCCAGTTCGTCCTTCAACGGGCCGTCGCGCAGGACCGCCTGGGGCCCCAGCAGTCCTTCCACGACGGCGAGCGCGCCGGCGATGTCCCCGTGGTCGAGGCGTTCGCGTACACCGGTGAGGCAGTCCGGGCGGCGGTGCGCCTCGTCGATGATCCGCAGGCAGGGCAGCGGCGGGCCGCCGAGCGCCACCAGCAGTTCCTCGCGCCGCAGTTCGGCCGGGTCGTGGTCCAGCGGCGACAGCACCCCGTCGACCAGGCCGATGCGGTGGCGTGCTCCCCGGCACTCCACGAGGCGCGGCTGCCCGCCCGGATCCGGGTGCGGGTCCCGCCCGGCCGGCGCGTGTCCGGGGACGAGCGCGGCCGCGACCAGCGGATGCAGCCGCCCGGCGTCGATCAGCCCGGCGTCCAGCAGCTCCAGGTCGGGAAGGGTCCAGGTCGCCGCGTCGGGCAGGACGGGCAGCCCCCCGGTGTCCCCGTCGCACCCCGCGGCCATCGTCCCGTCGGCCGTGAGGTGCAGGGCGAGCCGCTGCCGTCCGCGCAGGTGCACGGCGACGGTTCCGCTGTCCCGTCCCTCGGCGCGCAGCAGGATGCGCGCCTCCTCCGCCCACCGGCCCGTGGCGCACGACTGCGGTACCGCACCCGCGCCGGACCGGGTGCGCGGTGCGCCGGCGAGGCCCGTGAACGCCCCTTCGCCGCCGGTCCCCCGGTCGCCGCGGGACCGGATCCGCAGGTCGTCGGCGCTGTCCGCGTCCCACAGATGGCGGTGCAGGTCGAAGCGGAACCGGCGGCTGGGACGCGGATGCGGATGCCCCCGGGCGGCGGGCCCGACCAGGTCCCCGTCCCACAGCGCGAGGCTGATCCGCTGCCCGGCGTCCGCCCAGGCCGGCGGGGTCCGGGCCACGAGGCGCACGGATCCCGGCCCGGCGCCGTAGTGGGCGAGCGGCATGGTCAGCCCGGGCCGCAGCAGCCCGTCGGGCGCGATTCTCGGCAGATGCCAGCGCAGCAGGTCGGGGGCGAGCCGCCGCAGATCGGCACGGACCCGTTCCATGAGGTCCCGGCCCCGGGTGCGGGCCAGGACACGCAGGTTGAGGTCGACGTCGAAGCCGGCGGCGGCGCACGCCCCTGCCCAGTCCCCGGCCGTGCGCCGGGCGGTCGCGGTTTCGATCATGGCGGGCGGTACGGCGAACTCGCGTACCCGCCGCCAGAGGAGCAGCCGGGTGTCCTCGTCCATGGGGTGAGTGGCCATCAGCACTCACCTTGCGTGGACGGGACCCCCCATCTGTGCACAGATTCAGTGGTCATCGCCGGGAGCATACGGCGGCGCCGCAGCGGTCCGCCACGCAATTGTGCCGCGCTCCGCACGTGACGGGGATCACCCCGCCCGGGTGCAGCGTTCCGCCGCTCCCAGGGCCTTCTCCCAGGTGTAGGCAGCCGGGGAGAGCGGGGACCGTGGGAACCGAGGGAACGGAGCAGGCTCGGGCCGGTGAGTACGACGAGTTCGTGGCGGCCCGCTGGTCGGGGTTGTTCCATCTGGCCCGTCTGCTCACCGGTGGCGACCGGCATCGGGCCGAGGACCTGTTGCAGGAGTCCTTGGTCAAGCTGTGGTTCGTCTGGCCGAAGATCGCCGACGAGGCGCCGGAGGCGTACGTCCGCAAGGTGCTGGCGCGTGCCGCCGCGCGCTCGGCACGGCGCCGTTGGTGGGGCGAGCGGCCCGTCGAGGAGCTGCCCGAGGTCGCGGCGGGCGGGAACCTGTCGGCGGCCGTCGCCGAGCGGACCCGTCTGGAGGCGGCGCTCGCCCTGCTGACGCCGCGTCAGCGGGCCGCGGTCGTCCTGCGCTACTACCAGGACCTGCCCGACCGGCAGGTGGCCGAGGTGCTGGGATGCCCGGTGGGCACGGCCCGGTCGCACGCGGCACGCGGGGTGGCCCGGCTGCGTCAGCTGCTGGCCGACGTCATCGAGCCGGTGGGGTGAGGGAGAAGCCATGGATCAATTCGAGCGGCAGCTCACGCGGTTGATGCACGGCGAGCGGGGACCGACGGCGTTCGAGCCCCGGCACCGGGACCGGCTGCGGGCCGGTGTGCAGGCACGGCGGCGCGTGCGCGCGGCCCGGCGGGCGGCGGGCGGTGTCCTCGCGGCCGCGGGACTCTGCCTCGGTCTCTGCCTGTGGCCCCAGGCCGGCGTGCACGGCGAGCCCTCGGCGCCGCACCCGTGGCCCGCGACCAGCCCCGGCCCGAGCACGGGTACGAGTACGACACCGTGGCCGGGCCTCTCCCCCAGCGCTCCGCCCACCGGCGCCACCAGCTCGGCCCCGCCGCCCGGGGACACCTCCCCGCCCTCGGCGACCGGCTCGGCCACGGGCGGTCACACGGCCTCCTCGACGCCGTCCGGAACGGCCACCCCGGACGCGGTGACGACCTCCTCGCAGGGCACGTCCGGGGAGTCCACGACCACCACGTTTCCTCCGTCGGCGCCCACGACCGAGGGGGCCGACCCGTCCGGCTCGGCCGGCTAGCGGGCAGACCGTCCTCCGTCCCTCACCCACTCCAGCCGGGTGTGCCTTCGGCGCGCCCCGAGAACGAGTACGAATGCGAAAAAACACCATGAAACACTTTCAGGCCCCGGCACCCGCGGCCACCTCGCCGGCACCGGCTCCCCCGGACTCCACGCACCAGGACGAGGCGGTTCTGGACCTGGCCGTGCCGGTGTTCAACGAGGAGACCGATCTGGAGCCGAGCGTGCGGCGGCTCCATGCCCACCTGCGGGAGACGTTCCCGTACCCCTTCCGTATCACCGTCGCCGACAACGCCAGCACGGACGCCACCCCGGCGATCGCCGCCCGGCTCGCCGGTGACCTGCCCGAGGTGGAGTGGATACGGCTGGCCGAGAAGGGGCGCGGGCGGGCGCTGCGGGCGGCCTGGTCGCGATCGCGGGCGCCCGTCCTCGCCTACCTCGACGTGGATCTGTCCACCGGGCTCGCGGCGCTGCTGCCGCTCGTCGCCCCGCTGCTCTCGGGCCACTCCGACCTGGCCATCGGCACCCGGCTGACGCCCGCCTCCCGGGTGGTGCGCGGCCCCAGACGGGAGATCGTCTCGCGCTGCTACAACATCCTGCTGCGCTGCACTCTCTCGGTCCGGTTCTCCGACGCGCAGTGCGGTTTCAAGGCGGTCCGCCGGGACGCCGCCGAGCGGCTGCTGCCGCTGGTGCGGGACTCCGGCTGGTTCTTCGACACCGAGTTGCTGGTCGTCGCCGAACGGGCCGGGCTGCGGATCCACGAGGTGCCGGTCGACTGGGTGGACGACCCGGACAGCCGGGTCGCGCTGCTGTCCACCGCGGTCGCCGATCTGCGCGGTGTCGCGAGGGTCGGCTGGGCCCTCGCCCGGGGCACGCTGCCGGGCGGCCGGCCGGAACGGCGGTCCGTGACCCCGGCCCTCGCCACGGCACTCGCCCATCTCCCGCTGTACGCGGCCGTGCGCCCGGCCACCGCGGTCCAGGTGGCCAACTCACTCTCACTGCTGGCGTGCTGGACCGTCGCCCAGGCCTCTCTGGGGGCGCTCGCGCCGCCTGCCCTGGCCTCCCGGCTGGCTGTCACGGCCGGTTCGCTCGCCGTCCTGCGGCACACCGCGCCCGCCGCCGGGCTCCGCGCCGAGCTCGCCGTACTGGCCGCCGCCCATCTGGCCTTCCTGCCGCGGCTGTTGCCACCGCGGCGGCACCGGAAGGAGTCCGGGACCTCGTGACGGCACCCGTGACGGTCACACCCCCGGCCCGGTCGGAGGCCCCCGGTCCCGGTACTCCGCCGGCCCCGGTGCTCCGGCGGTGGCTGCGCCGGTACGGTCCGGCCCTCGCCGTGTACGGGGCCCTCAAGCTCATCGGCTTCGGCTCCTTCATGTACCTGCTGGACTCGGCCGGGGACTTCCGCAGGAAGCATCCGCGCTTCGGGGGCGGCGCGCACGCCTGGGACGTGCTGGGCACCTGGGACGGCTGGTGGTACCAGCAGATCGCCCTGCACGGCTACCACCCCGAACTGGTCCCGGTCCCCGGCGCCACCGGACTGATCACCCTCCAGGGCAACTCGGCCGCGTTCTTCCCGCTCTATCCGGCGCTCATGCGGACGGCCATGGAGGTCACCGGTCTCGGCCCGTTCGGTGCCGGGCTGCTGGTGTCGGTACTGGCCTCGTTCGTGGCGGCGCTGGGGATCCATGCCGTCGCCGCGTGGTTCGGCGGCCGCCGGGCGGGGCCGGCGGCGGCCGGGCTGTGGGCCGTGTGGCCGGGCTCCGGCGTGGAGTGGGCGGTCTACTCCGACTCGCTGTACGTGGCCCTCGCCGCCTGGGCCCTGTACGCGGTACTGACCCGCCGCTGGCTGACGGCCGGGGTGCTGACCTTCGCGGCCGGCCTCAACCGGCCCACCGCCGCCGCCCTGATCGCCGCGCTGGCCCTCGCCGGGCTGCTCGCCCTGCGCCGCCGCGAGGACGGCGTCGCCCGTCCGCTGACCGCGATGCTCGTGGCCCCGCTGGGTCTGCTCGGCTACCTCGGCTGGGTGGGCCACCGGATGGGCGACTGGGGCGGCTACTTCAGGCTCCAGTCGGATGCGTGGGGGCACGAGTTCGACTACGGCAGGCAGACCCTGGACGTCCTGACGTCCGTTGCCGTGGGGCGCTTCGACTATCTGTTCTCGCTCCCGTTCGCGGACGTCATCGGGGTCGGTGTCGTGCTGCTCGACCTCGCGCTGCTGCCACTGCTGTTCCGGCTGCGACCGCCGGCGGTGCTGGTCGTGCACACGGTGCTCACCCTGGTGCTGGTGCTCGGCAGTCAGCAGTACTTCGCGAACGTCTCACGCTACCTGCTGCCCGCCTTCCCGCTGTTCGTCCCGCTCGCGGTCGCGCTGCGCCGGGTCGCCCTGCCCTGCCTGTGTCTCGTGCTGAGCGTGGCCGCACTGGCCTCCGGCTCGTACGCGGGGTATGCGCTGTTCGAACTCGGGGTGCCCTGAGGGGTGTCCGGCGGACCGCCGGACACCTCCTGGCAACGGCTCAGCCCTTCTTGACGGCCACGCCGCCGTAGAAGCCGATCTCCCGGGAGCCGTCCGGCGGGGTGGTGTCCGGACGCCAGAACGGGACCTGGACCAGGCCGGGTTCGACCAGTTCGAACCCGTCGAAGAACTGCTCGACCCGGGCTCGGGTCCGCAGGTTCATGCTGGCCGTCGCGTTGTTGTAGACGGCCTGGGCCTCGCTGCGTTCGGCGAAGTCGTCCGTGGCGTGCGAGAGCACCAGGAAGCTTCCGGCCGGGAGCGCGTCGCGCAGGGTGGCCACGATCCGCTCCGGCTCCTCCGCGTCGCGGATGAAGTGCAGGATGGCGACGAGGAACAGGGCGACGGGCTGGTCGAAGTCGATGATCCGGCGGACCTCGGGGTGCTCCACCACGGACTTCGGGTCGCGCAGGTCGGCGAGGACGATGCTGGTGGTGCCGGCCCGGTTGAGCAGCGCGTCGGCGTGCGCCTTCACGATCGGGTCGTTGTCGACGTAGGCCACACGGACGTCCGCGGCGGCCTCCTGGGCGACCTCGTGCACGTTCGGCGAGGTGGGCAGGCCGGTGCCGACGTCCAGGATCTGGCGGACCCCGCTGTCGACGACGTGCCGTACGGCGCGCCGCAGAAAACCGCGGTTGGCCCGTACCGAGATCCACACCTCGGGCGCGACGGCGGCGAGTTGGTCACCGGCCTTGCGGTCCACCTCGTAGTTGTCCTTGCCGCCCAGCAGGTAGTCGTAGATCCGCGCGGGATGCGGCTTGCTGGTGTCGATCTCCACGGGGTGATTACCGTCCTGCGTCACGTGCGCTCCTCTCGATGACCGCCCGGCCCCCCTTGGCACACCGACGGCTGGCGACAGCCTTCCACATCAACTTCGTTGTGCGTGCACCGAGTTCTGGCTAGGGACCCGCGTGGGCCGGTGGCCGAAGTCGCCTGCCACGGACCGCCCTGGCTACCATCTGGCCAGGTGTCCGGGCACGTTGCCCGAGTTTGGTTGGGGGTTTCACATGGTTACTGGTCGTGTGGTGCGGTTCGACAGCACGCGCGGGTACGGGTTCATCGCTCCGGACGGTGGCGGAGAGGACGTCTTCCTGCATGTGAACGACATGCAGATGCCGGAGTCCTACGTCCGCCCGGGCGTGGCCGTGGAGTTCGAGATCGAGAGCGGCGAGCGCGGGCCGAAGGCGTCCGGCGTCCGGCTCGCCCGGGGAGCCGACGTCCGCACGCTGGGCCCGGACGACGACTCGCTCTGCGATCTGCTGAGCGCGGACGAGTTCACCCGCGAGGTCACCGAGACGCTGCTGGCCTCGGCACCCACGCTCACCGCCGAGGAGATCGTGCGCGTCCGCGGCGCACTGGCCCAGTTCGCCAAGAACCACGGCTGGATCGAGGGCTGACCCACCCACGCCCGGCAGGGCGCCGTGACCGGCGGCACCAGCACCGCCGACGCCGGTCCGCCCGTGCGGTCCGGAACTCGTGCGTACGCCCCGCCTCCGACGTCGTCACCGTCACCGGCGTCCGAGGACGCGCATGACCGAACGCGCACTGCTGACGCGCGGTATGTGCCCCGGCAGGCCCCGTGGCCGCCGGGGCACTCCTCGGTCCCCGGCGGCCGCCGTCCGGCCACCGGCACCTTGCCGAGCCCAGGCGTGTGGCTGCGGACGATCGTCCGTGCACCGCCCCCTCCCTGCTGCGGGCCGCCGTCCCCGCGGCCGGTGGACGAGGGCCCGCACCTGCCGGCGACGGAGCCCGGCCCCGAGCGGTGGCTCGAACAGAACGCGCTGCGGGACTGGGTCCGGGCGGCCCCGGAGGAGTTGGCCCCGGTCCTGCGACTGCCGTTGGTGCTGCGCCACTTCACCACCGGGGTGAACTCCTGCGAACGGACCGTGCACGTGTGCGGGGTTCCGGTCGGCCCCGTCCGCAGCCCGCTCGGTCAGGGAAGGGCCGAGCTCGCGGCCGCCCTCGCCGCCACGGCGGAGTGCGCGCACGGCGAACCGCCCGGCGCGCACGGCAGACCTCCTGTTCCGTGCCATGGACGGCGACATCGAGGCCGGGGTCCGGCAGCGGCTCGCCCATGCCGTCGCCGTCCGGACTCCGGCCGCCTGGGAGACGGACATCGTCGATCCGTCCGACGGCCCCGAGCACCGCCCGCCCCCCGGTGGCGTGGCTGCTCACCCTGGACGAGGCCGGGCTCGTGCACCGGCTGCGGCTCTTGCGCCTCCGTCCGCTGCCGGCCATGGAGCGGCTCCCGGTGGCGTGACCCTGACGCACGCTATGAGAACGACATTCCACCCGAGAAGGCCGAGGGGCCCGCGGCCGAGCCCGAGTACGCCCGGGGACCGGCTCAGCGGGGAATTCCCCTCAGTGGGCGCGTCATCGCACTCCACCACGGCCGCCGGGGGCAACCCGACGGGCATCGCGCGTGCGGTGCCGTGTGTCTGGGCCCGCGGGCCGTCAGGACGCGAACGGTACCTGTGCCGACGCGGCCTCGCTCCTCCCGGCGGGGTGCCGCCACAGCCCCTCCGCGGCGAGGCGGGGCAGCACCCCCTCCCCGAACCAGTAGGCCTCCTCCAGATGCGGATACCCGGACAGCACGAACTCGTCGATGCCGAGGGCCGCGTACTCCTTGATCCGTGTGGCGACCTCCTCGTGCGAGCCGACCAGAGCGGTGCCCGCGCCGCCGCGCACCAGGCCGATGCCGGCCCAGAGGTTGGGATGGATCTCCAGCGCGTCCCGTCGGCCGCCGTGCAGCGCCAGCATCCGCCGCTGGCCCGCGGACTCACTGCGCGCGAGCCCGGCCTGCACCGACCGCACCGTCTCCGGGTCGAACCCGTCGAGCAGCCGGTTGGCCTCCGCCCAGGCCTGCTCCGAGGTGTCCCGGGTGATGACGTGCAGCCGGATCCCGAACCGCAGGGTGCGCCCCTGCTCCGCCGCCAGCCCGCGGATCCACGCGATTTTTTCGGCGACCTGTGCGGGCGGCTCGCCCCAGGTCAGGTACACGTCCACGTGCCGGGCCGCGACCTCCCCGGCGACCGGCGAGGACCCTCCGAAGTAGACCTCGGGAACCGGGTCCGGCACCCGGGCCAGCCGCGCGTCCTCGACCCGCAGGTGCTCGCCCGCCAGGTCGACGGTCCTGCCCTCCCACAACTGCCTTACCACTTCGAGGAATTCGCCGGTACGGCGATACCGCGCGTCCTTGTCGAGGAAGTCGCCGTAGGCCCGCTGCTCATGGCTCTCGCCCCCGGTCACCACGTTGAGCAGCAGCCGTCCCCCGGTCTGCCGCTGGAACGTGGACGCCATCTGCGCGGCGAGCGTGGGCGAGACGAAGCCGGGCCGGAAGGCGACCAGGAACTTCAGCCGTTCGGTGTGCCGGCTGACCATGGCGGTGGTCAGCCAGGCGTCCTCGCACCAGGCGCCGGTGGGGGTGAGCGCACCCACGAAGCCGAGGTCCTCCGCGGCCTTGGCGATCTGGCTCAGATAGGCGACCGTCGGCGGCCGGTCCCGTCCGGAGACCGTCGCCGGGGTGCCGTGGCCGCCGCCGACGACATGGCGGCTGTCCCCGTTGGTGGGCAGGAACCAGTGAAAGGTGAGGGACACGGGGATTTCTCCGATCGAGAGGGGCCCTGAGGCGTCACAGCAGACCGTGGCGGGGCGGCAGGGTGCCGCTGAGCACGTACCGGCCGATGTGCTGGATCTTCCAGCGCGCCGGATCGTGCAGGGTGTGGGTGCGGGCGTCCCGCCAGTACCGGTGCAGGTTGAGGGAGTCGAGCGCGGAGCGGGTGCCGGACACCTCGAAGAGCGCCCCGGCGACGGCGACGGCCGCCTCGGCCGCCTGTACCTTCGCCGCCGCCACCGCGATCGACGCCTCGGCGGCGGACTCGTCGGTGAGCCGGGCGGCGGCCGTGTCGACGGAGCGCGCTCCCTCCCGCAGGAGCGCCTCGGACGCCCGGGTCAGGAGGGCGAGTTCACCGAACCGCTGGATCAGCAAGGGGTCCTCTGCGGCGGTGTCCGCGCCGCTCTCGAACCAGGGCCGGCTCTTCGTGCGGACGAACTCCGCTGCCTCGGCCAGCGCCGCCCCGGCGATCCCCACGTCGATGGCAGCGTGCAGCAACTGTGCCACCGCACCGTGGAGTTGCGGTCCCTGGAAGGTCAGGTGGTGGGGCAGCACCCGGTCCGCGGGCACCGCGACGCCGTCCAGCCGTACCGTCCCGCTTGCGGTCGTACGCTGCCCCATGCCGTCCCAGTCGTCGACGACGGTGAGGCCGGGCGCGTCCCGGGGGACGTACGCGACATGCAGCTGGTCGTCCTCGGCGCGGGCGAGGACGGGGATCCAGTCGGCGAAGAGGGCGCCGGTGGAGTAGTGCTTGACACCGCGCAGCACGTAGGAGCCGTCCGCCGCGCGCTCCAGGCGGGTCCGGATGTCCTGGACGTGCTTGGTCCCGGCCTCGGACTGCGCGTTTGCCGGCCGGCTGCCGGCGAGCAGCTCGGCGAAGAAGAACTTCCGCTGCCCCTCGGTTCCCTGACGGTGGATCACATTGACGTACACGAAGTGGCTCTGGGGTATTTGGGCGAGGCTCGCGTCGGCCGAACCGAGCAGCCGGAAGATCTCGGCGAGGGCCTCCGCGCCGATGTCCGCTCCCCCGTACTCGGCGGGAACGGTCACGGCCAGCAGGCCCGAGGCCGACAGCCGTTCCAGCTCGGCACGGGGCAGCCGGCGTCCGGCGTCCCGCTCGGCCGCTCCGGCCCGGAACTCCCCGGCCAGGGCCGCCGCCACGGCGAGGGCCTCCGCCTCGTCGGTGCTGACATGTGCGGTCATCGGTTCAGCCCGCCGCGGCGAGGACGGGCCGCCGGCCGAGGGCGGCCGAGAACCGGTCCACGATCGGGTGGAGCGCCTCGGTGACGGCCGGTGCGAGGGCGAGGGTGCCGTCCTCCCGAACGGTGATGTCCTTGTCGAGGGTGAACCAGCCCTGGACTATGTGGGCGGCGCCCATGGAGCTGAGCACCGGACGGAGCGCGTGGTCGATGGCGAGGACATGCGCGGTGGAACCGCCGGTGGCCAGGGGCAGCACGGTCTTGCCCGCGAGCGCGTACTGCGGGAGCAGGTCCAGGAGTGCCTTGAGCACACCGGAGTACGACGCCTTGTAGACCGGGGTGCCGACGACGACCCCGTCGGCGCGGGCGAACAGCTCGGCCGCCTCGACGATCGCAGGGTGACGGAAGTCCGCGCCGAGCAGGGCCTCGGCGGGGACGGTGCGGATGTCCAGCGGGATCACCTCGTGCCCGTGGGCGATCAGCCGCTGGTCGAGGTGGCGCAGCAGCCGGCCGGTGCCGGGGAAGGCGGAGGGGCTGCCGGAGACGGAGAGGACGGTGGCCATGGATGCCTCGTTCTGGGAGCCCGGGCGCCCGTACGGCACGGGCGGCCCGGCAGGGGTCGGTCAGGCCTGGGCCGGGGCGGTCTCGGGTGCGCGGTCCGGGAGACCCGCCTCCAGTTCGCGGACCAGGGGCAGCACGCGCCTGCCGAAGTACGCGACCTCCTCGTGGTAGTGCAGGAAGCCGAGCAGCAGGAGGTCGACGCCCAGCTGCTTGTAGGCGACGATCCGCTCGGCGATCTGCTCGGGAGTGCCGATCAGCCCGGTGCGGAATCCGTCGTTGTACTGGACGAGGTCCTCGAAGGTGGAGTCCTGCCACATGCCCTTGCCGTCCGCGCTGGACCGGCCCGCCTGTTTCACGGCCGCGCCGAAGCCTTCGACGGCCTCCCGGTCGGCCTTGGCGATGATCTCGCGGAGGGTGTCGCGGGCCTCGGCCTCGGAGTCGCGGGCGAGGAGGAAGCCGTTGAGACCGAACTTCGGTGCCGGGCGGCCGGCTTCGGCGGCGGCCTGGCGGACGTCGGCGATCTGCTCGGTCACCCCTCGAAGTCCTTGCCGTTGGAGAAGTACCAGTCGGAGACCCGGCCGGCCATGGCACGCGCGGCCGTGGAGTTGCCGCCCTGGAAGATCTCGGGGTGCGGGCGCTCGGGGGTGCCGAGCGGCTTGGGCTTGAGCGAGAAGTCCCGCAACCGGTAGAAGTCACCCGCGAGTTCAGTGTGGTCCTCGGTCCAGATCTGACGCAGGGCGCGAATGAACTCCTCGGCCCGGCGGTAGCGCTCGTCGTGCTCCAGCCAGGGCTCGCCCAGCGCGGTGAACTCGGCCTTGAACCAGCCCGACACCACGTTCACGGCGAACCGGCCGTGGGAGAGGTGATCGGCGGTGGCGCCGAACTTGGCGAGCACGCCCGGATGCCACAGGCCGGGATGGACGGCGGCGATCACCTTCAGGCGCTCGGTGGCGAGCAGCAGGGCGAGGCTGAAGCCGGTCGACTCGTGCTGGTACTCGGCACCGTAGCCGGCCATGTAGCGGACCTGGCTGAGCGCGTACTCAAAGCCGTTGTTCTCGGCGAGTACCGCGAGTTCCCGGTTGTAGTCGTATCCCCAGTCGGTGCGCTGCTCGATGTTGCTGGTGACGAGTCCTCCACTGACATTGGGGACCCAGTAGGCGAACTTCAGGGGCGCGGCAGGCATACGGAACTCCTGTTGCTGAAGGCCTTTTCGGGCACGCCGAATCCCGTCGGGGCGAATTCCGACGAATTTCAGACGGACACGGAATGGGCGCGGCGGGTCACTGGGGGGAGGTGACGGGGATCAGGCCGCGCGGCAACAGGAGGCGCTGGAGACGCGCGCGAGGTCGACGTGGCGTCGCCGCGTGAGGTCCAGTCGCATCTTCATGCCGTCGATGGTGGCAGTCGGCGCCGAGAACCGTCAAGGAAAACCCGACCGTTCTCGTATCGCGGACCACTGAATTTCACGAACGTGTGACAGGGAAACCCTTGAACACGCGCCGAATGGCGACGCATTCTGCCGGGGTGCGGGCCGAACAGCTGGAATGCTCGGCACTCTGCGCCGGGCAGCCGAGGAACTGCGCCCGTCGCAGCCCGCGTTGAGCGGGAGCTGGGCGTCGTGGCGGCGGGCGAGCAGCACCGCATCAGCCGTGTGGTGCGCGTCGGCACCGTCAACGCGGTGACGGTGCCGCTGCTCCTCCCGGTGCTGCGGATTTCCGGACCGCCCAGCCGGTCACCCAGGTCGAGGTGGTGGGCGCGCAGCGGACGGAGATCCACCGGGGCCTCGCCGAGGGCGGTTTCGGCCTGGGGCTGGTGAACCGTCTCGACGGTGACGACGTGCCCGCCGGTTTCGAGGCCACCGAGCTGCCGCGCGGACGACCGGCGGTGTGCGTACGTCCGGACAGCCCGCTCGCAGAGCGGGCCGAGGTGTCGGTCGACGACCTGCTGACGGTGCCGTTGATCGGCATGCGTACGGGCTATGTGAGGCACCGCTATGAGCGTCGGCTCCCGGGCGGACCGTACACCCGCGTTCTCGTACTCGACCGACGGTGCCGAGATGGGGAAGCTGATGGCCGCGGAGGGGCTGGGGGCGAGCGTGCTGCCGGACCGGCTCCCAGCCGCTCCGGCAAGCAGCTGCTCCCGTGCCGGATCAGCGACCGGCAGGTGGACGGGCGCGAGGGGGAGTCTGCCCTCGCGCACACCGACGGCCAGGGCCCTGGAGCTGCCGGGCCAGCGCAGGAGCTCATACGCCTCGCCGACGCGCTCGGCGAGCGACCTGAGTGCGGGGTGCACCCCGGGCGGGATACCGACGAACATGGTGCTGCGCTCGGTCCGGGTCACAGCAGCGCCTCGCCCGCGGGTGGGGGTCGAACTCCCGCTCCAGGTCCCTGATCCGCCGGCTGAGCGGCGAGGTGGCCATGTGCAGCCGACGGGCCGCCGCGGAGAAGTTCAGCTCCTTCGCAACCGCCACGAATAGCGCAGATGAAACGTCTCCACCTCTTCACGTAAACCTCTGCAACCTCTGCCGCCGGACCGGTTCGGGGCCTGCTCCCGGAGGGATCGGCGGCAAGAGCCGAACCGGCGGCGGCAGCACCGTCCGACGCGAGGGACGGCCCCGGGAGAGCCACCGGGGCATCCGGGGTCCGGCCCGGTGGACGCGGCGGCCGCGAACGGCCGGCCCGGCCCGCGCCGCAGGTCACCTCCGCGAAGGCTGGACGCCCCGCCCCCGGCCGACGGTCACCCCTGGCGACCGCGCGCGCCGATACTGCCGGCAGGTCACGACGGCCAGCCCCGGTATCGCGATCCCGTGCCGTTCCACCCCAGCGGCTCGTCTGCCCGGTCGTGGTGCCTCACCGTGCCGGACGACGGGTGGTCCGCCACGCCGCCGACGGCGGAACCGCCGATGAGGCCGGCCACGACGACCGGCAGCGCCAGGACGGCGACCAGGGGAGACTGACGCAGCGGAACGCCGGATCTGTATCGCTTCACTTTATGTATCCGTTCTGGTGAGTTCTGCGCCGCGTGCCACGGGGCCCGCCGCGATTTGTCATGCTGGCAGACCGTGATCAACAGGTGATCAATGTGCAGGTCGGGCGGTGAATCGGGGGTTGCTGTGCCCACTGCGGCGACAACCGTCCCCGCGCCGCGAAGGCCTTCCCGCGGGCCGTGAACGACGTCATGGAGCGACGCTCCGATCCGCCGTCAAGCCACCCATGATCTCGGCGTCGTCGGCCAGGATCGCCTGGTGCAGCGCGTGCAGCTGCCGTCCGGGGAAGATTCCGAGGTCGTCGGCCAGCAGCTGATACGCCTCGCGATAGGTGGCCAGGGCGGCGTGGCGCTGGCCGGACCGCCACAGGGCCATCATGAGATCCGCGCGCAGTCGTTCCTGGTGCGGATAATCAGCGACGGTGGCGAGGAGTTCGGGAATTATCTCGAAGTGCTGACCGTCCGCGAGCTGCGCCTGGAAGTACTTCATCAGCAGTCCGAGCCGGAACTGTTCCAGCCTGGCCGCCTCGGCCTGCATGACCAGCGTGTGGGTGAGCCCGCTCAGCGGCTTGCCCCGCCACAACCGGATGGCCTCCCGCAGTTGCCTGCCGGCCTCCTTGGGCGCACCGTTGTGGAGGCTTTCCTGACCGAGCTGCCACAGTTGCCGGCACCGCTCCAGATCGACCTGACCGGACTCGGCCGTGAGCTGGTACCCGTCGCTGGTCGTGACCAGACGGACGCCGGTCGCGTAGGTGAACTGCCGGCGCAGGCGGCTGACGTAGAGTTGTACGTTCTTCTTGGCGCTCGAGGGTGGCGCCTCCCCCCAGACTGCCTCGATGATGTTGTCGACCGATACATGCCGGTTGACATGGAGACACAGGTAGGCGAAGAGGATCTGCGGCTTAGCTCCTCCCGGGGACACGGTGACTCCGGACACGAGGATCTCCAGCGGCCCTAAGAGATTCAGCTGAGTGAGGCCGGTCTCGGCCCCCGCGTCCGGGTCGGCGTCCGAACGGGACGTTCCGCCGTGCCAGGCTCTGCGCATGAGCTCCACTCCGGATTCCTATTTTATGAACTCATCGGCGACCCGGGGCGGCCACGAATTGATCTGCAGTATTCCCGTCGAGTAGGCCAGCGCGATCAGCGCCACCCGATTCGGCATGCCGAACTGCCGGAGCATGCGCGAGATGTGGTAATCGACGGTCTTGGGGCTGATGAATAAGCGTGAGGCCAGGAATTCCGACGTCAGTCCTGCCGCGGTTCCTTCGAGGATCTTCGCCGCCATCTCACCGATGACCTGACTCTCACCGACGGTCTTCGGCCCGGCGGGGTCCGTGGGGTGGAAGAGCTGTATGACCACAGCCCTGTTCGGCGAACTTCCCCACAGGGCTGTCGCCGTGAGCACGGCGCTGAGCGGCGTGGCAGACCGCCGCCGCAGGGCTATGCGGTGACTGAACTGGTCCCGGTCTCCGACGAGCAGCTGGTTCAGATCGCGGTCGAGAGCCTCGCGGAGGTCTGATTCTATGAGGGAGCGGAACGGCTTTCCGTACAGTTCCTCGCCCGACCCGCCGAACTGCCGGAAGAATTCCGGACTCCCGTACTGCATCTGGTGCTTGCGGTCGAGAAAAACCAAGATCTCTCTGTCCGTTGTCAGCGCAGAATGACCCATTCGTGCTCCTGTGGCTTTCGACTGCACCTTGCCGGCCCGAATGACGGCGACTCGCAGGGCAGACCTTTCATGAGCGCCGCTGGGGATGGAGCGCTGCACGCGCCCGACCTGTTCGGTTACGGTCATACTGGCTCACGGCGATCAGCGCACGATCAGTGGAGAATCGACGAGCGCGGGAGCTGCCCGCACCCGGATCCCCGGGGGTCCTGGGCGCGCTTGCCAGTGGTAATTCCGCAACGGCGGCGGGTCCCCGGGCCGCTACGACGACGAACCGGCCGGGGTCCTCGGCACGTTCCCCCGTGTCACCGCGGCTCCGGACGCCGGACCGCGGCAGGTGCGGCTTCCACCGTCGGGGCGCGCGGGATCACCGCGGATCGGCGTATCCGGCGGCCAGGTCACCGAGCGAGACCGGTGCACCGGGGTCGGGCAGGGCCGCGAGCCTGGCCCGCCTGGCGTGGTCCACCAGGTCCCGGGGGGTCAGGCCGGCCAGAGCCTTGCTCACGTGCTCCAGCATGGCGGTGGCGGCGGCGAGGACGGCTTCGTCGTCCAGCGGGCGCGCTTCGACGTTCATCGCCCTGGCGGTGAGCTTCTGGAGACTGCGGAACAGATCGCCCTTGTGGACCTCACGGATCGTCAGTGACAGGTGCACGGACAGGCCACCGCTCCCGACGGCCTCGTGGGCGAAGGCGCGTGGGATGTACAGGACGTCCCCGGCGTGCACGGTGGCGCGCAGCACCTCCGCCGGTTTCTCCCCTTCCACACTTCCCTCGCGCCAGTCACCGCCGGCCGGTCCCTCGTAGACCCGCCAGTCCTTGCTGCCGGCCAGTTGGAGAACGAGCACATCGGCGTCGTCGCGATGCAGTGGAGCACCCTGGGCGCCGGGCGGGGTGACGAAGCAGAACGCCTCCACCGGCCGCTGGAGTTCGGCCGACAGGTGTGCCAGGAGATCGCGGGTGGGGCCGTGCCACTGGTCGACCCTGTGCATGAGCAGGGTCGCGCCCCGCTCGATCAGCGCCCGTATCTTCTTCTGGTCGGCGAACCCCGGGTGGGAGACGCCTCGGACCGAACGCGCCGAGAGGTAGGTGTCGGCGGGCAGGGGGCCCTCGGCGCCGGTCATCTCCACGTAGGGCTCGTGCAGGAAGCCGCTGGCGAGGGCGTCGTCCACGTCGGCCGGCGTGAAGGGACTGCCGAGGGAGCCGCCGGGAGTGAAGACACCGGGACGGCGGCGCCAGTGGTCGGCGGCGAAGACCGCCGGGTCGCCGACCCACCGGGACAGCGTGGTGGAGTGCGCAAGGGTCATGTCGTGGGTTCCTCTCTGTGCTCGGACGATGTGCGCCGGGGCACGTGGGGCCGGAGAACGGGCAGGTCGCCCCGCTCGAAGCGCTGTTTCGTCGCGGAGATCCGCACCTTGCCGCTGGTCGTCACGGGAAG
Organism: Streptomyces sp. NPDC059224; assembly: GCF_042754285.1. Classification (NCBI taxonomy): domain Bacteria; kingdom Bacillati; phylum Actinomycetota; class Actinomycetes; order Kitasatosporales; family Streptomycetaceae; genus Streptomyces; species Streptomyces sp. NPDC059224. The sequence goes on from NZ_JBHZAN010000015.1 coordinate 155,834, forward strand.
GCTGCCGGCGGGCAGCAGGGCGACCTCGGAGACGTACAGGTCGAGGGCCTGGGCGAGGCGGCGCCGGACCTGGGCGGCCAGGTGCGCGGGGGACGGTGCGCCGGGGCCACCGGTCACTTCCGACACCAGGCACAGGAGGTCGCCGGCCGTCTCGTCCCCTACGGTGAACGCGGCGCACCGCCCCGGTCTGAGGCCGGGTACGGCCGCACAGGCCGCGGTGATGTCCGCCGGGTGGAAGTTGCGGCCGCGGTGCACGAGTACGTCGTCCGCCCGTCCCAGGACGAACAGCTGGCCGTCGTCGAGGAACCCGAGGTCCCTGGTGGGGTGCCAGCGGGATCGCCGGACCGGCTTGCGCCAGTAGCCGCTGAAGAGTTGCGGGCCCCGGATGTGGATCTCCCCCACACGGTGCTCGTCCTGGCGGCCGTCGCCGATGCGTACCCGGGTTCCCGGCAGCGGGACACCCGAGGAGAGCAGGGTGGTGGCGGGGGTACCGCGCGCGGCACGGACCGCACGGCCCGCACGCAGTTCCTCGGTGCTGACGGCGAGGCGGAGCGGCGGTAGTTCGGGGGTGGTGGCGGTGACCGTGAGGGTCGCCTCCGCCATCCCGTACGAGGGACACAGGGCCCCGGCCCGGAACCCCGCCGCCGCGAACCGGGCGGCGAACCGCTCGGCGGTGGCGGCGCGGACCACCTCTCCCGCGCTGCGCGCCACCCGCCAGGCACGCAGGTCCAGGGTGGCCATCTCGTCGTCGGTGGTCCTGCGCGCGCACAGGTCGTACGCGAAGTCGGGAGCACTGGACAGCGTGCCGCGGCAGACGGTGAGAGCGGAGAGCCATTCCGCCGGACGGCGGGCGAAGCGCTCGGTCGGCATGAGCACGGACTCGTATCCGCTGAACAGCGGCCTGAGGATGCCGGTGATCAGACCCATGTCGTGGCTGAGCGGCACCCATGTCACGGCGACGTCGGCCGGGCTCTCGCGGTAGCGGACGGCCGCCTGGCGGCAACTCGCCCGCAGGGCGCGGTGACCGATGACGACGCCCTTGGGAGAGCCGGTCGATCCGGAGGTGTACTGGAGAAAGGCGGGTGTGCGCCGGCTCACCCGTACGTCGGGCGCGCCGCCCCCCTCCGGCAGGACGGCGGCGACCGCCCGCAACTCCTCCCAGGTGCGGATCCGCACCCGCGTGGGCAGGTCCTCCAGGGCGGGGCGCACCGTGTCCCGCCACGCCTCGGTGGTGATCACGAGAGCCGGGCGGCAGTCCCGGACGACGGCCCGCAGTCTCTGCTCGAACGCCTCGGCGCGCATCGTGCGCGGGCCCGGGGCGGGAACCGCGACGAGTCCGGTGCCGATCACGGCCAGCAGGACGGCGGCGAACGTCTCGTCGTTCGGCAGGACCAGGACCACCCGTTGTCCGGGTTCGGCATGCGGGCCCCGCAGCGCGCGGGCGACGGTGGCGACCAGCCCGGCCAGTTCACCGAAGGTCGTACGGCGCCGGATCCCCCCTTCGTCCCAGCTGGTCAGGGCGATGGCGTCCGGCCGGTGCCGGGCGTGGTGCCGGAGCCATCCGGTCGCCGCGACGCAGTCGTGGGCCGGTCCTCCGCTACCGGGGGCCATGGGGAGCGCTCCGCGCCAGGACGCCGAGGTCGGCACGCCTCAGCTTGCCGCTGGGCGTGCGGGGCAGGGAGCCCGAGACCGCGAGCACGACGCGGGGGCGGGGCAGGTCCAGTTCGTCCGCCGTGGCCTCGATGGCGGGCACCGGGTCCTGGAAGTCGGCACCGTGACCGTGTTCCACGAAGCACACCGGTTCGTCGTCGGCGCCGTCGAGGGCGGCGGCGTCGGTGACTCCGGGCAGCAGCCGGATGTCGTGCTCCAGCCGCGCCATCCGGATCTCCCGCGGGCTCTCGGCCCGGCCGAGGACGAACAGATATCCCTCGTCGTCGAGATGGCCCACGTCCCCGGTTCTCAGCACGCCGGTGTCGGACGGATCCCGGTCGGCCGCCCGCAGCCGGATGTCTATGTCCCCGGTCTCGCCCGCGGGCACGGGCCGGCCCTCCCGCGATATCTCGACACGGATCCCCGGCAGGGGCCGTCCGACCGATCCGGGCCTGGCCAGCCACTCGGCGGTCGTGATCTCGGTGATCACACCGTGGGACGTGCCGTAGTACTCGTGCAGGACCGGCCCGAACAGGTCGATGGCGGCGCGCTTGACGGCGGGTGGGCAGGCGGCCCCGCCGTGGAAGACGACCTGGAAGGGGTAGCGCGCTGCCGCGCCGGCCTGGACCAGGTCGGTCAGGCGGTCGGGACTGAGCATGACGCTGTCCGCACGGTGCCGGTCCGCCAGTTCAATGAAGGCGTCGCAGGACCAGGTTCGCTGGACGACGACCGTACTGCCCGCCTGCAGCGCGTACAGGGCGGGGCCCAAGGTGCCCAGGTGGTAGGTCGGGTTGGCCATCAGGTGCGGGCCCCGGCCGGCTCCGGCGCCGTAGCGTTCGACGACCGCGACCCCGCGGTAGGGCCTGCGTGGACGGGCCCGGGCCACGGCCTGCGGCAGTCCGGTGGTGCCGGAGGTGGCGAACACGAGGCGGCCCGCGGCCGGCGGGGCCGCGGGCGCGGCGGGGCCGTCCGTCAGGGCCGTCAGCTGCGTGTCGGTCACGACCGGGCAGGGCAGGGCGGGGCCGTCGGCCCAGGGCCGCGCGCTGATGTGCACGGCGGTGGACACCGAGGCGAGCAGGGACGGTCCCATGGGGATCCCGAGCAGGTCACGGTCGATGGGGAAGAGACCGAAGCCGTGTCGCAGCGCGGCCAGGGCCAGCGCGAAGAAGGCCGGCCCGGTGGGGATGTCGGTCGACACGACCGCGCCGTCCGGGATCCCGTGGGCGCGCAGCCCCCGGGCCAGGTCGTCCGCGCGGCCGGTCAGTTCGCCGTACGTGCTCTGCTCGCCGTCGGCGATCACGGCCACGCGGTCCGGGTGGGTCCGCGCGGTGGCCCAGGGGTCCCAGAGATAGGGCTTCATGATTCCTCAGTGCTTGGCTGTCGGCGAGGCGGGAGAGGGCTGCGCGAGTGCTTCGGCGAGTGCCGCGAGGTCGGGGAGGCCGACGACCAGTTCGACATCGACCTCGACGCCCAGGCGCTCCTCCAGACGGAGACTCAGTTCGACCGCGGTGATGGAGTCGCCGCCGAGGGCGAAGAAGTCGTCCTCGGGCACGACCGGCCTGCCGAACACCTCGCTCACGGCGGTCAGTACCTCGTCGATCGGCGTGTCGGACATGGCGCCTTCTCTGCTGGGGGCTGGGGTCGGAATCGGGTACGGCGGGAGGAGGACGGCCCTCACCACACCTGCCCGGTCATCCGGCGGGCACGGTGGCCGCCAGACCGGCGAGCATGTCGTCCAGGACCGCCCGCGCCAGCCGGCGGTCGGCCCGGTGCCCGTCGTAGAGGAGGTCGATGCCCAGGCGGTCGCGGAACTCGGTGCACCGGAGGTGGAGTGCGAAGGTGTCGTGAAAGGTGATCCGGTGCAGCGGGTAGGCGTCGGCCGTGATCCGCAGACCGTCGATGTCGTCCGCGACCGTGGAGTTCCCTTCGAACCGGCGCAGGTTGACGTAGATGTCACGGCTGACCGGCGCGCCGGCGGCCCCCTCCGCCTCCCGGATCAGCGCGGTGAGGTCCTCGGCGTCGAGCCTTTGGTGCCGGAGCCCGTTGAGCAGCTGGTCACGCACCTGGGTCCGTACGGAGAAGGCGTCGGCGCCGACGTCGCGCAGGGTCAGCGGGCAGGAGCCGGCGAACATGCCCACCACGTCCGTGTCCCGGGACGCACGCGAGTCCATCGACGTCCACAGTCCCACCTCGGACCTGCCGGTACGAGCGGCCAGTGCGGTGACGAACAGACCGACCGCCGACTGCAGGACGGTGAAGCGGAACTCTGCGCACACACCGCGCAGCGCCGTGACGGTCACGGCCGGCAGCTCCGCGCTCACCATGCCTGCTTCGGCGCGGTCGGCCCCGGTGGGGTCGGTGCGGGGCCAGGGGACGCGGGTCATGAAGGCCAGGCGTTCCCGCCAGTTCGCGAGCGCCTGCTCACGCAGCCGCTCGCTCGTCCGCTCCCGCTGCCGGACCGCCGCGTCGGCGAACGAGGGGGCCGTGTCCGGCGGGGACCCGCCGTCACGCAGGGTCTGGTAGTCCCGCCAGACCTCGTGCCCGAAGAGGTGATGGGCCCGGCCGTCGAAGACGAGGTTCTGGAAGGTGGCCAGCAGCGCGTGGTGGCGGTCGTCGTAGCGCAGCAGCCTGATGACGAACGGGCGCTGCGGGCCGTACGACCACGGGGTGACGCAGTCGCGGGACAGCAGGACCGAGGCGTAGTGGGAGAACTGCGCGGGCGAGGCGGCCTTCACCTTCACCCGTCGGACGACGTCCTCGTCGGCCTCGATGCCCCGGGTCCACTGCAGCGGGTGCGGGCCCGGCACCGGATCCATCTGGAGGTGGAGGGCGTCGTGCCGGACCACGAAGGCGCGTACGGCGGCGGCGAGGGCGTCCGTGTCGAGGTCGCCCAGGATCTCGAACGCGAGCTGAGTGTTCTTGTGGGACCAGCCGCTGGAGAGGGTCTTGGTGTGGAACCACTCCTGCTCGAAGGTCAGGGGGAAGGGGGTACGGACCCGTGGGTCCGTCAGGCCAGGCACAGGTACTCCGTTCCGCTCTCCTTGAGCACGGCGGGGGAACCCGCCTCGACGACGCGTCCGTCGCGCATGACGACGACCTGGTCCGCCTCGTCCATCACGGTCAGGCGGTGGGCTATGACGACGACGGTGATCCCCGCGTCCAGCAGCCCCCGCATGATGGACTCCTCGAGAGCCGGGTCGAGGGCGCTGGTCGCCTCGTCCAGGATGACCAGTTCGGGTTTCTTCGCCAGCGCCCGGGCCAGCACGATCCGCTGGCGCTGTCCTCCCGACAGCCCGTGGCCGCCGGGAGCCACGAGGGTGTTGTAGCCCATGGGCATGGCCTCGATCTCCTCGTGGATGTGCGCCAGCCCGACCGCCGCGATCAGGTCCTCCTTGCTGATGTCGTCGCCGCCGAAGAGGATGTTGTCCCGGATGGTGCCGCCGAAGAGGTGCGCGTTCTGGTTGACGTAGCCGATGCGCCGCCGGTAGGTGGGCCGGTCGAGTTCGGCCAGGTCGGTGCCGTCGACGGTCAGGGTGCCGCCGGTGGGTGTGTAGAGCCCGGCCAGCAGCATGCCGAGGGTGGACTTCCCGGACCCCGAACGGCCGATGATGGCCATGAACTGCCCCGGTTCGAGTTCGAGACTGACGTCGTCGAGGGTGGGCCGCGGAGCCCCCGGATAGCGGAAGCCGACCCCTTCGGCCCTGATCCGGCCGGGCCTGGCCACGCCGGTCTCGGCGAAGGCGCCCCGCGGTTCGGGGGCCGCCCGCAGGACGTCGTCGAGTTTGGCGAGGGTCGGCCGGACCGCGGCCAGCTGGGAGCCGGCGTCGAAGAGGCCTTCCAGCGGGATGAACAGGGCGATCGTCAGTGTCATGAAGCCCATGGCCTCACCGAGCGAGTAGCGGTGGCTGAGGACCAGCCAGATCCCGGCGACCAGCACGATCAGCGGCGCGGCGAACTGCAGCGTGCGGCTGAGGGAGGCGAACAGGGCGAGGTTGCGGCGGGCGTTCAGCCGCTTGTTGACCTCGTGGACCAGGGTGTGCGACCAGCGCTCCACCGCCCGGCCGTCCATGCCGGCGGCCTTGAGGGTGGTGATGCTCTCCAGCATCTCCACCAGTTCCTCCTGGGCCTTGGTCTGGCGTTCGAGGACCTCTTGGCTCAGCCCGGTCTGCCGGCGCCAGGTCAGCACGAGGATGCCGGTCTGCACGACGACCAGCACCGTGACGAGAAGCGACAGGAGCGGGTTCGCGACGGCTATGGCGATCAGATAGACGACGATGAGCAGGCTGTCGAAGACGGCCGAGACCGCGGTGAGGCTCAGGACCTGGACGAGCACGTTGCTGGTGCGGACCCGTAGCGCGAGATCACCGGAGTTGCGCACGGTGAAGAAGTCGTAGGGCAGGTCCGCCATATGCCCGACGACGCCCAGGGTGAGCCGTTTCTCGATGACGGCCTGGCGCCTGGTGACCAGAAACGACCGCGCGACGGACAGGGAGAAATAGAAGACGACCAGAGCGGCCAGGATGGCGCAGGCCGTCCACGCTCCGCCGGTGGAACGGTTGCCGAGGACGCGTTCGACGAGGAATCCGGCGGTGAGCGGCAGGGCGAGTTCGAAGGCCATGAGTCCGGCGGAGGAGGCGAGGATCAGCGCGAGTTCCCGGCCGCGCGGCAGAAACTGCCGCAGGCGGTGCCAGGGGCCGCGGAGTTCACTGCCGCGCCGGCGCCGGCCGGTGCCGGTTTCGAGCGGCCGCTCGAACTCCAGGGCCACGCCCGTGAAGGACTCGGCGACCGTCGCCAGGGTGAGCCTGCGGCGTCCATGGACAGGGTCGATGACGTCCACATGGTCTTTGCCGGCTCCCTCCAGGACGACGAAGTGGTTGAAGTTCCAGAACAGGATCGAACCGGGGGACAGCCGGGCCAGGGCTTCCGCGCGGGCGCGCACGCCGCGGCCCTTGACGCCGTATTCGCGGGCGATCTCCAGGAGGGTGCGGGCCGATGCGCCATTGCGTCCGGAACCCGCACGCGCGCGGATCTCGTCGAGGGACACGTCCACGCCGTGGTGGCGCAGCACGGTCACGAGAGCGGCGGGACCGCAGTCGCTGACCTGGGTTTGGAAGCAGACCTGCAACCGCGCTCCGCGTGTGCGTCGCCCGAACCGCTCGCGGACCGCGGTGATCCGCTCGGCCGCTCCCCTGGGCCGGGTCACGGCAGGAGCGTCGCCGAAGACCGGTCCCAGGCCATCGCTCCTGCGATGGTGTTCGAGCGCCTCGGCGTTGAAACGCGAATCGCCAGGCATGAGTCCCTTCCCGTTGTGAGTCGCTGGCCTGTCCGCCCGCGACAGGACGTCCGGACGCGAGCCGTCAATCCGTCCGCCGAAGAAGCGCAGGCCCCTTCGGCGGACGGACCGCGGATCTCAGATCGTCAGATGACGCAGGTGAGGGAAACCCCGAACTGGCCGCCGACGATGTCGTCCAGCTCCTCTTCCGACAGGTCGGAAATGTCGATGTCGTCGAAGTTTTCCATGACTTCTCTCTTTCGAATGAGGCCTCTTCGCATCCGTGGATCGGATTCTGTAACCAGAGAACGGTGTCGAGCCACACCAAGAAATCACCGAAAAGCGGCGCCCGGACGAAATCCACTACAGGCACCGAACCACCTGACGAGAGGAAGCACAGGGGATGTAATGCATTCACTTCACGTCCGGATGACCGAACGACTGAACCATAGAGAGCATCATACGATCGGTCAAGCCTTGATTCGCCGCTCGCGTTATGCTCGATCCACGCCGAGTACGAATTCCCGCCCCCCGGCATCGCGAACTGAATAGCGTGGGCCAGAAGGAAAGGAGCCACATAAACGTCCACACTCATGGTGGCATGAAAATCGGCTGCCGGAACGGCGGCCCGGAAAGACTAGTGGATTCCCTAGATCTTCGAGTTGTGCGCCCTGTTCGGCCGCCGGGCACGCGCGCGTCCGGCGGAGGGACGCGGCCGAGGACGACGGGCCCGTGGCGACGGCCGCCGACAGCTCTCCGCCACTCGGGGGAACGCCGACCGGTCCGCCCGGCCGGCCGGCCGCAATTGGCCCGGACGTGGCGCCCGTTGGCCATCGGGGATGCCAAGCGGAAACGCCCTGATTGGTAGACTCCCGCAGGCCATGGTCTCCTGAGCGTCAGCCGGGAGATGCTCTGAGCATGCGCGGTACCCGTGGAGGAATGATCTCGGTGTTGACGATGCAAGAAGCACTGCTGGTGCTGAACAAGTACTGGACCGAACACGGGTGTTTGGTCGTTCAGCCCATGAACACCGAGGTGGGTGCGGGCACGCTCAACCCGGCTACGTTCCTGCGGGTCCAGGGACCGGAGCCGTGGCGTGTCGCATACGTGGAACCGAGCGTCCGGCCCGACGACTCACGTTACGGCGAGAACCCGAATCGGCTGCAGACCCACACGCAGTACCAGGTCATCCTCAAGCCCGAGCCCGGAAACGCGCAGGAGCTTTTCCTGGGCAGTCTGCAGGCCCTGGGCATCGACACGGCGGCACATGACATTCGCTTCGTCGAGGACAACTGGGCATCCCCGGCGCTGGGCGCCTGGGGGCTCGGCTGGGAAGTATGGCTCGATGGTCTGGAGATCACCCAGTTCACATACTTTCAGCAGGCGGGCGGCATCACCCTCGACCCGGTGTCCGTCGAGATCACCTACGGCATGGAACGCATCCTGATGGCGCTTCAGGGCGTCAATCACTTCAAGGACCTCAAGTACGCGCCGGGTGTCACCTACGGCGAGGCGTTCGGCCAGGCCGAGTACGAGATGAGCCGTTACTATCTCGACGAGGCCGACCTGGAGACCCAGCGGAGCCTTTTCGAGGCCTACGCGGGCGAGGCACGCCGCATGCTCGACGCGCGTCTTCCCGTACCCGCGTACTCCTTCGTCCTCAAGTGCTCGCACGCGTTCAACGTGCTCGACGCGCGGGGCGCCATCTCCACCACGGAGCGGGCGCGTTCCTTCGCCCGGATGCGCGGACTGGCCCACGAGGTAGCCGAGTTGTGGGTGGCGCGCCGCGAGGAACTCGGCTTTCCCCTCGGTCGCGTGTCCAGCGGCGACTCCGCCCCGGCCGGCGCCGCCCTGGGCGGGGCTCCGGACCGGGCGGCGGCGGCCGAGCCCGCCGTGGCCCCGCGGGACACGGTGACCCCGCCGGCCGGGCCGGGGCCGGCCACCCTCGTGGTGGAGATCGGCGTGGAGGAGATGCCGCCGGCGGAGGTCACCCGGACCTCGCAGGCGGTGCGCACCGCGCTGACGGAGAAACTGGGCGCCACCCGGCTGGGACACGGTGAGATCAGGGTCGACGCCAGCCCCCGACGCGTGGTGGCCACCGTCCTCGGTGTGGAACCCCGCGAGGCCGACTACGAACAGACCGTGCGCGGGCCCCGGGTCTCGGCGGCGTTCGACGCGGAGGGAAACCCCACCAAGGCGGCCATCGGCTTCGCCAGGAGCAACGGCGCCGAACCGGCCGATCTCGGCCGTGTCACCGTCGGCGCCAACGAGCACGTCGCGCTCACCCGGCAGGTGGTCGGGCGCTCGGCCGAGGAGGTCCTCTCCGCTCTTCTCTCGGAGGTCGTGACCGGACTCCGCTCCGAGAAGAACATGCGGTGGAACGCCCCGCGGCTCTCCTTCACCCGTCCGATCCGCTGGATCATGGCTCTGCTGGGAGAGCGGGTCGTCCCTTTCACGGTGTCCAGCCTGACGTCGGGGCGTACGACGCAGGTGCACCGTGACGCGGCGCCGCCCACCGCGGAGGTGCCGACGGCCGACGGGTACCTGCCCTTTCTGAAGGAGCACGGAATCCTCGCGGACGTCGCGGAGCGGCGGCGCCTGGTGGTGGACGGCGCGGCGCGACTGGCCGAGGCCGTGGGCGGACACATCCAGACGGAGCAGTACGGCGCGCTGATCGACGAGATCACCAACCTGGTCGAGTCCCCCACCCCGATCCTCGGGAACTTCGACCCGAAGTACCTCACGCTGCCCGCGGACATCCTCGTCACCGTCATGCGCAAGCACCAGCGCTACCTCCCCGTGGTGGACGGCGGCGGCAGCATGCTGCCCCACTTCGTGGCGGTGGCCAACGGAAGGTGCGACCACGACGTCGTCCGCCACGGCAACGAGGCGGTGCTGCGGGCCCGGTACGAGGACGCCTCCTTCTTCTGGAAGGCGGACCTGGAGACCCCGCTGAGCGAGATGAGGGAGAAGACGCACCTCCTCACGTTCGAGGAGCGGCTCGGCTCCATGGCGGACCGCGCCGACCGCATCTCGGCCGTCGCCCGCCGGCTGGCGAAGATCGTCGGCCTGTCCGGCACGGACCACGACGTCCTGGAACGGGCCGCGGCCCTGACCAAGTTCGACCTCGGCTCCCAGATGGTCACCGAACTGTCCAGCCTCGCGGGCATCATGGCGCGCGAATACGCCGTGCGCGCGGGCGAGAGCCAGGCGGTGGCGCAGGCCCTCTACGAGAACGAACTGCCGCGCTTCGCCGGCGACGCGCTGCCCGAGACCCTGCCGGGGGCCCTGCTGGCGCTGGCGGACCGGCTCGACCTGCTGGTCGGTCTCTTCGCGATCGGGGCCGAACCCACGGGCAGCTCGGACGCGTTCGGGCTGCGCCGCTCCGCGCTGGGCGTGGTCAACATCCTCCTCAGCAGGAGCGACCTGTCCGCGATCAGGCTCGGCCAGGCGCTGGCCGTCGCGGCGGAGCATCAGGCCGTCGCGGTCGGGCAGAAGCATCTGGAGGACGCGGCCCAGTTCGTGCTGCGCCGCTTCGAGCAGCAGCTGATCGAGCTCGGGCACTCCACCACCGACGTCCGCGCGGTACTGGTGCGCGGCGACTCGCCGCGGCTGGCCACGCGCACCCTGGAGGAGCTGGAGGGCCTGCAGGGTGACGACCGGTTCACCACCGTTCTCGCGGCGTTCCAGCGGGTTCGTCGCATCGTGCCGGCCAGCCTGGAGGCGGTGTACGACCCGGAGCAGCTCCACGAGCCCGCCGAGCAGGCTCTGCACGCCGCGTTGGCCAAGTGCCGGCAGGTCCTCGACGGGGAGACCTCGCTCGTCCGGTTCAACGCGGAGACGGGCGAACTGGTCGACGCGGTGAACATCTTCTTCGACAACGTCCTGGTGATGGCCGAGGACCCCGCGGTCCGGGCCAACAGGCTGGGTCTGCTCGCCGGAGTGCGCGATCTCGCGGAGGGCATCGTCGACTGGGAATCCCTGGTCTGAGAGGTCCGGCCGGCCACTGACGGTTCATGAGCGGGTGCCCGTACGGGCACCCGCTCGTGTGTCTGGTCACCGGTCACGCGGCCAGAGCGGTGTCCACGGCGTCCCGGCCGGCACGACGAGCACGTGCCGGCCGTTCGCATGTCCTCCCCCGGAGCCGGTGTCCCCGGCCCCCGATCCCGGCGGCGCCAGGTCGTATACACATTTTCGAGGATGAACCGGCCTGATTGATAGGCTGGTTGCTCGCCGACCGCGGTCGGCTTGCCACCTCAGCGCACAGGCGATCGATCCAGGCGTGAACCGATCCCCACGGCGAGTTCGTGACCATGGTGGTGACGACGGCGTTCGGAACGGTCGGGCAAGGAGGGCCTTGGCGAGGTGACGGAAGAACTGCTCTTCGCCGTTCTCGGGGCGGTCCGTGCCTACCGGGGCGACACCGAACTGCACCTCGGTCCACCCCAGCTCCGGGCCATGCTGGCGGTCCTGCTCCTGCGACCGGGGCACACCGCGTCGAAGGCGCAGCTGGTGGACGCGTTGTGGGGCCCCACGCCCCCCAGCAAGGCCACCACCACCATCCGCACCTACGCCTGGCAGTTGCGCAGACTCCTGGAACCGGACCGCTCCACGCCGAGTGTGCTCGTGTCGGTCGGCGACGGCTACCGCCTGGTCGTGCCCCCGTCCTCGCTCGACGTGGGCCAGGCCGAGACGCTCACGCGTGAGGCGGCGCAGGCACGTGCCTCGGGCCGGTTGGAGGAGGCGAGCGACAGCCTGGTCCGCGCACTCGACCTGTGGCAGGGAGAGACTCTGGCCGGAGTGCCCGGACCCTTCGCCATGCGGCAGCGTGACCGGCTCGAGGAATTTCGCATCGCCCTGCTGGAGGAACGTTTCGACCTCGACCTGGCCCTCGGCCGTCATCGCCAGGCCATTCCCGGTCTGGCGGACCTCACGGCCATGCACCCCCTGCGGGAGCGTCCGTACGGCCTGTTGATGCGCGCGCTCTACGGGGCGGGCAGACAGGCCGACGCGCTCGCGCTGTTCAGCGGTGTCAGGAAGCTGCTGCTGGAGGAGCAGGGCATCGATCCCGGGCCTGAACTGACCGCCGTCTACCGGCAGGTCCTGGAGAACGATCCGGCCCTGTCCATCGCGGCCGTCGAGGAACCCGCGGTGTCCGACGAACCGAAGGCGGCCGAGCCCCTCCCCACGGCCGCCCGGGACCGGGAACCGCTGCCCGTTCCGGCACAGCTTCCGCCGCTGCTGCCCGACTTCGCCGGTCGCACCGACGCCGTCAGCGACATGCACACCCTGCTGACGACACCCGGACGGCGATCGCCGACCGTCGTGGCGATCGCCGGGATGGGCGGGATCGGGAAGACCTCACTGGCCCTGTTCACGGCCCACGGTGTCCGTCACGCCTACCCGGACGGGCAGCTCTACGCCGATCTGCGGGGAGCGGACGACAACCCCGCCGAGCCCGCCGGAGTCCTGACGGGGTTCCTCCTGTCGCTGGGCGTCGCGGCCGAGGACATACCCGACACCCTCGAGGACCGCTGCAAACTCTTCCGTTCGATGCTGGACGGCCGCGGGGTGCTGATCGTCCTGGACAACGCACGTGACGCGTCGCAGGTCCTGGACCTGGTGCCCGGATCGGTCGGCTGCGGAGTCATCATCACCGGCAGGTCCCGTCTCTTCGGTCTGCCGGTCTCCAAACAGCTGAGCATAGACACCTTCAGGCCCGACGAGGCCCTCTCGCTGCTCGGCACGGTCATCGGGCAGGAACGGCTGGACGCGGAGCGGGAACAGGCGCTCGAACTGCTCCGGCTGTGCGGGTTCCTGCCGCTGGCCATCCGGATCGTGGCCACCAGGCTGGCGTCCCGGCCGCGGTGGGCCATCGCGACACTGACCGCCCGCCTCGCCAACGAGCAGCGACGCATCGAGGAACTGCGCGTGGGTGACGTGTCGATCCACGCGGTCTTCGAACTCGGCTACCGGCAACTGCCGCCCGAGCAGGCCCGCGCCTTCCGGCTGCTCGCCGTCCCGGGGCCCCTGGACTTCGGGCTGCCGGTGGCCGCGGCCGCACTCGCGACGGACGAGGAGACGGCGGAGGAGCTGCTGGAAGCCCTGGTGGACGCCGCCATGCTGGAGTCCCCCGAACCGGGCCGCTACCGCTATCACGACCTGCTGCGCGCCTTCGCCCAGTGCGCGGAGCCGGAACACCAGGACGAGACCCGGCGGGCCTTCGGCAGACTGCTCGACTACCTGCTGGCCACCGCGTGCAACGCCTTCGCGCAGGCCGTGCCCGGAGACCCGGTGGCGAACTCCCTCGGCCCGCTGCGGGCCCAGGGGCTGCACTTCGACGACGTCCACGCGGCGCGTTCCTGGATCACCGGCGAGATCGGACTGGTGACGGCGGCCGCGCTGCACGCCGTCGGTCTGCGGTCGGAGCCCTACGACGGCCAGTTGCGGACCGCCGTGGACCTGCTCATAGCGGTCAGTCCCTTCTGTGCCGACGTCCGGTTCGAGGGGCTGCGGTCCGCCGCCCTGGAGCTCGCGCGGGAGGCCGGGCTGCGGGGCGGCCAACGGGTGCTGGGCCGGGCGCAGTTGCTGTGCAGCAGCATCGCCCTGCAGGCCGCCCGCCCGTCCGACACCGAGGAGCACGCGCGTCTTGCCGTCACGGCGTCGAGGAGCACGAAGGACACGGTCATCCTCCGGCAGGCGCTCAACAACCTCGGTGTAGCGGTCATGTTTCTGCATCGATACGACGAGGCCGTGGAGTGCTTCGACGAGGCGATCGCCCTGGCCCGTGTCCTCGGCCACCGGTCCGGCGAGGCGGCGACCACCATCAACGCGGCGCTCGCCCGGGTGCGCAGCGGCCGGGCCGCCGAGGCGATCCCGGCGTGCGAGGCGACGCTGGTGACCCTGCGTTCCCTGGGCGACCTTCCGGGGGTCGCCTACGCGTTGTACGTGCTGGCACTGGCGTTGCACGAGCACGAGCGGTTCGGCGACGCCGTCGCCCGCTACACCGAGTGCCTCGCGGTCTGCCGGTCCGCCGGCATCCGGGGGCGCGAGGCCCATGCCCTGTACCGACTCGCCGAAACGCTCCGCAGGACGGGGCGGTACGACGAGGCGGTGCGGTACGCCACCGAGGCCGTGGCCCGGTGCGAGCAGATCGGAGCCGTACGGGACCACGCCTACGCGTTGATGGTCCTGGGCCGGGCCGAGGCCGATCGCGGCGGTATCGACACCGCCCGTGTCCAGCTCGGCAAGGCGTACGCACTCTTCACCGGTCTCGGCCTGCCCGATGCAAACGATGTCAGCCGGATCCTCGGCCGGCTGCCGGACGGCAGCGCACCGACGGACGGACCGTGACGGTACCGGTCGCCGGCCCGTACCGGCACATCCCGTCACGTCTTTGAAATCCCCCTCGCGGTGGAGTGGGAATGCCGAAAAGGCGAGGCGCACGTCGAATATACCAGGGATGGACCACGTATATTCCCCGGCGTGCGAGAGTGAGCGCCAGCGGTCGCAATATGCGCGGAAAAAGTCGTGGAGCGGTCAGCAATTCAGCTCCGGGGCGGCGCGGACCGAATTCGGCCCTTTCTTAGGAGGCGTTTGAATGCCCAAACCTCGCGAACAGAAGGACAACCACCTCATCTACGCCGACGCCGTGGGGTCGCGCGGTAAGTCGGGCGTGTGGTTCGGCGAGCGCGAAGACTTCAAGGCCAAGCAGGTCAGCGTGATGGACGCCGTCAAGGAGCGCATCGAGTGGGTGCCGGTCGAGGACGCCGTCATGGCGATCAGCCTTGACCCGCCCGGCATCGTTCTCATGGCGCCGAACCCGTCGCTGCCCGGCATCATCGTCCTCGCCGACGGTGCGACGTCCGAGAACACCGAGCATCTCAAGAAGCACTACACCGAGATCGTCCAGGGTGTCCTGAAGGACGCGAACATCGCGCAAGAAGACTGATCGATCCATCCTGCTGCGGTGTCATCGGCAAGCGACGGTGGCACCGCAGCGGGCTTCTCGCTGTGCGGTTCGTTCCGACGCATGGCTGCTTCCGTTTCTTTAGGAGTTCACCGTGACGAACGATGCCGATCGACTCTGGAACAAGTATTTGCTTGTCGCTCAGGGGGCGGAGGGTATTGTCTTCGATCCCGTCTCCCTGGGGAGCGCTAGTCTCACCGCCGATGAGATGAAGCGCATACGCGACGACGATCCCCAGATCCTGGCGGAGATGAAACAGCTGGGCTTCACTTCCGAGCCGCCGGCCGCACCTCAGCGCGATCTCATCTTCGACCGGATCAACGGGCTGGGCATGACCGGAAAGCCGCCGCGGATCAGCGGATACCGCATCGTGGTGACCGACCGCTGCAACATGACCTGCACGTACTGCTTCGTCGACACCAACACGGGCGCCGACGACATCACCATCCCCGACCTCCGCGAAGGGCTCGAGTACCTCTTCGAGCAGAACGCCGGCCAGGAGGAGGTCACCATTCAGTGGTTCGGCGGCGAGCCGACCACGCGGTTCGACCTGATGCAGTACGGCGACGAGTACGCTCTCGAACTCGCCGAGAAGCACGGCGTGGGGCGGGTGCAGTTCACCGTCGTCACCAACGGTGTCCTGATCAAGGACCCCATGATCGAGCACTTCAAGAAGTTCAAGTACGGCGTGGGCGTGTCCTTCGACGGCGCTCCGGACGACAACAAGGTCGAGCGGTTCCTGCTGTCGGGCAAGCCCGCGGACCAGCGGATCCACCGGAACATCCAGCGGCTGATCGATGCCGGGGTGCACGTGGGCTGCAACCTCACCCCCACGCCGATCAACGTGAGCAACCTGCCGGACACCGTCGAGTACGTGCTGTCCCTCGGCATCAACTTCATCTACGTCAACACCCCCATTCCGATCTCCGGCCGCTGGCACGTCGACGGCGAGGCGCTGTGCCGCGCGGTGTTCCGTTCCCGGCTTCTCGCGCTGTCCCGCGGTGCCATGCTGTTCTCCTCGCTCGACCGCATCTACCAGGCCCTGGACACCCGCCTGCCGAAGATGTACGAGCACATCCAGCAGGACGGCGGCCTGAACGCGGCCCTGCTGTCCCGCGGGCGCATCTCCATCCTCGACCTGAACTGGCGCGACGACTCTTTCGTCTTCCCGATCAGTCAGCTTCGGGAGCAGCCGGAACTGCTGGCGGGAGCCGCCAAGAACCTCCTGCCGGCGAAGGAGTGCGGAGAGTGCCCCGCCGCCGCCGTCTGCGGTGGTCCGTCCCGCAACGACGTCTCGCTCCGGAACAACCCCGAGCCCGACCCGCAGATGTGCGACTTCTTCCAGGTGGGTCTCGAACTCGCCCTCACCGACCAGACGGGGTTGCAGTGACCGACAGCCTCGGAGCACTCCGCGGAGTGCTCGTCTCGACCGCCGACAACTGCGAAGTGAACTGCCGGTTCTGCTTCCGGGCCGATGTCGGACGCGACGTCCTCAGCCTCGACACCTACGCCCGGGCCCTGTCACGCCTCCACGAACTCGGCGTGGACGAACTGTGCTTGTCCGGCGGCGAGCCGACCGACCACCCGGAGTTTCGCCAACTCGTGCGCGTCGCGCTCCAGTTCGGCTTCCGCACCTCGGTGGTCACCGCCGCCAGGACCGGCCCGCGCCTCGATGCCCTCGCCGGTGTCGCCGGCATGCTCAGTCACGTCACGGTCTCCGCCGACAGCCGTAGGGCGGACGAGATCGGCCGCACCGGCCGGACCATCTCCTCGACGCCGGAGGTCTTCGAGGCGCTGGGACACCGTCGGGCGAGCCTGCACGTCACCGCCTACGAGCTGGACGAGGACGACCTGAAGGCCATCATCTCGGTGGTCGAGAAGGCCGACGTCCCGGTGGAGGTCAGCCCGCTGCTGCCGTCGCCGACGTTCCGTTTCGAGAACCCCCACCTCAAGCGCGACCTGGCGTTGATCGACACGTTCTTCGGCATGTCGGAGCAGCTGAGGACCGTGGTGTCGGACTACCACGAGTGGCTGCGCGGCCCGGTCGTGCGGTCCTGCCAGTCGGCGCGGCTGTACCTGTCCGCGGACGGCTTCCTGCGCCGCTGCCCCTACGACAGTTCTCAGCAGGTGTCGGTCTTCGCGACGCGGCGGGAGATCGGCGAAGCGCTCGAGCAGTCGTTCTGCGAACCACCGACCACCGGTCTGGCCTGCATGGCGATCTGCCGTTCGGAATCCCACGAAGGGTGAGTCGTCCATGAACACGATGCAGGATCAGCCGTCCGTGGTGATCGGCACCATGCGCTGCTCGGGATCCTTCAACGGCCTGATGGTGCTGGGCCGCGACGCGGACGAGGGCCGGGAGTTCGTCGAGGGTGCGGTCGCCCGGGGCTTCACCACCTTCGACACCTCGCCCGTGTACGCACGCGGGAGAGCGGAGGAGGACCTCGGCGCGCACCTTCCCGGCGACGCGTCGGTCTGGACCAAGGTCGGGATCGACACCACCACTCCGCTGCCCACGCTGGACTACAGCCTCGAAGGAATGGCCAAGTCGCTGCAGGGGAGCCTGAAGCGGCTCGGGCGCGACCACGTCGAGGTCGCCTTCGTGCACAACCCGGAGCCGAGGCGGGTGTCGGACATCGACTTCGCCGGGTTCGCCGGGCACTGCTCACGGACGGGGCAGGCGGATCTGGTGGGCGTCAGTGTGCTCCTGCCGGACGTGAGTCTGCCGCAGATCGCCGGCAGGCTGCCGGCCGGCAGCGTGGTCATGTGCGAGGCGGACCAGCTGGATCCGCAGGACACGAACGTGCGGCACCTCCTCGCCGACTACCGTCTCGTGGTCCGCAGTCTCTTCTCGGGCGGCTCCCGGCTGCGAGAGGTGCCGTCCCAGCGCAGGGCGGCGGCGATCGCCGCCAGGATCTCCGAGATCCACGAGATCTACCGTCCCGAAGCCGTGGTCATCGGTCCCCGGACCAGGGAGCAGCTGGACGACTACGAGGCGGGGCTGGCCTGGCTCGCGTCCGGCGCTCGGCACTCCGCACCCGGGCGGTCCCATGTCACTCGATGAGGCGGAGGTCGCGCAGCAGCTGCGGGTGTTCGGCTTCGCCCGCCTCCCGGGCGCCGCCGCGGACACCGTGGAGGAACTGCAGCGTGCTTTCGGCCGGCTGATCGATCTGCCGGCCGGCGCTGCCCCGAACGAGAGGGTCACCAGGTTCGACGCCCTCAACGAGATGCCCGAGCTGGCGCTGATCTCCGGATCGGCGTGGGTGGACGCAGTCTGCGGGGCGTTCTTCGAGCGCAACCACCAGGTCATCACCAGCGACGCCAACGCGCTCGTCGGGGACTCGTACTGGCACTCGGACGGCTTCTACACCACGCCGTTCCTGCGTTTCGTGCTCTACCTGGACGCCACCGCGCACGACACGGGGGCCCTGCGTTTCCTGCCCGGTTCGCATCGAGCCGACAACGGCTGGCTCGGGGAACCGACCCAGCACGTCATCAGGCACCGGGAGGACCTCGGTCTCACCGGGGGTGACGTTCCGGCGGTGGTCGTCGACTCCCAACCGGGCGACGTCATCGTCTTCGACACGAACGTCCTGCACTCGGCGTGGCACGGCGAGGTACGACGGCAGCTGGCGTTCAACTGTGTCGGTGACCCGGTGACCGAGACCGAGCAGCGCGACACGCGTCGCTACTTCCTCAACCGCTACGTCTCCGGATCGGTGTCCATCGGATGAAACTCACCTCTCTGTCGGTGACCGACGCCGAGGTCACCCGCTTCAGGACGTTCGGGTTCCTCCACCTGCGCGGCGTGCAGAACGACGTCGTACCGGCGGTCGCCGACGCCTTCGAAACCGTCTTCGAGAACTTCCCGCAGGTCGGCCGACAGGGGCGTGCGGGCGTGGCCCGGATCGCCGAGCGCAGCGAGGTGCTCCAGAAGGTGCTCCTGGCCGACGACCGGTGCCCCCGGGTGGCACGCCGGCTGCTGGGCACGGACGTCGTCTACGTCGGCGGCGACGGAGTCCGCTACGACGGTGCCACCTACTGGCACCGCGACGGCAACCACCGCGCGCTGCGGCTCCTCAAGATCGTCCAGTATCTGGAGCCGCTCGACGGCGACACCGGCGCGCTGCGGATCATTCCCGGCACCCACCGCAGAGGCGGGAGCTGGGACTCGTTCGCCGCGGAGATGGAGCGCCCGCTGCGTCGCCTCGGGATGCGGCCCGAGGAGGTGCCGGCCTTCACCGTCGGCTCCTCCCCCGGTGACCTCATCGCCTTCGATCCGCACTCCTACCACGCGTCGTTCGGCGGTGCCGACAAGCGGCGCCAGATCACCACGACGTATGCGGCCGTGCCGGAGTCGGCCGAAGCGCGGCGGGAGCTGACGAGCTATCTGCTCGCCGACCGATCACTCCTGTAGCGCCCCTTTCCCGGTACTCCGTCAGCCTCATGAAGCGCGTGAATCGAACGGGTTGGTTAGTGATGGACAACGTAACGGCGGAGACCACGGTGCCGCAGTTCCCGACGGACCGGGAAGCGGAACCGGTCAAGTGGTTCGACGAACTGCGCGAGTCGCACGGTGTGCACTGGGACGAGAGCACGAACACGTGGTACGTGACGCGATACGACGACGTGTACGAACTCCTCCCTGATCCCCGGCTCGGCGCCCAGGTGGAGACCTATTGCCCGCCCTCGCTGACGGAGGAGCAGGAGAACACCTACTGGCGGGTGACGGAGTTCATCGACCGCTGGCCCGTGTTCTCCGATCCGCCGCGGCACACCGGTATGCGGCGCCTCCTCCTGCCGCTGTTCACGCCCGCCGCCGTGCGGCGGATGGTCGCCGCGATGACGGATTCCGTGGCGGCGACCAGTTCCACGGTGACGCCTGACAGGCTGTTCGCCGATGTCGTCAGGCCTGCTCTTGCGGCCGGCCTGAGCGATCTGCTGGACGAGGAGCCGGACGGGCTGGCACAGCTCGCTGACTGCGCCACCCGGATCCTGGCCGTCGGGCCGATCGAGACGTACGACCCCGCCATCGGACGGCTGGCGGAGGAGGCCCTGGACGAACTGACCAGGATCGTCGCGCAGCGCTGCGCGGCTCCCCGGGGGGTCCTCGCCTCGGCGCTGAGCCGCGCGCTGTCCGACGGGACGTTGGATCTTCTGGACGCGACCGCGATCTACGCCCAGCTGGTGAGCGGCGCGCTGGAACCCACCGCGGCGGCTGTCGCCCGCCTGCTGGAGGCGTTGACCGGCCCGGAGAGCACCGCCGTCGACCTGAAGGAAGACGTCGACGGGGCCGTGGACGAGGCCCTGCGGCTGGTCACGCCCTTCCACCTGGCCACCAGGCGGGCGCTGTCCGATCTGACCCTGCACGGTCACACCGTGCGGGCCGAGTCGCGCGTGGTCCTCGTCCTCGTGGCGGCCAACCGGGACCCGAGGCGGTTCGCCGAACCGGACACCTTCCGTGCGGACAGGACCGGGGCTCGCCACGTCGCCTTCGGGCGGGGCCGGCACGCGTGCCTGGCGGCCGGGCTCACGCGGCAGGTCATGAGGGAGATGATGCTGCAACTCGCGTCGACAGGCCTGTTGGAGGAGCTGCCCCGGCTGACCGCGGTGTGGAAGGGGGACTTCGGGGCGCGGTTCGCCGACGACCTCGTGGTCACGCCGGACGCCTGAGGCAGGCCGCAGCAAGACCGCAGCGACGCGCGGCGGTACGCCCTCCCGTCGACCCCGCTTCCAGAGAAGGCATCACGATGACGGTCGAACCGAACAGCCTGACAGCCCTGCGCCCGGACAGCTTTCAGCCCGATGCGGAAAGTTCGGATGCCGGCCACGCCAGAAGTTTCGAGGAGACGTGGGACTCCCTGGAACCGCTGCTGCCGCGCGTCCCCGTCACGCGCGTGTACGACACCACCCCTCTGGACTACATCAGTTCCCCGGTGTGGTCGGCCGTGACCCCGCTGGCCAAAGACCTGATGGTGAGCGCGGGAAAGGGGGCGACGCCGATCGCGGCCAAGCTCAGCGCCGTCATGGAGGCGATCGAGCGCGTCTCGGCCGAGGAGATTCCGGCCCGCAGGATCGTCAGGGGGTCCTACGAGGAACTCGCTCCCGCCGGCGCGGTCGACCCGGAGGACTTCAGCCTGCCGCACGACACGACGTACCGGCCCGACGCCGTCTTTTCCTGGACGGGAGCGTACGACCTGGCACGGGGTGGCCATCATCTGGTGCCGACCGACCTCGTCCTCAATCCCTCGGCGGAAGGCATGACGGCTCGGATCGAGACCAACGGGCTCGCCTCCGGGAACACGTATTCGGAGGCCGTCCTCCACGCGGTCTGTGAGCTTGTCGAGCGCGACGCGGTGTCGGAGGAGGCGTTCTACTCCGCTCACCACGACCCGCTCTTCTCTCCCCGTCGGCCTCTCAGGGTCATCTCCCCGGAGTCGGTTCCGGCCGGAACCGCGAAGGAGCTCATCGACGCGCTGACCGGTCAGGGGCTGGTCGTCCGGATACAGGATCTGACCAACGTGATCGAGGTGCCGGTCATCCGGGTCGTCCTTTTCGACGACGGCTACTTCGGACAGGAGGGCAAGGTGACCTACTTCCCCGGGTACGGGGCCGACCTCCAGCCCGAACGGGCCCTGCTTCGCGCGCTCACCGAGGCGTGCCAGGGGCACGCCAGCTTCGCCACGGGTGCGCGCGAGGTGTTCGAGACGGGGCGGGCCAAGCGCAGGCCGGCCGAGCTGAAGCGGATCGACTCTCTTTACCGCAACCCCGGCTCCCTGCCGTTCCCGCAGGCCAAGGACGGCGGCGGCAGCATCCTGCAGAACATACACACGGTCGTGGGCCGGCTGCGGGACGCGGGACACGACACGTGCCTGGTGACCGAACTCACCCGCGAGGATCTCGGCGTGCCGGTGGTCCGTGTCCTGATTCCGGGTCTCGCGTCCCCCTACGGGGAGAGTTCCCGCACCCCCACCCTCCGCCTGCTGGAAGCGGTGATCTGAGGCATGAGAACCACCATATTCACCGGGCCGTCCCTGTCGCCGGGCGAGGCGCGGGCCCTGCTGCCGCAGGCACAGGTCCTTCCTCCCGCGAAACGCGGCGACGTCTACCGGGCCAGAGAAAGCGGAAGCACCCGGATCCTCCTCATCGACGGATCCTTCTCGCAGGTGCTCCCGGTGTCACCGCGCGAGGTCGTCGAAGTCGCGCGCGACGGCGCTCAGATCGTCGGCGCGTCCAGCATGGGGGCCATACGCGCCGCGGAGTGCTGGCCCGTCGGCGTCCACGGTGTCGGGGCCGTCTACAGGATGTACCGGGCCGGCCTCTTCGACTCGGACGACCCCGTGGCGGT
This sequence comes from Streptomyces sp. NPDC059224, assembly GCF_042754285.1. Lineage (NCBI taxonomy): Bacteria > Bacillati > Actinomycetota > Actinomycetes > Kitasatosporales > Streptomycetaceae > Streptomyces > Streptomyces sp. NPDC059224. The sequence continues at coordinate 178,073 of NZ_JBHZAN010000015.1, forward strand.
GGCGACGGATCCCGACGACGACCACGCGGCGGTGAGCGTCGCCCTGGTCAATGTCCGTGCGGCGATCAGAAAGCTGTACGGCCTCAAGCTGATCACCCGGTCCCAGGGTGTGGAGCTTCACCGGGTCGCCGCCGAGTCGTACTACCCCGACCGGGTCTGGCGGCTTCTGTTCAAGAGGGCCGGGATCGACGACCCGAGTGGCGTGAGGGGCGAAGTCGCGGCCTCCGTCGACATCAAGAGGGTGGACGCGCTGCGGGCTGTTCGCTTTCTGTCGCTCCTGCCCGACGGGGCACCCGCCGGCGGAAGCGACCGCCGATTCAGCCAAGGACCGCGGTACTCCTCGCACGACCCGCTTCTCGGCCACAGTCGCGAAGAACTCGGCCTGTCCCTCCCTCCGTTCGTCTTCGGAACCGGCCGGTATCAGAAATACATCCGGTTCCTGCTGGCCGGACAGCTCGATTTCGCGGGCTTGATGACCGGGAGCGAGTCGAAGCTGTCACGGAACGCCTCGGTCGAGCCGGCTCTCGCCCGCCTCTTCCTGGACCTTCCGTCCCTGTCCGCGAACCTGATGGACAAGATCCATCATTTCAGGCAGTTCGAGACGGAAGTGATGCTGTGGCATGCGGTTCGCCGGCTGAAGGATCACAAGACGAGCCGTTCGGAGGTGACACCTCCGCATGAGACCAGGGTCAGGGACTCGGTAGCGAAGGCCCACGGCTATCCCGACTGGGGCGCGCTGACGGCCGACATGCGTGACGACGCCCTGCCCAGCGGGGTCCCCTTCGGCTGGATCGAACAAGCCTGCCACGACTTGACTCACGCCAGGTCCTGACCTCCCTGGGACCGCCGAGCGGCGGCAGCGAACCTTTCCCCGGACCACTCGTCCCGGGCGGCACTCGTCTCGAAGGCCTTCGAGCCTCTCCCCCATGCCGAGCCGCAGCCGCCGGATGCGGGCCGCCGGGCGGACTGCACGTGATTGCGGAACACGGTCACAGGATTCCGCATGCCGCCGTGGCCCGCCGGGCCTGTGGAAAACTCGCGGCCCGGCGGCTTCCCGGTCCGTCAGTGGGCGGTCCAGCCGCCATCGAGCACCAGCGAGGTGCCCGTGACGAAGGACGCCTGTGGGCCGCAGAGATAGGCCACCGCCTCGGCGACCTCCTCCGGTTCGAGGAGCCGTTTCACGGCGGTGTCCGTCAGGAGCACCTCGGACAGCACGCGTTCCTCGGGGATGCCGTGTGCCCGGGCCTGGTCGGCGATCTGCTCCTCGACCAGTGGGGTGCGCACGTAGCCGGGGTTCACGCAGTTGGAGGTCACGCCATGGGGTGCGCCCTCCAGGGCGGCCGTCTTGGAGAGTCCCTCCAGACCGTGTTTGGCGGCCACATAGGCGGACTTGAAGGAGGAGGCGCGCAGCCCATGGACGGAGGACACGTTCACGATCCGCCCCCAGCCCTGCCCGTACATGTGCGGCAGGGCGCCCCGGATGAGCCGGAACGGTGCTTCCAGCATGACCGTCAGCACGGTGTGGAAGACGTCCGGCGGGAACTCCTCGATGGGGCACACCCGCTGGATGCCGGCGTTGTTGACGAGGACGTCGGTGCCGGCGGCGGCGCGTTCGGCCGCGTCCAGGTCGGTGAGGTCGATGACGTACGGCTCGACGCCACCCGCCGGCCCCGTGACCCGTCCGGCCGCCTCGGTCAGTTCGGCCAGCCCGGCCCCGTCCCGGTCCACGGCCCTCACCTGGGCCCCGGCGGCCGCGAGGCGCAGCGCGCAGGCGCGGCCGATGCCGCCGGCGGCACCGGTGACCAGAGCGACCCGGCCGCGCAGATCGAGGGCGGACGCGGGCGGGCCGGGAAGGGCGCTGGACGAAGTCATGTTCCGACCCTAGGCGGCCCTCCCCCACGACCACATATGGTCAGCGCACGTGCTTCAGCTCAAAGCCGTGGCGTCGAACCATGTGGGTGCATCCGACATGGCCTGCTTGATACGGAAGACACCGAACTCGTTCAGCTCCGGCAGGGCGTCCACGTCGAACCAGGCCACCTCCAGCGACTCGTCGTCGTTGACGCGGGCCTCGCCGCCGACGGCCCGGCAGCGGAAGGTGATGTCCATGTACTGGCAGACATCGTCGTTGGGGTAGGTGACGGGGTTCAGCGCCTGGACGAGGACAACCCGCTCGGCGACGCACCGCACCGCCGTCTCCTCGAAGACCTCCCGCACGGCACAGGCCGCGGGCTGCTCACCGGGATCCGGGATACCGCCGATGACCGACCACTTGCGGGTGTCGGTACGGCGGCCCAGGAGCACTCTGCCCTCGTCGTCGAAGACGATGGCGGTGATCCCGGGCAGCCACAGCAGCTGGTGGCCGGCGGAGGCCCGGATCGTATGGATGAAGTCAGGAGTGGCCATGCGCCGACCCTAACCGCCCGGTTCCCCCGGCCGGCCGAAGCCACGGGGCGTACGGCGGGTGTACGGCTACGCGTCACCGGCGCGCCGCGAGCGCAGCCCCGAGCCGATCGCCCAGCCGAGCCCACCCGCCGCGACCAGCACCAACGCGATCTCGGGCAGGATGCCGAGCTTGGTCGCGGGGGTCCGGGAGGTCCGCAGCGGCACCTTCTGGACCAGGTAGGCGGGCACGAACATGCCGGTCCTCTGGGTGATCTTCCCGTCCGGCATGATGACCGCGCTGACGCCGCTGGTCACCGGCACGGTGACGGTCCGGCTGTGCTCGACCGCTCGGATCCGGGACATGGCGAGTTGCTGGTAGGTCATCTCGCTGCGGTCGAACGTGGCGTTGTTGCTCGGCACCGAGATCATCTCGGCGCCGTGCGTGACGGTGTCCCGCACGTCCCAGTCGAAGGCGGCCTCGTAGCAGGTGGCGAGGCCGACCTTGGTGCCGTCGATGTCGAACACACCGGGCCTGGTACCCCGGCTGAAGTCCTGCCGGACCATGCTGGTCCAGTCCTTGTTGACGGCGCCGACCAGACCGCGCAACGGGAGGTACTCGCCGAAGGGCTGGATCTGCCGCTTGTCGTACGTCGCCGTCGGGCCCTTGACCGGGTCCCACAGGATCTGCTCGTTCAGGAGCTTGCCGTCCCGTTCGACGACCCCGCCGACCGAGATGGGCACGCCCATGGCCGTGGCGGCCCTGTCGATCACGGCGGCCGCGTCGGCGTCGGCGAACGGGTCGACGTCGGAGGAGTTCTCCGGCCACAGCACGAAGTCCGGCCTGGCGGTCTTGCCGGCCTTGACGTCGGCGGCGAGCTTGAGCGTCTCCTTGACGTGGTAGTCGAGCACGGCCTGGCGCTGGGAGGCGAAGTCGAGGCCCGCGCGCGGCACGTTGCCCTGGATGACCGCGACGGTGACGGAGCCGTTCTCCGCCTTGTCGCTCACCAGTGTGCGCGCGGCGACCGCGCCGGCCACGGGGACGGCCACACTCAGCAGGGCCGCGGCCGCCGCCCCGCGCCGGATCTCCCGGCTCCGGCGCCCCTCGACGGCCAGGCGCACCGCCTCGTACAGGCCGAACCCGCACAGCACGACCGCGAAGCCCAGCACCGGGGTTCCGCCCACCGCGGCCAGCGGCAGGAAGACGCCGTCCGCCTGACCGAAGGCGATCTTGCCCCAGGGAAAGCCGCTGAACGGCACGCGCGCGCGTGCCGCCTCACCGCCGATCCACACGGCGGCCGCCCACACCGGCCAGGCCGGCAGCCTGGACACGGCGGCGACGCCGACCCCCACCAGGGCGACGAAGATCGCCTCGATCGCGACCAGCGCGAGCCACGGCCCGGGGCCGACCTCGACGCCGGTCCACACCAGCAGGGGCAGCAGGAAGCCGAGGCCGAAGAGGTAGCCGAGGCCGAGGGCCGCCTTCCAGGAGCGGCCGCGCAGCACCCACCCGAAGCCGGCGAAGGCGGGCAGGGCCAGCCACCACAGCGTGCGCGGCGGGAAGCTGACGTACAGCAGCACTCCGCTGAGCGCGGCGGCGGCGGCCGGGACCGGACGGAGCAGCAGTCGCAGGCCGCGGGCGCGGGGCGCGAGGCGGGGCGTGAGCTGGTCCGACTGGTCGACGGAAGTTGCGGTGGCGGTCACTCCGGGAGTGTACGGCGGCGGCCTTGGGGCCGACAGCGCGGTCTCGGCATGCAGGAACCACACCGTTCCCGCTCAAGTCATCCACAAAGCGGGCATCACCGGTTACGGTGAGCCGAGGCGGGCGGCGGGGCCTGCCACAGGTCGGGGGACCGGGTACGGGGGGCGACGGTGGGGTCGACCGGGATGACGTCCGCTGCCGGAACGGATGCGGACAGCGACAGACGAAACGTTTCTGATGCGGTCGGCGTCATGGTGCTGGGGGCGTGTGCCGTGTGGCCGCTGCTCTCCGCGGCCGGTCGGGACGGACGGCCCGAGGGCGTACTGCTGGCGGTGCTGGCCGTGGCCGCGGGTTACGCCGCGGGCCGGATGTCGGGGTCGCTGTGGCCGGTGGCCGCGCCCTGCGCCGGAGCGCTGGCCGGTTTGGCGTCGGCGGTGGCGATGCCGCAGGTCGCCACGGGCTCTCGGTTCACCACGCCGCTCGGCCAGGCCGGTGCCGTCGCCGCGCTGCTGGTCCTGGCCGCGGGCTGCATGTGCTGCGCCGCCTGGGCGACGCCGGTTCCGGCGCTGCGGTTCGGACTGCGGACCCTGGCCGCCGGGATCGCGGTGACCGGGGCGGCCGTGGGCTCGGCGGTGGGGTGCGCCGCCAGTGCGGCCGTACTCCTGAGTTCCCTGGCGGCGGGCCGGATGAGCCGTCGGGGCGCGGGCCTCGCGGGGCTGGCCCTGACGGCCGCGCTGGTGGCCGGCGCGGTCTGGGCGGTCGCCGCCAACGCCCTGCCCGCCGGCCTCACCGCCGCCCTGACGGGCCCCCTCACCGAACGCCGCGTCCAGCTGTGGCGGGACGCGCTGCACCTCGCCCGCCGCAACAGCGCCCTGGGCGTCGGCCCAGGGCGGTTCGGCGAGCTGAGCGGCGCCTCGTCCGCGACCGTGCTGCCCGACGGCCGGCCGCACTCCGCACCGCTCCAGCAGGCCGCCGAACAAGGTCTGGTCGGTGTCCTGCTGCTAAGCGCCGCGTTCTGCTGGATCCTCTACGCCCTGTGGCGCTCGGCCCGCCGCACACCTGTCGTGCTCACGGCGGGCGCGGCCCTCACCGCACTGGCCGTGGTCGCCGCGGTCGGCGACGCCCTGAGCTTCACGGCGGTGTCGGCGGGCGCCGGCCTGCTGGCGGGCCTGGCGACGGCCCGGCCGTGGCCGGCGGGTCTCCCGCGGAGTTGAGACGCGCGGAGCGGACGCCGACGTCCCTGTGGCGCGCACCCGTGTGTCCGCCCCACCATCCCGTCGGCTGCCTCAGTGCGCGGCGCCGGGTGTGACCGTCCGCAGGCGTTCCCTGATCACCCGGACCGCCGACTCCGCGTTGTCCACGGTGATCGTGAAGGTGTGGCCGTCCCACAGGCGCAGCACGATGCCCTCGCCACGGCGGACGACGACGGCCGTGCCCTTCTCGGGCCGCCAGCGGTAGCCCCAGCCGCCCCAGTGACGCGGTGTGATCTGCGGGGTGAAGTCGGCGCCGACCACATGGGAGAGCGGAATACGCCGACGCGGTACTCCTATATGACCGCACCTGACTTCGAGGCACTCCTCGTCGAGCTTCAGATCGACGTGCACGAAGGCCAGGGTGCCGAAGAGGACCAGCAGTCCGGCGGCGATGCAGCCCACGACAGACATCACCAGCGGTGCGATCCCCGAGGTCCAGGCCGATTCCACGGCCAGTTCGACGCCGAGCGCCAGGCAGGCCGCGCCGACCAGGGCCATCAGCCACTGGACCCGGTTGGTGGCGCGCCCCGTCCAGACATCCGGGGGTGGGGCGTCCTCGTCCGGGGAGCGGTCGTGGGGGTGGTCCCTCATGCCTATGAGATTACTCAGGTTTCGCTGCGCGGGTACCGCGTCGCGGACGGTGACTGCTCACATCGGCGGTATCCGGGGACCCGAAGGGCTCACGGGGACGCGGCGGGGCTGGCCGTCCGCAGCAGGCGTGCCTCGGCGTAGCCGAGCGCGGTCTCCGGGAGTTCGCCCTCGCGGCCGTTGAGCAGCACGGTCACCGTGCCGGTGGCCGGGGCACCCGGGTCGGGCTGCGCGCCGATGCGGCGCAGCGCCTGCGCGGCCACCGCTCCGGCGGAGCCGTGCAGTACGAGGGGTGTGGCACCGGGGGGCTGCACGGCGGCGCGGATACGTTCCGCCAGGAGTTCGTAGTGGGTGCAGCCCAGGACCACGGTCCTCACGTCGTCCGGGGTGAGCGCGGCGGCGGCGCTCACTGCGGCCTCGACGGCCGCCTGGTCGGCGTGCTCGACGGCCTCGGCCAGGCCCCAGCACGGCACCTCGGTGACCGGCACGCCGTCGGCGAAGGACTCGATGAGGCCCCGCTGGTACGGGCTGCCGGTGGTCGCGGGGGTGGCCCAGATCGCGACGGGGCCGCCGCCGGCCGCGGCCGGCTTGATCGCCGGGACGGTGCCGATGACGGGGATGCCGGGTTCCAGGCGGGCGCGCAGCGCGGGCAGGGAGTGCACGGTCGCCGTGTTGCAGCCGATGATCAGTGCGTCGGGACGGCGGGCGGCGGCCGCCTCGGCGACGGCCAGCGCACGCTCGGTGACGCCCTCGGGGGTGCGGGGCCCCCAGGGCATGCCCTCGGGGTCGAAAGAGAGGACGAGATCCGCGTCGGGGCGCAGCCGCCGTACCGCTGCGGTGGCCGCCAGCAGGCCGATGCCGGAGTCGATGAGCGCGATCTTCACCCGGCCACGATAGACGATGGGCCGTTGGGGGCAGATCGCATGGGGCAGACTGCGCGGGTGAGCGCCATCGTGTGGATCGCCGCCGTATCCCTCGCCGCCTGGCTGTGGCTGCTGCTCTGCCAGGGCTTCTTCTGGCGCACCGACGTCCGGCTGCCGCCCCGGGGCCGTCCCGGTCGGTGGCCGGACGTGTGCGTGGTGGTGCCGGCCCGGGACGAGGCGGCCGTCCTGCCCCTGAGTCTGCCCTCGCTGCTGGCCCAGGACTACCCGGGGCGGGCCGAGGTGTTCCTGGTGGACGACGGCAGTACGGACGGCACCGGGGAGCTGGCCCGGGAACTGGCCGTGCGCCACGGCGGGCTGCCGCTGAGCGTGGTCTCGCCCGGCGAGCCGCCGGCGGGCTGGACGGGCAAGCTGTGGGCGGTGCGGCACGGCATCGCGCTGGCACGCGCGCGTGGCCCCGAGTACCTGCTCCTGACGGACGCGGACATCGCGCACGAGCCGGACAGTCTGCGGCTGCTGGTGGCGGCCGCGCGAACCGGGGGCTTCGACGTGGTCTCGCAGATGGCCCGGCTGCGGGTGGAGAGCCTGTGGGAGCGGTTCGTGGTCCCCGCCTTCGTCTACTTCTTCGCCCAGCTGTACCCGTTCCGCCGGATCGGCCGGCAGGGGTCGCGTACGGCGGCCGCGGCGGGCGGCTGTGTGCTGCTCCGCGCCGACGCGGCGGAGAGGGCGCGGATCCCGGACGCCATCCGCCACGCCGTGATCGACGACGTGGCCCTCGCCCGCGCGGTGAAGGGGTCCGGAGGGCACATCTGGCTGGGGCTGGCGGACCGGGTGGACAGCGTGCGGCCGTATCCGCGCCTGCACGACCTGTGGCGGATGGTCTCCCGGAGCGCGTACGCGCAGCTGCGGCACAACCCGCTGGTGCTCCTCGGTACGGTCGCGGGTCTCGCGCTGGTGTACCTGCTGCCCCCGGCCGCGGTGCTGACGGGAGCGGTCACCGGCAGCGCGGCGGCGGCGCTCCTCGGTGCGGCGGCCTGGCTGGTGATGACCGCGACGTACCTGCCGATGCTCCGCTACTACCGTCAGCCGCCGTGGCTCGCTCCCCTGCTGCCGTTCACCGCGTTCCTCTATCTCCTGATGACGGTCGACTCGGCGGTACAGCACTACCGCGGGCGCGGGGCCGCCTGGAAGGGCCGTACGTACGCACGTCCGGACGCAGTGGCCGACGAGGGCTGACCCGCGTCCGCGCGGGGCTACTTGCGGCCGGGTGTCCAGTTCATGCCCCAGCCGTAGGCGCGGTCGACGGTCCGCTGCGGGCTCACCCCGCGGTCCGGGACCAGATAGCGAGCCTCACGCTGTACGACGAGGTCGCCCCCGGTGTTGGTGAGCAGGGCGAGCGCGCACACGGTCGAGGGGACCGTGCACTCGTCCAGGGAGAAGTCGATCGGCGCGCCGTGCTGGGGCTGGAGGGTGACGGTGGCGTGCAGGTCGGCGAAGGACCTGGCGCCCTGGTAGATCGTGACGAAGACCAGGATGCGCCGGAAGTCCTGCCGGTGGTCGAGGTTGACGGTGAGGTTCTCCCCGCTCGCGACGGCGCCGGTGCGGTCGTCGCCGTCGAGATGGATGTACGGCGGCCTGCCGAGCGAGCCGAAGGCGTTGCCCAGCGCCTGGACGACGCCCTTGCGGCCGTCGGCGAGTTCGTACAGGGCACACAGGTCGAGATCGAGGCCGGCGCCGCCCTGCCGGCCGTCCCGGCCCGGCGACTGTGCGCGGACCTGCCAGTTGAGGTTGACGCGCAGTGAGCCGGAGGTGCCGCCCTGCTTGGCCAGCGAGACGGAGGGCGTGGCCTTGGTGAGCGTCACCTTGGACAGGCGCACGGGTGCGGGCGGCGGGGGCGGCGGGACGGGCAGGCCGCCGGTGGTGGGCGCCGGGTACTGCGGGACCGGCAGGCCGCCCGTCGTCGGCGCCGGGTGCTGCGGGAAGGGGAGGCCGCCGGGCGGTGGGGGCGCCGGGGCGGTGCGGGGCGCGGTGGTCACCGTGGGCTGGTCCGCCGGGGCGGCCTGCGGTGCGGGCGGCGACGCCGGGTGCTGTGGTTCGTCCACCGTGATCCCGAAGTCGGTGGCGAGCCCTTCGAGCCCGCTGCTGTAGCCCTGTCCCACGGCCCGGAATTTCCAGCCGCCCTGGCGCCGGTACAACTCACCGAGGACGAAAGCGGTTTCCACCGTGGCGCCGGTACTGTCGAACCGGGCGACTGTCTTCCCGTCCGCCGCGTCCCGGACCTCGATGTAGAGACCGGGGACCTGGCCGAATGTCCCGCCGTCGGCGGAGGCCGCGAGAACGATCTTCTCGACCGGCGCCTCCACGCGCGCGAGGTCGACGAAAAGGGTGTCGGCGACCTGGCCGCCGGAGTGGCGTTTGCCCTCGTGACGGACCGCCCCGGAGGCGTGCGCGGGCTGGTTGTAGAAGACGAAGTCACCGTCGGAGCGCACTTTTCCGGCGACCAGCAGCAGCGCCGAGGCGTCCGCGTCGGGCACACCGGGACCCGAGCCCCAGCCCAATTCGACACGCAGTGCCGTGGCCGGCACCGGTGTATTGGATCCTTTCGACATTGTCATGTCCGCCCCCATCACGTGTCGGCATGCCGGGCCTGCCCGGCGGTCCCAGGTCATCCCTACCCGCACAACCTATTCCGGGGTACGGCGAAGGCCCATGAGTGGCACCGGAAGATCCCCGTCCAACTGCCGGTAACCACCTCGGAACTCGGCCTTTACACGATCAGTACGATGATTGCCGTCCTTTTTTGCCGAGTTCGCTCGGATTGGGGATCCGGCGTCACTGCCGACACGGAAAACAACCCTCTTATCGGTCTCCCCAACCAGCACATCGTGGGCTTAACTTATGTGCCATGACCTCCCCCCGCTCCACCTATGGCGGCGGCTACTACTCCGCCTCCTTCCCGGACACCCCGATCTACGACTCCCTCGTGGCCGAACGGGGCACCCCGCAGATCGCCCCGATCCGGGTCCCCCCCGCCTACGACGCGCCGAGCGGCCTGAACCTGCCCGCGCTCCCGTCGGCACTGCCCGCCCTTCCCGCGGGCCCCTCCCAGCCGGCCCCCGGCTACGGCTACCCGCAGATGCAGCAGCCCGTTCCGATGCAGCAGGCGCCCACCGCGTACATCCCGCAGCAGGCGACGGCACCGCGCGGCTACCCCGGCCAGCAGCAGCCGCAGCCGCCGCGCCCGATGATGGGCGGCACCGGCTACGAGGCGATGCGCCCGGCGGCCCCGCGCCCCGCGCAGACGGCTCCGTACCAGGACCCGTACAACAACCAGCAACAGCAGCAGTACCGCGGCTACTGATCGGCGCCCCCTGATGTCGGTGCCGCGCGGCACGACGACGTCATGGGGATCGCCGAACCGGGGTCGCCGCATGTCCTGCCGGTCCAGGCACTCCGGGGCCTCTTGCCCCGGCAGGCCGTCGCAGGGACCTGGGGGCCGGCCGGTGACCGGCGCCTGGCTGATCGACGACGGGGGAAAGGTCGTCACCCAGCGCGCACACCGGCGCGTACGCGCGCGCTTCGCGCCTGCCGCCGCGGAGTTGCCGTCCAGCGGCGGAATCCCCCTGTCCGTGCCCGGGCAGGCCGCACGGAAGACGGCCCGTCCCGGAGGCGACGGCCACGGTGTGGGCAGACTTCCTCGGCACGAGGTGGGGAAGGAAGGACGGACCTCGGCGCCTCACCGCGCGGGATCGGCGCAGTGGCCAACAGGGAACCGGCACCGGTCACGCCGCTTCCGCACGCGCCCCTCCCCCTGCCCGACCGGCCCGAGTCACGCACGGCCGGGTGAGACCGTGCGCCGCACGGCCGCCCGCCCGCCGGCGGCCACCGCACGGACACCCTCGTTCGACGCCCTCCCCCCGCCTCCTGGCACGCGGGGTACGCGCCGGCGTGAACCCGCTCCCCTTCGGCCTCCTCCTTGCCCCTGAGCTGCCCCTGCTCCGGCTCGAGTGATCTCCACCCGTCGGGAACCCAGGCCCGCGGCCCGGTCGTTGGGATCGTGAGAAGTTCCTGAGAGCCCTTGCCGGGGTGGTCTCGCTCTCCGTCCGGCCGGGCTCGCGGGTGAACGGCTCGGGCGGGGGCTGTAACGGAGCGGAAGGGGGTGGTGGACGGTGCGAGCGATCCGCGGCCTGTGGCGCTGGCGGCGCAATCCGCTGCGCCGGACGACCGACCTGGTCGAGGCCTGGGTGGCGCTGGTGACTCTGCTGCTGATCGTGGTGGCCGCGCCGGTGCTCGGCTCGCTCGTCGGGGTCGTCGCCCAGGACGCCCTCCAGCGGTCCGTCCGGCAACAGCACCACGACCGGCACCTGGTCACGGCCACCGTCGTGCGCAGGCTCGGCGGCTCCCCGGTCGAGCCGGACCCCGACGCCACCAACGCCCACGACCCCCGCAGCCGCGTCCTCGCCGACTGGACCGCGCCGGACGGCACCCGGCGGCACGGCTCGACCCTGACGGCCATCAAGTCGCCGCACAGGGGCGACCACTTCGGCCTCTGGACGGACCGGCAGGGTCTGCTGACCGCCCGGCCGCTGGACCCGGCCACCGCCACCACCCACGCCGTGCTGGCCGGGTTCGGCGCGGCCCTGCTCGCCGCGGGTCTGGCCGACAGCGGCCGGCGGATGATCGTCTGGCGTATGGTCCGTCGCAGATACGCACGTTGGGATCAGGCCTGGGACCGGGCGGGTCCGGACTGGGGCAAGGCCGGCACCGGCAGCTGAGGGCCTTTCCCCCTCTGGTCCGTGCACCACCTCGGCGCACGCTACGGTGGACCGGCCGAAGCGCATTCGGCATCGACCCGCGCGCGAGCGGACCGCAGCGGGCGGACACCCTTGCAGGTGACCGTCCCGAAGGCGAGCAAGCGATCTGTACGACGAGGTGGGGGCTCAGCAACGCCATGGCACAGGGCACGGTCCAGGTGACGCACACCGGCACATCGAGGTGGCGGCGCCGCACAGGTGAGTACGCATCGCTCGCCGCCGCCCTGGAGGCCGCCGCGGACGGCGACGTCCTGACGGTCGCGCCCGGCACCTACCGGGAGAACCTCGTCGTCCAGCGCGCGGTGACGCTGCGCGGACCGGAGGGCTCGCCCGGCTCGGTGCGCATCGCGCCCGCCGACGGGGTGCCGCTGACCGTGCGGGCCTCGGCGGTCGTACAGGACCTGCACGTGGAGGGCCAGGACGCGGCCGCGCCCGCGCTGCTGGTCGAGGAGGGCACACCCGAGCTGCTCGACGTGCGGATCGTCACCCGCTCCGCCGCAGGCATCGAGGTGCGCGGCGGCGCGCGACCGACCGTGCGGCGCTGCACCGTGGACAACCCGGCCGGCATCGGCATCGCCGTGCTCGACGGCGGCGGTGGCGTGTTCGAGGAGTGCGAGATCGTCGCGGCCGGTCAGGCGGGCGTGGCGGTCCGCGGCGGGGGTCACCCGCGGCTGGAGCGCTGCCGGATCCACCACGCCTCGGGCACGGGGGTGACGGCGACCGGGGAGAACACCGCACTGGAGGCAGTGGGTTGTGAGATCTACGAGGTGCGCGGATCAGGCGTGCAGGTCACCGCGCGGGCCACGGCGCACCTCACCGACTGCGATGTGCACCGCACCACCGCCGACGGGGTCACCCTCGACACCGACGCGGTGCTCACCCTCGCCGACTGCCGTATCCACGACATCCCGGAGAACGCGGTCGACCTGCGCTCGCGCTCGGTGCTGACGCTGACCCGGACCACCGTGCGTCAGTTCGGGCGCAACGGGCTGTCGGTGTGGGACCCGGGCACCCGCGTGGACGCCAACCAGTGCGAGATCTTCGACAGCACCGGCGACTACCCGGCGGTGTGGGTGAGCGACGGCGCCACCGCCGTCCTGGACTCCTGCCGGGTGCACGACGTGCCGGACGCGCTGTTCGTGCTGGACCGCGGCTCGCGCGCGGACGTCGTCGACAGCGATCTCTCCCAGGTGCGCAACACGGCGGTGTCGGTGAGCGACGGGGCGACCGCGCAGCTGGACGACTGCCGGATCCGGGACGCGGCCACCGGCGCCTGGTTCCGCGACCACGGCAGCGGCGGCACCCTCAACAACTGCACGGTGGACGGCACCCAGACCGGAGTGATCGTCACCAAGGGCGCCGACCCCACGCTCGAACGCTGCACGGTGGACTCCCCCGCCGAGGCGGGCTTCTACGTGTCGGCGGGCGGCCGCGGCACCTTCCAGAACTGCCGGGTCACCGGCAGCGGCGGCTACGGGTTCCACGTGATCGACGGCTGCCGGACGACACTGCGCAAGTGCCGTACGGAGCGGTGCGCACGCGGCGGTTACGAGTTCGCCGACGGCGGCCCGGACACGGGCTCCGGCACCGGCCCGGTGGTGGAGGACTGCACCAGCGACGAGAGCGGCAGTCTGCGCCCGTCCGCCACGCACGAGCCGGTCGTGCAGACCGCGCACCAGACCCCCGGGCTGCTGGGCGCGATCCCCGTCCAGCGCAGCACCGAACAGGAACCGCTGCCGGCGCCCGCCGAGCCCCGGGAGCCGGCCCGCACCTCCCAGGCCGTGCTCGGTGAACTCGACGCGCTTGTGGGCCTGGAGAGCGTCAAGCGCGAGGTCCGCGCCCTGACCGACATGATCGAGGTCGGCCGGCGCCGTCAGCAGGCCGGCCTGAAGGCCGCCTCGGTCAAGCGGCACCTGGTCTTCACGGGCTCCCCCGGTACCGGCAAGACGACGGTGGCCCGGCTCTACGGCGAGATCCTCGCCTCCCTCGGGGTGCTGGAGAAGGGCCATCTGGTCGAGGTGTCCCGGGTCGACCTGGTCGGTGAGCACATCGGCTCCACGGCGATCCGCACCCAGGAGGCGTTCAAGCGGGCGCACGGCGGTGTGCTGTTCATCGACGAGGCGTACGCGCTGTCGCCGGAGGACGCCGGGCGGGACTTCGGCAAGGAGGCCATCGACACACTGGTGAAGCTGATGGAGGACCACCGCGACGCCGTGGTGGTGATCGTCGCGGGCTACACGGCGGAGATGGAGCGCTTCCTCTCGGTCAACCCCGGTGTGGCGTCCCGGTTCTCCCGGACCATCACCTTCGGCGACTACGGCCCGGACGAACTGCTGCGGATCGTGGAACAGCAGGCCGACGAGCACGAGTACCGGCTGGCGCCGGGGGCCTTCGAGGCGCTGCGGACGTACTTCACCGTGCTCCCCAAGGGCCCCGCGTTCGGCAACGGACGCACCGCGCGGCAGACGTTCGAGGCGATGGTCGAGCGGCACGCGAGCCGGGTCGCCCAGCTCGCCGACCCGAGCACCGACGACCTCACCCTGCTGTACGCGCAGGACCTTCCGGAGCTCGCCTGATCAGTCCGCCTGCCGGGGCCGCTGCCCGGGCAGTTCCGGGCGCAGCCGTGCCAGCAGCCGTTCCCGTTCCCCGGCGAAGACCGGGTCCGCCTGGTAGTCGGAGTGGCCCAGGATCGGAGCGGGCAGCGGATGGCCCGGGGTGCGTCCGTAGGCCAGGGGGTCCTTCAGAGGCGTGTGGTCGACGGACGGGCCGTCGCCGCCGACGATGCGTACCGGGCCGCCGATGGGGTCGGTGAGACGGTAGAGATTGCGCCAGCAGGCCACCTCGCGGTACAGGAAGCCGAGTTCGGCCGGCCCGAAGTGGGCGGGGAACCAGCGGCCGTACAGCCGCTCCAGCGGGGAGCCGTACGTGAGCAGGCCGACCCGCCCGCGGACCGACGGGGTCAGCTGCCAGGCCGCCGCGGCCGCGAGGACGCTGCCCTGGGAGTGGCCGGAGAGGACGAGCCGGCCGCCGGTGCGGCGGATCCAGGTGTCCATGCGCCAGGTCAGGTCGGGCACCGCGCGCTCGGCGTAGCAGGGCGGGGCGAAGGGGTGGGCGGCGCGCGGCCAGAAGGTGCCGACGTCCCAGAGGATGCCGATGGTGCGCCGGGCGGAGGCGTCCTTGTAGGCGCGCCGGCCCCAGGTGACGAAGAGTATGAAGCCGAGCCCGACCAGCCAGGAGCCGAGCGCCTGCGAGGCCTGGGCCGCGCCGTGCACCAGCCCGTACGTCCGGTCCGAGGCCGCGTCCGGTGTCTTCCCGGTGGCCAGCGCGCCCACCAGCGCGCCGGCGCCCAGCACCAGGGTGGCGGCGCACAGCACGGTGACGACGAGCGGCGTCCGGTCGGTGAGGGCCGCCATGGCACGGACTCGGGCGATACGGCGGGTGCGTGCGGTGTCCTCCGGCTCGCCTGCGTGGTCGAGGCCGACGGCGGCGCGTTCGGCGTGGCCGAGCCGCGAGGTCCGCCAGGAGAGCCAGGCGACCGCGGCGAGCAGCACCACGAGGACGGGCGGGATCACCGACGCCTGCCAGGTCAGCAGAACCGGCGGCCCGGCGATGGAGGTTGCGGTGCCGTCCAGCCAGTCGGAGACCCGCTGGGCGACCCCGCCGGAGATCACCCCGCCGAGCGCGCAGGCGAGCAGGGCGACCGCGGGGCCGCCGAGACCGCCCATCGCGGCGCGCGGATCGGGTCGCCGGCGGTGCAGGTCGTGGGCGACGGCCCCGAGGACGATCACCAGGACGCCCTGGGCCAGGACCAGGCCGCCGAAGGCCGGTTCCCCGGCGAGCCGCCCCACGGAGCGCCAGCCCGGCCGGGACCAGCCGGCGTACACCGCGACGAGGACCAGCAGGGCGAACGCGCCGAGCGGCAGGCGTCGTACCAGGTGCCGGTCGAGTTCCTGGTCGAGGATGTTCTCGCTGCGGCCCCGGCGGCACACCACCCCCACCGCGGCGGCCGCCAGGACGGCCAGTGCGCCGGACAGGAGCCACCCGGCCGCGTCCAGTACGGCGGACCCGCCGGTCCGGCGGTCGAAGGCGGCCGCGGGTGCCAGGACCGCGGCGGCGACGGTGAGCAGGCCCACCGCGGTGTGGGCGGCGCGCAGCCGGGCCACCAGCCGGCGCCCGTACCAGAAGCCGGGGCTGCCGAGAGAGGTCTGCCCGGGCTCGGCGTCGTGCGCCAGGGGCCGGGTGGACTCGTAGGCGCTCCAGGTGCGGTGCGAGAGGTACCAGAGCAGGCCGGTCAGCGCGGCGGGCACCAGGGCGGCCAGGGCGAGGCGGCGGCCGGGGGCGCTCCACCAGCCGCCGGCCGTGCCGGTGGGTGAGAGGAAGCCGAGCCAGGAGTGCCGGCGGGCGCAGGCGGCGGTGCCCGCGCACTGCCAGGCGGCCAGGTCAAGGGCGACCTCGCAGGCGGCGGCGACCAGCAGCACCGTCAGGGTGAGTCCGGCGAGCCGGACCAGCAGGCCGTAGCAGCGGACGGTGCGCGGCCGGTCCTGGGCGGCGGGGCGCATCCAGTGGGCGAGGTTGACCACCATGAACGGCAGGAGCAGCAGCCACAGGGCGCGGGAGGCGTTGCCGGAGGTGAGGTTGCACCAGACGTACGCCTCGGCCACCGGGCGGTCGCGGTAGTCGCCGGGCCGGGCCTCGGCGTCGGCGTCCACGGCGCGCCGGAAGACGGCCGCGGTGTCGTCGCCGGTGATCCGCACCGTGCGTGGATCGCCGAGCATCTTCTCGGGCGTGCTGCCGCCGACGCCGTGCACTCTCAGTTCCAGGTCGAGCTCCGGTGCGGCGGGCCCGGCTTCCGTCGCCGCCGGCCGCTCCGCGAGGGCGTCGGCGGTGCGTTCCTGCGCGCGTTCCACTGTTCTCGCACTTCCCCCGTGTCGCGCCGATGGATCTGTCTGCGTGAGGTTCCAGGATCTCCGATTCCGGTGTGACGTACACCACTCGCCACGGAATCTCCCCCGTTGTGTGTGACACCTGAGGGAACACGCGGTGACCGAATGACATGTGCGCACCGGCACAGGGAGTGGCGCAACCGGTGCACTCCCGTGAAAGGATGAGGCGCCCACGCACCGGAGCCGAGCGGAATGTCCTGGTCGGAGCCGGTACGCAGGGCGTGTCGGACGGCTTTAGGCGAGAGGACCGGAGCGTACGTGAGCGAGAACCAGAACCTCCTCGCGGAGCAGCGCCGCGCCCTGATCCTGGACGAGGTCCGGCGCCGGGGCGGCGTCCGGGTCAACGAACTGACCCGCAAGCTCGGCGTGTCGGACATGACGGTACGCCGGGACCTGGACGCGCTGGCCCGGCAGGGCGTGCTGGAGAAGGTGCACGGCGGTGCGGTGCCGGTGGTCGAGGCGAGCACGCACGAGCCGGGGTTCGAGGCCAAGTCGGGGCTGGAGCTGACGGCCAAGGAGGACATCGCCCGGGCCGCCGCGGAGCTGGTCGTGCCGGGAACGGCGATCGCCCTGTCCGGCGGTACGACGACGTACGCGCTGGCCCATCAGCTCCTGGAGGTCCCCGACCTGACCGTGGTGACCAACTCGGTGCGGGTCGCCGACGTCTTCCACGCCGCCCAGCGGGTCTCCGGGCAGCGGCAGGGCGCGGCGACCGTCGTCCTCACCGGCGGGGTGCGCACCCCGTCCGACTCGCTGGTCGGCCCGGTGGCCGACCAGGCCATCGGGGCCCTCCACTTCGACCTGCTGTTCCTCGGCGTGCACGGCATATCGGTCGAAGCCGGGCTCTCCACGCCGAACCTCGCGGAGGCGGAGACCAACCGCCGTCTGGTGCAGTCGGCCCGGCGGGTCGTGGTGGTCGCCGACCACACCAAGTGGGGCACGGTGGGCCTGAGTTCGTTCGCCAAGCTGGAGCAGGTCGACACGCTCGTCACGGACGCGGGGCTGCCCGCGGCGGCACGCGCGGAGATCTCCGAGCACCTGCGCCGGCTGGTGGTGGCGGGCGAAACCGACTGAGGGTACAGACAACTGACGGACCGTCAGCTACCTTTTCGGGACAGCGTCCGTCGAGGAGGTCGGTCCATTGGTTCACCAACTGCGTCCGGTGGGAATCGACTTCGTCGAGACCGCACCCGTACGGCTGGTGTTCGGACGGGAGATGACGGCGGCGCCCCAGGCGGTCTTCCGGGCCCTCGCGGAGGACGTGCCGGGGTGGTCGCGGTGGATGACAGGGGTGAAGTCGGCCCGCCCGACGGAGCACGGCCGTGCGGTACTGCTCCGGGGCGGTGTCCGCTTCGAGGAGACGGTGATCGCGTCGACGTCGCCCGAGGTGTACGCCTACCGCGTGGACACGGCGAACGTACCGGGCGCGGGGGCCTGGCTGGAGGAGTGGCACCTCACCCCCCAGGGCACCGGAACCCGGGTGCGGATGACGTTCGCCCTGGACGGTACGGCGCCGTTCCGTGCGGTGTGCCGCCTGGCGGCACCGGGCATGGGCCGGGCGATCCGCGAGGGGATACGGGCCCTGGACGCCGGGCTGTGAACGCCGCGGGCCGCAGCACCGCTCCAGGGGCCAGGACACCCGCGCGGCCGGCGGCCGACGGCTCGCACCCTCGAACCTAGTCCGGCCACACCCCCGTGGCCAGCAGGGACTCGATGGCGGCCGCGAAGGGAGCGATGTCCAGCCCCTGCTCCTCCAGCCAGGAATCCGAGTAGTACTTGTCGAGATAGCGGTCCCCCGGATCGCACAGCAGCGTCACCACGCTTCCCGTGCGCCCCGCCGCCACCATCTCGGACACGATCTTCAGCGCGCTCCACAGGCCGGTCCCGGTGGAACCGCCCGCCTTCCGTCCGATCGCCCGCTCCAGCGCCCGCACCGCCGCCACGCTCGCCGCGTCCGGCACCTTCATCATCCGGTCGATGGCGCCGGGCACGAAGCTCGGTTCCATCCGTGGCCGCCCGATGCCCTCGATCCGGGACCCGCAGTCACAGGTGACGTCCTGCTCGCCGGTGGTCCAGCCCTCGAAGAAGCACGAGTTCTCGGGGTCCGCGACGCAGATCCGGGTGTCGCGCTGGGTGTAGTGGACGTAGCGCGCGAGCGTCGCCGACGTACCGCCGGTCCCCGCCGTGGCGACGATCCAGGCCGGCTCCGGGAACCGCTCCAACTCCAGCTGACGGAAGATGGACTCGGCGATGTTGTTGTTGCCGCGCCAGTCCGTGGCCCGTTCGGCGTAGGTGAACTGGTCCATGTAGTGGCCGCCGCTCTCCCCCGCGAGGCGCGCGGACTCCTCGTACATCTTGCGGGAGTCGTCCACGAAGTGGCACTGCCCGCCGTGGAACTCGATGAGCCGGCACTTCTCCGAACTGGTCGTACGTGGCATGACGGCGATGAAGGGAACGCCGATCAGCTTGGCGAAGTACGCCTCGGAGACCGCCGTCGAGCCGCTGGACGCCTCGATCACGGGACGGCCCGGCCGGATCCAGCCATTGCACAGACCGTAGAGGAAGAGCGAACGGGCCAGCCGGTGCTTGAGGCTTCCTGTGGGATGGGTCGACTCGTCCTTGAGGTAGAGGTCGATGCCCCATGCCTCGGGAAGCGGGAAGCGCAGCAGGTGGGTGTCCGCCGAGCGATTCGCGTCGGCCTGGACTTTGCGGACGGCCTCTTTGAGCCAGCCGCGGTACTCGCTGTCGCTGTGGTCGACGTCGAGGGTGGCGCCGGTGCGGATCTGCGGGGTGGTGCTCACGGCGGACTCCTTGCGCTGGGCGCCGACGGCGTCGAAGTGCGGCCGACGCACCGATCATAAGCATCCTCCGCAGCGCTTCTCACCTGCATAAACACATCTTTGGGCGTCTCAAAGGCCCACTGGGGAACGGTGGCTCGAATCCAACGGGGGCGCATTGCCCCGAGTGCTCCGGGCGCCCCCTGCCCGGCCGCCCGTGCGTACTGGTGCTCCTCGCCGGGGGCGGGCAGACTGCCACCGGACGGGACGAACGTCCCGAACGGGGGCGCACACTGGATCACCACACGAGCCGGAGCACGCCGGCCCGGGCCACAAGCCCGCGGGCCGGTCAGCGAGGTTCTCGAAAAGGGGCGGGCAGGATGGCGGAGCCGGAGTTCACGGCGAAGGGCGTGCGGATCGACAAGCGGCTGCGTTCGCTCACCCGGGCCGGGCAGGTCCGGATAAGCGACGGCAGGCTGCAGCTGCTGACCAGCTACGGCAGTGAGATCGACAGCGCGCCCGTACAGGCGGTACGTGCCTCCAAGCCGTGGTTCGCGGCGCAGGACCGGGCCCTGGCCGACCTCAACGGCCAGCGCTACTCGCTCACCCTGGGCGAGCACGACCCGGCGCCGGGCGAGCCCGGGCCGCCCGCGGCGAGCCGCTTCATCGAGGCGGTGCGGCGGGCCGCCGGACGGGACCACTGAATCACGGCGAGTTGCGGGACCGTGTGCGCTGGGTCACGCTTGTCTCACGTCACTCTGGGTTTACCGGCGATAACGCTGCGAACCAGCCCGCCGGCCACGACAGCAGGCGGCCCCATGGACGGCGGCACCCTGCTGGATCCGTTCTCCGTGTTCTTCCGGACCTCACGTCGGGGAGTCGCAGTCGTGATCGAACACCCAAGCAGACACTGCTCGGTGGAGCTCCAAGCCCTGCCCTCGCGGATCGGCCAGGTCCGCAGAATCGTATCTGCACAGTTGCGCTACTGGCGCCTTGACCCGTTGATAGACCGGGCCGCGCTCGGTGTGACGGAGTTGCTGACCAACGTCCACCGGCACGCCCAGCCCGACAAGAACTGCACCGTGGAGATCGAGCTCCAGCTCGACCGGCTCACGGTGTCCGTCCGTGACCACGATCCACGGCTCCCGGTGGTCGAGGACGGGACGGACGTCGCCCCCATGGCCACCTGCGGACGGGGCCTGGCGATGGTGGCGGCGGTCAGTGAGAGCTGGGGGGTGCGACCGCACGACGACGGCAAGGTCGTGTGGTTCACCCTGCCCGCGTCGGCCGCCGCGTCCAAGGCAGGCCGCCCGCAGCACCGTACGCCCGAGCCGGCACCCCGGCGGGTCGTGGCGGCCGGACCGGCGGCCACCGGAGCGCCGGCCGTCGCGCACGCGACCGCGGGCGCCCCCGCCACCGCACAGGTCGGCGCCGGTGCCCCCGCTGCCGCACACCTGTCCGCCGGTACCACCGCCGTCACACCCCCGGCCACGGGTCCCTCGGCTGCCGTACCCGCGACCGCCGGTGCCTCTGACACCGCACACGCTCCCGCCCGCTCGGCTGTCGCCAGTTGAGCGGGCGGTGAGTTTCCCTCCCGGGCGCCCCCGCACGGCGAACGGGCGCCCGAAGCGGGGTCGCCCGGTGGGGCCGTCGTCGCGCTCAGGCCGCACCGCCCTTGCCGATGCGGCCGAACTGCTCCTCCAGGACCGACAGCCGCCGCCAGTACTCGTCCTCGTCGATCTCGCCGGAGGCGAAGCGCCGGCCGAGGACGGCGAGCGGTGAGTCGCCGGCCGGGCGCGCGACGCCCATCGGCCGCCAGGGGCCGCCGCGCCCCGCGGTGCGGCGCAGGACGGTGACGACGCCGATCACCGCCGCCGCCCAGATCAGCGGGAAGAACAGGATCCACGGGCCGGGCCCGCCGTCCCAGTTCGCCAGGGTCTCCATCTCGGCTCAACTCCTTTGCCGCAACGTCTTGGTGTGTCGCATCGAGACTGGCTCGGCGGAGGGGTGCGGGTCGTCGTGCGGCCGGCGGCAGTCGCCGTACCTCCTGGGGAGTACGCGGCGGCGGCCGGGCCGCTTCCGCAGGCCGGCATTCTGTAACTACCAGTATGTACACTGATCGTATGAGCACGCCGGAGCGTCTGATCGAGTCCACCCGTGAGCTGCTCTGGGAGCGCGGCTACGTCGGCACCAGCCCGAAGGCGATCCTGGAACGCGCCGAGGCCGGCCAGGGCAGCATGTACCACCACTTCAAGGGCAAGCCGGACCTGGCCCTGGCCGCCATCCGGCGCACCGCCGAGGAGTTGCTGGCCGCCGCGGAGGGTGTCCTCGCCGGGCCGGGCTCACCGTACGAACGGATCGAGGCGTACCTGCGGCGCGAGCGCGACGTACTGCGCGGCTGCCCCGTCGGACGGCTGACCATGGACCCGGACGTCATCGCGAGCGACGAACTGCGGGCACCCCTCGACGAGACCCTCGACCGGATCCGGAGGCTGATCGCCGGGATCGTCGAGGAGGGCAAGGAGCAGGGGCAGTTCGGGCCGCGGGTGGACGCTGCGGAGATCGCCGCGACGGTCCTGGCGACCGTGCAGGGGGGTTACGTCCTCGCCCGTGCCTCCGGCTCGCCCGCCGCGTTCGACGCCGGCGTACGCGGACTGCTGTCACTGCTCAGGAGCTGACGTACGTGCGCGCAAGTGCGCCGCCGAACACCCCCTCGCCCGAACGCCCGAGAGAGAGGTTCGTTCATGCACGCCCTGCAGTACGAGCTGACGCTGCCGGCCGACTACGACATGGGCATCGTCCGTGACCGGGTGGCCCGCGTCGGGCATCTGCTCGACGACTGGGACGGCCTCGTCTTCAAGACGTACCTGGCGCGCGAGCGCGGTGTGCACGGCTCACCGGTCAACCAGTACGCGCCGTTCTACCTCTGGAACACCGTGGCGGGCATGAACCGCTTCCTGTGGGCAGGCGCCTTCCAGGGGCTCGTGAACGACTTCGGGCGGCCCGAGGCACGGCAGTGGTCGGGACTGGCGTACGAGGAGGGCGGTGCGGCCGATGCCCGTGCCGCCCTCGCGGTCCGGCGACGGGAGCCGGTGCCGGAGGGGACCGAGCTGTCCGGGCTGATGGCGGACGCGGTGCGGGAGACCGGGCGGGTCGCGGCCGAGGACGGGGCGGTGCTGGCGGCGGCGGCCGTGGACACCGCCCGCTGGGAGCTGGTCCACTTCTCGCTCTGGGCGCACGAGGTCCCGAAGGCCGAGGGGGACGTGTTCCAGGTGCTGCACATGTCCGCGCCCGGCCGGGACCGGCTGCCGCGCGGACGGCAGTGGTGAGCACCGTCCGGACCGTCCTCGGCGACCTGCGGCCCGAGGACCTCGGCGTGTGCGACGCGCACGACCACCTCGGGCGGGACGGGCGTCGTGCGGTGGACGCCGTACGGGATGGGGCGGCGGGCGGCCGACCTGCCCCTGCTGTCCCGGGCCACCGGCGTGCATCTGGTCTGCGCGACAGGACTGCTTCAAGCGGCCCACTGCACACCGGAGTTGCTCGGCGGGCTGGGCGGTCGGCTCGCCGACGTCTTCGTCCCCGAGCCGACCGAGGGCATCGGGACGTCCGGGGTGCGCGCCGGTCTGATCAAGGTGGCCGGCGGTTTCCACGCGCTCGACGCGCACGCCCGCTGGACGATGACGGCCGCCGCGGAAGCCCACCACACGACGGGCACGCCCATCGGCGTGCACCTGGGGCTGGGCACCGGCGCACTCGACGTACTGGACCTGCTGTACGGGCAGTTGGGCGTGCCCGGCGACCGGGTGATCCTCGGTCATCTCAACACCGCTCCCCCGATCTGGTCGTCCAACGGCAGGCCGCCTCCTCCGGCTCCCGGCTGGCCTTCGACGGGCCGTCCCGGACCAACCACACCACCGACCGGCGGATGCCGGCGGCCGTCC
Organism: Streptomyces sp. NPDC059224; assembly: GCF_042754285.1. Classification (NCBI taxonomy): domain Bacteria; kingdom Bacillati; phylum Actinomycetota; class Actinomycetes; order Kitasatosporales; family Streptomycetaceae; genus Streptomyces; species Streptomyces sp. NPDC059224. Next base: position 201,357 of record NZ_JBHZAN010000015.1, read on the forward strand.
GGGCCCTGGCCGAGGCGGGCTTCGGGGACCGGCTGCTGCTCGGCGGGGACACGGTGGTGGCGGGGGCCCGGTCGGTGGACGGCGGGCCCGGGATGCCGTACCTGCTGCGGCGGACCCGGCCGCGGCTGGAGGCGGAACTGGACGCGGAGGGGGTTCGCCGCATCCTCGTCGACAACCCGGCCCGGGCGTTCGCCGTCGACTGGCGTCGGTCGCCTGGACCTCGGCCGAGAGCCACGGGGGCCCGACGGCGCGCGGGCCTCAGGGGCGGACGGTCACCGCAGCGCCCCCAGTGGGTCGTCCAGCACCGGCTGCCATGCCAACTCGGCCGCTCCCACGAGGCTGTTGTGGCTCAGCGTGCACGGCAGGATCGGTACGCCACCGCTCTGGCCCCACAGGCTGCGGTCGGCGACGACGGCACGCAGCCGCTCGGGGTCGGCGTCCAGCAGGGTGCGGTGCAGGCCGCCGAGGATGATGCGGTCGGGGTTGAGGATGTTGACCAGACCGGCCAGGCCCAGGCCGAGGCGGTCGATCAGGGCCTCGGCGGCCCTGCGCACGGTCGGGTCGGCGTAGTGGTCGCGGACCAGGTCCTCGGCCTGCCGGAGCAGCGACACCTCGGGGCCGGGTTCCCGGCCCGCCTCGATGAGCAACGCCAGCGGATCCGCCTCCACGTCCAGACAGCCCCGGCCGCCGCAGTGGCAGGGGCGGCCCTCGGGATTGACGGTGAGGTGGCCGACCTCCAGGGCCAGCCCCGAACTCCCGGTGTGCAGGCGCCCGTCGAGGACCAGTGCGCCGCCCACACCCCGGTGCCCGGTGGCCACGCACAGCAGATCACGGGCGCCCCGGCCCGCGCCGTGCCGGTGCTCGGCGAGTGCGGCCAGGTTCACGTCGTTGCCCGCGAAGGCCGGGCCGGTGATCCCGGCATCGCGCACGCACTGGGCGAAGATCCGGCGTACCGGCGCGCCCACCGGCCAGGCCAGGTGCAGGGGGTTGAGGGCGAGGCCCTCCGGTTCGGCGACGGCGGAGGGCACGGCGAGACCGGCGCCGACGCAGTGCAGGCCGGTGGTGCGGAGCAGGCCGGCGCCGGCCTCCACCACCGAGCCGAGCACCTTCGCCGGGTCGGCGTCGACGGTCTCGCAGCCGGGTGCGGTGGCCAGGATCCGGCCGCCCAGGCCGACCAGCGCGGCACGGAATCCGTCGGCGTGGACCTGCGCCGCGAGCGCGACGGGGCCGCGTTCGGCGACCTCCAGGCGGTGCGAGGGGCGGCCCTGCGAGCCGGCCGCGGCCCCCGGGTGGGCGTCGACCCTGATCAGGCCGAGCGCCTCCAGTTCGGCGGCGACGGCGCCGGCCGTGGCCCGGGTGACACCGAGTTCGGCGGTGAGCACGGCGCGGGTGGGGGCGCGGCCGGTGTGCACGAGTTCCAGTGCGGGACCGAGTGCGCCGCGCCCTCGGTCCAGCCGGGGCTTCGAGGTTCCGTTCCCCGTCGGGCCGGGGGCCGCCTTGCCGCTCATGAGAGGGAGTCTGCCATGATCCGCAGGAGCGGCCGTATCGAAGGTACGGCGGCGTCGGGGCTGGTCGGGCCCACGCGGCGCGGCCGCACATCGGTTCAGCCGCGCGCCCCCGGCGGAGCGCTCCGGCCCGGGCACGTCACCATCCGCCGACTCTCAGTGTGATGTTCAGACGGCCGGTCAGGCCCAGCTCCGCCGGTCCGGTCCCCGGGTGGACCCGCGGTACCCCGTGATACGCCAGCCTGCTCTCGCCCCCGAACACGAACAGGTCGCCCGAGCGCAGTTCCACGTCCGTGTACGGCTTCGTCCTGGTCTCGGTGTTCCCGAAGCGGAACACGCAGGTGTCGCCGAGGCTCAGTGACACCACCGGTGCGTCGGACCTCTCCTCGGCGTCCCGGTGCATGCCCATCCTGGCGTCGGCGTCGTAGAAGTTGATCAGTGCGATGTCGTACGACAATCCGTCCGCCGCCCGCGGGCCCAGCGCGTCGGTCACCGCGCGGCGGCCCAGTTCGTCGAGCCAGGCCGGGAACGGCTTGACGGGGCTGTGGTCGCCGTCGACGACGGTGCGGGCGTAGGCGTACGGGTACCAGTGCCAGCCCAGGCAGACCTGGCGGGCGGTCATGGTGCCGCCCTGGGGCGTGCGGACGGTGCGCAGTCCGGCGGGTGGCCGGGCCCACGTCCGGCATGCGTCCAGCAGCTCACTCTGGCCGCGCGCGCTCAGCCAGCCGGGGACGTGCACGGCGCCCGGCGCGACCTGGGCGCACGCCCTCGGAAACAGTTCGTCCTCCATGCCCCCATCCTGCCCGACCGGGTCTGAGCTGCGGCTCCGCTAGCCTGGACGCACGATGAGCGACCGTATGACGACTGCGTGGGGCGAGTACGAGCTGGCCCGCTTCCCCGAGGAGCCGAGCGACCGGCTGCGCGCCTGGGACGCCTCCGACGCGTACCTGCTGAGGTATCTGGCCGAGGAACGGACCGGACTGTCCGGGACGGTCGTGGTCCTCGGCGACCGCTGGGGCGCCCTGGTCACGGCGCTGGCCGGGCACCGGCCGACGCAGATCACCGACTCGTACCTGGGCCAGGAGGCGACCCGGGCCAACCTGGCGCGTGCGGGCGTCGAGCCGGGGGCGGTACAGCTGCTCACCACCCAGGACCCGCCGCCGGAGCGGGTGGACGTGCTGCTGGTGCGGGTGCCGAAGAGCCTGGCGCTGCTGGAGGACCAGCTGCTCAGGCTGGCGCCCGCCGTGCACGCGGACACGGTGGTGATCGGCACCGGCATGGTGAAGGAGATCCACACGTCGACGCTGCGGCTGTTCGAGCGGATCCTCGGCCCGACCCGGACCTCGCTGGCCCAGCAGAAGGCCCGGCTGATCCACTGCTCCCCGGACCCCTCGCTCCGGCGGCCGGTCAACCCGTGGCCGCTGAGCTACGAGCTCCCGGACGGGATCGGTGCGGCCGCCGGGCGTACGGTCGTCAATCACGCGGGGGTCTTCTGCGCCGACCGGCTCGACATCGGCACCCGGTTCTTCCTCCGTCATCTGCCCACGGGCGGGCGCCGGGTGGTGGACCTGGGATGCGGCAACGGGGTGATCGGTACGGCGGTGGCGCTGGCCGATCCGACGGCCGAGGTGCTGTTCGTCGACGAGTCGTTCCAGGCGGTGGCCTCGGCGGAGGCCACCTACAAGGCGAACGGGGTACCCGGGCATGCCGAGTTCCGGGTCGGGGACGGGCTGGCCGGGGTCGCTGCCGAAAGCGTGGACACGGTGCTGAACAACCCGCCGTTCCACTCCCACCAGGCGACCACCGACGCGACGGCGTGGCGGATGTTCACCGGGGCGATGCGGGCACTGCGGCCGGGCGGCGAGCTGTGGGTGGTCGGCAACCGCCACCTGGGCTACCACCTGAAGCTGCGCAAGCTGTTCGGCAACAGCCAACTGGTCGCCAGCGACCCGAAGTTCGTGGTGCTGAAGGCGGTCAAGCGGGGATAGTCCCCAGGCACCGGTGATCCTCGTGATCTCGTGGACCACGGCCTCCCCGCCGACGCCGAGGGCCGCGGTGCGGGTCGGTCATGGCGTGCACGCGGCCGGACCGCGACGGGCACGCAGGCCGGTCCGACGGCCGTGGCGGCCGCGCGGGCGAGCGGGAGGAGTTGTCCGTGGCGGAACTTGACGGCGTTCTCGCCGGCTTGGAGGACCACGGGCGAACCGGCCCCGCCGACGGCCCGGTCACGCCTCACCGAGCGGGCGGGGTTCACCGAGCGGGCGAGGTGGCACGGCCGGCCGGGGTCGAGGCTCCGGGCGGCTGCGATCCCGAGACGCCGGGCGCGGACGGGTGCGGCGAGCGGGTCGAGGCTGCCGGGGGCGGCGGTGATCGCGGGCGTGCGCAGGTGCCCCTTCAACTGGGCCGGCCGTCGCAGGACTTCGGTGGTGGTGGCGGGGCGGGTCAGGGTGGGCAACCGGGTTGGTTGCCCACCCTCCCCGGATGTGACTGTTCCTGCACGATGGGTGCGGCTTGCGAGCGTGAGCGAGCATCTGGGGGTGGACGGGGTGGGTTAAGGTCGCCGGGAGATCGAGGAACGGAGGCGGCGGATGTCGCGCGACGCCCGCTGGAAGGCGCTGCTCGAGCTGCTGGTCGAGCGCGGCCGCCTGGAGGTCGAGGAGGCGGCGGCGGAGCTGGCGGTGTCGGCGGCGACGATCCGCCGGGACCTCGACCAGCTCGCCGAGCAGCAGATGCTGGTGCGCACCCGGGGCGGGGCGGTGGTGCACGGGGTCTCCTACGAGCTGCCGTTGCGCTACAAGACCGCCCGACGGGCCTCGGACAAGCAGCGGATCGCCACGGCGGTGGCCGAACTGGTCGCGCCGGGCGAGGCGGTGGGACTGACCGGCGGTACCACCACCACGGAGGTGGCCCGCGCCCTGGCCGTGCGCGGGGACCTCACCACCGGCACACCGGCGCTCACGGTCGTCACCAACGCGCTCAACATCGCCAACGAGCTGGCCGTGCGGCCCCAGTTCAAGATCGTGGTGACGGGCGGGGTGGCGCGTCCGCAGTCGTACGAGCTCATCGGGCCGCTCGCGGACGGTGTGCTGGGTCAGATCACCCTCGACGTGGCGGTGCTCGGGGTGGTCGCCTTCGACGTGCTGCACGGCGCAGCGGCCCACGACGAGGCGGAGGCCGCGATCAACCGGTTGCTGTGCGAGCGTGCCGCCCGGGTGGTCGTCGCCGCCGACTCCAGCAAGCTGGGCGGGCGGGCGTTCGCCCGGATCTGCGCGGCGGAGCTGGTGGACACGCTGGTCACGGACACGACGGCGGCGCCGGAGACGGTGCGCCGGTTCGAGGAGGCGGGGATCCGGGTCCTGACGGTGTGACCCGGCCGGCACCGCCGGTGTCCGTCCGGGGTCAGACGCCGCTGGTGTCCGCACTGACGAAGCCGGCCCCCCGCTGGTCGTTGCAGCCGAACACGGGCCGGTCGGCCGGGTCCGGCCAGCTCTGGCGGGCCTGGAGGGCGACGCTCACCAGGGTCAGCAGCAGATCCACGTCGCTCGCGGCGTCGAGTCGTATGGTCACCCACTGCGAGCCCGGGACGATGCGGATCGCCCCCGTGCTCTTGAGGTCCTTCGCGAAGTGCCGGATGGCGTGGGTGGTCAGACGCAGGTCCACGTCGCGCTCCGAGTGGAAGTGCGCGATCTCGCCCTGCGACGACCTCACGGCCTGACCCAGACCACAGCTCGGTACCGCCTGGGTCAGGTCGGGCCAGGTCGCCAGTTGCGCAAGAGCGCGCGAGGCCAACGTCATGGGGCCATCATGGACCGCTCACTCTCCGGTAACCAACCGGCGAGCAGTTATTAACCGAGCTGTTGCCGGGCTCCGTCCGAACACGGGCGCTCGAGACGAGTGAATATCCGCAGTGTTTCAGCGGTTTGAGTGACGGAAGGCACCTCTCGGACATCCGGGAACGCGCATGGTGGACGCCACGTCTGTCCAGGTATCGCTCCCTGGGCGTCACGCCCTCAGGTAGGCGAGGACCGCCAGCACCCTGCGATGTGTCTCCTCCGCGGGAGGCAGATCCAGCTTGGTCAGGATGCTGCTGATGTGCTTGCCGACGGCCGCCTCGGAGACGACCAGTTCGCGGGCGATCGCCCCGTTCGACTTGCCCTCGGCGATCAGTGCCAGCACCTCACGCTCGCGGGGGGTGAGCCGCTCCAGCGGATCGCGGCGGCGGCGCAGCAGTTGACGTACGACCTCGGGGTCGACGACGGTGCCGCCTTCCGCGACCTCCCACAGGGCGTCGATGAACTCCTCGACCTGACCCACCCGGTCCTTGAGCAGGTAGCCGACGCCGGTTCCGTCACCGGAGTCGAGCAGTTCGGAGGCGTACGTCCGCTGCACGTACTGGCTGAGCACCAGGACCGGCAGCGTGGGCCGCTTCTCCCGCAGCCGCACCGCTGCGTGCAGCCCCTCGTCCTGGAAGCCCGGCGGCATCCGCACGTCCGTCACCACGATGTCGGGACCGTGCTCCTCGACCGCGGTGATCAGCGCCTCGACGTCCCCCACGGCCGCGACCACCTCGTGGCCGCAGCGGCCGAGCAGACCGATCAGCCCCTCCCGCAGCAGCACGCTGTCCTCGGCCAGAACTACGCTGAGCGATCGGTCCGTTCGCAAGGAAACTCCACACGCAACTGGGTCGGTCCGCCGGCCGGACTGGACAGGGAAAGTCTGCCATCCAGCACCGACACCCGGTCCGCGAGCCCGGGCAGCCCGCTGCCGGACCCGGCCCGCGCCCCGCCCCTGCCGTCGTCGCGCACCTGCAGGAGCAGCCGCCCGTCGCGGTGGCCCCCCGTCACCTCGGCCCGGCTCGCCCCGCTGTGCTTGGCGATGTTGGCGAGGGCTTCGCAGACCACGAAGTACGCGGCGGACTCCACCGCCGGGGGAAGTCGTCCGTGCAGTTCCAGGTCGACGTCCACGGGGACCGCGGAACGGTCGGCGGCGTCGGCGACCGCCGCTTGGAGACCGTAGTCCGTGAGCACCTTCGGGTGGATGCCGTGGATGAGTTCACGCAGCTCCGCGAGGGCCTTGCCCGCCTCCTCATGGGCCTTGGCGAGCTGGTCGGCGAGCGGTCCCGGCGGGACGTCCAGGCGGGCCAGGCCGAGGGTCATCGTCAGTGCCACCAGCCGCTGTTGAGCCCCGTCGTGCAGATCGCGTTCGATGCGCCGCCGTTCCGTCTCGAAGGCGTCCACCAGACGGACGCGCGACCGCGTCAGTTCCATGACCCTGGCCCCCAGGTCGCCCCCGCGCGGCGCGATCAGCAGCCGCGTCAGTTCCGCACGGGCACCGGCGGCGACCCCCAGGGCGTAGGCGCCCAGGAGCAGAGCGAGCAGTCCGAGCACGGCGATGCCGAAGGCCGTCGGCCAGGTCGTGACGGTCCACGCCTTGAGCACCTTGGTCTCCTCGCCACCGCCGACCGTGGCCATCAGCAGCGGGGTCGCGACCATGGCCAGCGGGAAGAGCAGGCCGACCGTGATCGCGAGGGCGTCGACCGGCCACAGCAGACCGGCGAAGATCAGGGCGTAACCGAGCTCCCGCCAGGTGGCCTGCTCCCTCAGACGCACGGTCAGCCAGGACCACGGGCCCGCGGCGGCGGGCCCGTGGTGCCGGTCGGGAGCCGGATCCCGGTCGATCAGGCGTAGCCGGTACCGCTCCGCCCGGGCCACCGGGATCCCGGCGAGGGCCACGACGACGAGGAGCGGAAGCCCCACCAGCACGATCGCCAGGGCGCCGCTCACCGTGATCGCCACCAGCAGTCCCGCCAGGGTGACGACGCCCGCCGGCACCCCGGTGAGCAGGAAGCCGGCCGAACGCCACGGCCACGACGACAGCAGGAAGCCCGGCCGCGACATGGCCTGCCACACATTGCGAGGGTGCATGAGCGTCACCGTAGAAGGCGTGCACCTCGGCTGCCATCGGTTCAGCGGGACTCCTGAGGTAGGGCCAGCACTACCGCCGGGGGTGGGGGCGCGGAGCACGACACGCTCGTCGCAGGCTCTTGCCAGCGCAGCCTGCTGCCAGCAAGAAGGCGAAATTCCGCCAGTTCCTGGCACAAGCACGGGGCCGGAAACGACGCTTCGGCGTTCCGAGCCGACCAGGACGCGCTGCGCGGCCCGGGTCGTATCGAGGTGGGGGATGACTCATGGAATTCCGGCTTCTCGGACCGGTGGAGGCACGAGAGGGCGCGCGCCGCATTCCGCTCTCGGGGTCCAAGGTGCACACGGTACCGGCCGTGTTGCTCCTGGCCCGGAGCCGGGTGGTGAGCGACGAGCGGCTGAGCGGACTGCTGTGGGAACGGCATCCGCCCACCACCATGAACGCCCAGATCTACACGTATGTGTCACGGCTCAGAAAGCACCTCGGCCCCTGCGTCGACCTGGTTCGCGGGCAGCCCGGCTACCAGTTGATCGCCGCCGACGCGGAGGTCGACGTGCTGGAGTTCGAGCGCCTGGGCAGCTGGGCCGCACGGCGCTGGAGGAGCGGCGGTTCGACGAGGCGTCCGGTGCCCTGCGGCGCGCGCTGGACCTGTGGCACGGCCCGGCGCTCGCCAATGTGACGCCGTTTCTCACCGACGCGGAGCTGCCGCGGCTGGAAGAGGCACGGACCAGCGCTCTGGAGCACCGCATCGACGCCGATCTCGAACTGGCCAGGCACGAACGGCTCGTTCCCGAACTCAGCGGTCTGGTCGCCCAGTTCCCGGTGCGGGAGCGGCTGCGCGCACAGCTGATGACGGCCCTGTACCGGTGCGGCCGGCAGGCCGACGCGCTCCAGGTGTTCCAGGAGGGCCGCCGGGTGCTCGCCGAGGAACTCGGGGTGGACCCCGGTCACGATCTGACCGCCACCCATCAGGCGGTCCTCACGGGGAATCCGAGCCTGCTGCCGCAGTCCGCGCCGGTGACGGTGTCCGCGCCGCCGCACGCCGCGCCGCCGGTCATGGTGCCGCCCGCGCTCGCCGACTTCACCGGCAGGCAGGGTGAACTGGCCGAGCTGCACGCACTCCTGACACCCGCCCCGGGGCCCTCCGAGGCCGCCCCCCGGGCGCGCCGCATACTGATCACCGGTATGGCGGGGATCGGCAAGACCGCGCTCGCCGTGCAGGCCGCGCACGCCGTGGCCGGCGAGTTCCCCGACGGTCTGCTGCACGTCCGGCTCCGCGACGAGGACGGTACGGTCAAGGACCGTGCCACCGCCCTACGGCAGTTGCTGCGCGCGCTCGGAGAGCCCTGTGACGACGCGTCGGCGTCCGGCGAGGGTCCCGAGCAGCTGGACGGCCTGATCAGCCGCTACCGCACCCGTACGGTCGGGCGGCGGATGCCGATCCTGCTGGACGAGGCGCCGAACGAACTCCACCTCGACGCACCGCTTCCGGCCACCAACGACGCCGCCGTGGTCGTGACCAGCCGCAGCAGGCTCTTCACGATGCCCGGCTTCCGTACCATCGCGCTCGGCCCGATGCAGACCCCGCAGTCGCTCTCCCTGCTCGCCGCCGTCGCGGGCGAGCCCCGCATCCTGGCCGAACCCGGCGCCGCCGGTGTCGTCGCCGAGGCGTGCGCCGGACTGCCGCTCGTCCTGCGGGCCGCGGCGACCCGGCTGGCCGCCCGTCCGCACTGGCCGGTGGCCCGCCTTGCCCGGCGTCTGTCCGATCCGGCGGAGCGCGTAGCGGAGTTGCGCGTCGGCGACCTGGACGTACCCCGGGCACTCGGCTCCGCCCTGGACCATCTTCCCGTCGGCGAAAGGGAGTTGGCCTGCGCCCTGGCAGCCGCGGCGCACGGGACGTTCGGCGCGGTCGCCGCCCTGGAGTTCGGCATGCCCGAGGAGTCGGCCGAGGAGCTCCTGGAGCGGCTGGTCGAGAAGTCCGTGCTGGAGCTGGCGGGCATCGACGGGGAGGGCGCGCCCCTGTACCGCTTCAACGAGCTGACGCGACTCGTCGCGGCAGGTCCGCAACGGTGCCGGGCGGACGTGCGGCTGACCAGGGTGAGTTGAGGCGAGTACGGCGGGTATGCCTGGCCCTACCCCAGGTGTCGTTCCTGCCGCAGTGCGCGACGGTGCCCCCACACGGTTTCGTGGAGTCATCGAGCGGACGAGAGAGGCGGCGCCCCGATGGCGGGATGGCTCACGGAGCACATGGCGGCGCACGGGAGCTCCGGCATCCTCGCCGCGGTGCTGCTGCTGCCCGCGCTGGAGGCGGCGCTGCCCATGGTGGGCGCGCTGCTGCCGGGGCAGACGGCGGTGGTGCTGGGCGGCGCGCTCGCCAGCGGGGGCCACGTCTCCGTCGAGGCGGCGCTGTGCACCGCGGTGGCCGGCGCGGTCCTCGGCAATGTCGCGGGATACGCGGTCGGACGCCACTGGCGGACGCGGGCGCTGGCTCCCCCGCGTGGCCGCGACCGCCGGCGCCGGTACCCCGAGCGGGCCCTCGGGCTGATCGAACGGCACGGCGGCTGCGCGGTGTTCGTCGCCCGCTTCACGGCGGTGCTGCGCACGCTCGTGCCGACCCTGTGCGGGGCGACCCGCATGCCCGTCCGGGCCTACCTCCTGTGGTCCGTGGTCAGCAGCGTCGTGTGGGCACCGGCCTTCGTCCTGATGGGGTACCTGCTGGGGGCCGCCGGCCCCGGGTGACTCCCCGGTGGCCGGGGCCCCGGCCGGCCGCGCGGCTTGCTGCCGCCGCAGCCATCTGCCACCCGCCGCACCGGACCGGCCGCCCGGCGTCCGGTCCGGCACGACCGCAACGAACACCTCTCCGTCGCGCCGGACGCGCCGGAGTACCGACACCGAACGAGTAGGGACAGATGAACAAGGACGCGATCCAGTTGCGCTCCGTCAGCAGGCGTTACGGGGCGGGTGACAGCGTGGTGACAGCGCTCGACCAGGTCTCGCTCTCCTTTCCCGCGGGAACGTTCACCGCCGTCATGGGCCCCTCGGGCTCGGGCAAGTCGACCCTGCTGCAGTGTGCCGCCGGGCTGGACCGTCCCACGTCGGGCTCGGTCTCGGTGGGCGGGACCGAACTGACGAAGCTGAGCGAGACCAAGCTGACCCTCCTGCGGCGCGAACGCATCGGCTTCGTCTTCCAGGCGTTCAACCTGATGCCCTCCCTGACCGCCGAGCAGAACGTGGGGCTGCCGCTGCGTCTCGCCGGCCGCCGCCCGTCCAGGGCCCGGCTGCGCGAGGTCCTCGAACAGGTCGGCCTGGCCGACCGGGCCGGCCACCGGCCGACGGAGCTGTCCGGCGGCCAGCAGCAGCGGGTCGCCCTCGCCCGCGCCCTGATCACCCGCCCCGAGGTGCTCTTCGGGGACGAGCCGACCGGCGCCCTCGACTCGCAGACGGGCCGCGAGGTGCTGAAGCTGCTGCGCGACATGGCCGACTCCGAGGGCCAGACGGTCATCATGGTCACGCACGACCCGGTGGCCGCGTCGTACGCCGACCGCGTCGTCTTCCTCGTCGACGGACGCGTCAACGGCGAGATGGTCGGGGCGAGCGCCGACGACATCGCCACCCGCATGACCAAGCTCGAGGCGTCCCCGTGCTGAGTGTCGCCCTGCACACCCTGCGCAGCCGCTGGATCTCCTTCGTCGGCAGCTTCGTCGCGCTCTCGCTCGGTGTCGCGCTGATCGCCGTCATGGGCCTGGCCCTCGCCTCGTCGCTGGACGCGCCCGACCGCAGGCCCGAACGGTTCGCCGCCGCACCGGTCGTGGTGAAGGGAGCGGACAGCCTGCGGGTGTCCACCTCGATCGGCGTGCGGGTTCAGAAACTCGCCGAGCCGCGTGCCGTACCGCCCGAGGCCGTCGCTAGGCTGCGGGGGATCGGGACCGTCGTCCAGGACCGGTCGTTCGCCGTACGGGCCCTGGGCGGGCCGGCCGACCTGGTCGGTCACCCCTGGTCCGTCGCCGCCTTCGCCTCGTACCGCATCGACACGGGCCGGGCTCCCCGCTCGGCCGACGAGGTCGTCGTCAGCGGCGACTGGGCGACCACGGGCGAGCAGGTACGGACCGGTCGCGGCACCGTCCGGGTGGTCGGCACCGTCGCCCCGAGAGGCTTCGAACACGCCGTCTTCTACACCGACGCACGCGCCGCCCGGCTGGCGCCGAAGAGCACCCAGCTGGTGGTGGACGCGGACGCGGCGGCCGTACGCGCCGCGGTGCGCGGAGCCGACGGCGTGCGGGTTCTCACCGGTGACGGACGCCGCTACGCCGACGCGGATCCTGACCGGGACAAGGAGGCCCTCGTCGCGATGAACGCCATGTTCGGCACCGCGGGCGGCGTCACCACCTTCGTGTCGGTGTTCGTGGTGGCGTCCACCTTCGCGTTCTCGGTGGCGCAGCGGCGCCGGGAGTTCGGGCTGTTGCGCACGGCCGGGGCGACGCCGGGGCAGATCCGCAGGATGGTGTTCGCCGAGGCCTTCCTGGTCGGTGTGCTCGCCTCGGCCGCCGGCTGCGTGCTCGGCGCGTGGGGCGTGCCCCGGCTGGCGTCGTGGGTGGTCGACGGCGGGCTCGCTCCGAGCTGGTTCACCATCGGTGGCGCCACCTGGCCGTACTACATGGCTTTCTCGGTGGGGCTGGTGGTCGCCCTGTGCGGCGTGGTGGCCGCCTCCTGGCGGGCGGGCCGCACCGGGCCGGCGCAGGCACTGCGCGAGGCGTCCGTGGACACCCGGACGATGACGTGGGGCCGCTGGCTGTTCGGCGCGGGGCTGATGCTCACCGCCGTCGTGACGCTGGCCCTGGCGCTGTTCAGCGATCCCGGTGACCTGCTCCACCGCAAGACCTACGTGAGCAGGCCGATGCTGCTGATCACCGCGGTGGCGCTGCTCGCGCCGGTGGTGGTGCGCCCGCTGACCCGGTTGCTCGCCTGGCTTCCGGCCCAACTGCCCGGCGCCGGCGGCATGCTGGTGCGGGAGAACGCCGCCGCCGGGGTGCGGCGCACCGCCGCGATCGCGGCGCCGGTCCTGGTCACGGTGGCGCTGGCGGGTTCGCTGCTCGGTGCCACCGCGACACTGAACGAGGCCAAGGCCACCGAGACCCGCGAGCAGACGACCGCCGCCTTCGTCGTCGCCCCGGGGGGCGGTGCCTTCGACACGGCGACCCTGCGGCGGCTGCGCGAGGTGCCCGGCGCCGAGGTGTCCCCCAGCTCGACGAGCGCCGTCTACGTCATGGCGGACGGTGTCGCGCTCAGCAGGGACGAGGCCCGCGCGGCGGACCCCCGTCCGCTTCTCGCCACCACCCGTCTGCCGATCGCTTCCGGCCGGGCCGGCGACCTTGACGACGGCTCGATCATCGTCAACGAGGAGTGGCAGCGGCACACCGTCGGGCAGCGGGTGCGGGTGTGGCTCGGTGACGGTACGCAGAAGACCCTGCGGATCGCCGCGGTGATGACCGCCGGGACCGGCAACAACGGCGTCTACGTCACCCCGCGCAACGCGCCGGGCGCCTCCGTGGACCGGGTCGACGTGGCCCTCGGCGACGACGCCGACGCGAGCGCCGTGGCCGCAGGTCTGCGTTCCGCGGTGCGCGCCTCGGGCGGTGAGGTCCTGACCAGGGACCAGTGGGTGCGGGCCAGTTACCCCGAGACGAACCGGACGACCCGGATGGGTTTCCTGCTCGTCCTCGGCATCGCCCTGCTCTACACCGGTATCTCGCTGGTCAACACCATGGTCATGGCGACGTCGGACCGGGTGCGCGACCTGGCGGTGCTGCGGCTGGCCGGGGCCACCCGGTGGCAGGTGCTGCGGCTGGTGGGCGCCGAGGCGCTGATGGTCGTGGCCGTCGGCGCGGTGCTCGGTCTGCTCGTCGCCGCGCTCAATCTGGCGGGCATGTGGAGCGCCCTGGGCCTGTTGTCGGTGTGGACCACGATCGAGCTTCCCTGGACGGCCATCGGCGCGACCGTGGCCGCCTGCGCGGTGCTGGCCGTGGTCTCGTCCATCGCCCCCGGTGGCCCTGCGCCGCCGGGCGGTGGAGCTGGCGGGCGTCCGGGAGTGACCTGCCGCCCCGGCGCCGGACGGTACGTTCCCCCGCCCCGGCGCCGAACCTCCGCGGCACGCGCGGCGTCCATCCCCCGTGGCCCGCGCCGCGGAGCACCGACGGCCGGGACGACTCCGAGAGGGCGTCCCGGCCGTCCTCGTCGTGCCGCGCGGTCCCGGGGATGCGAACGGTCGCGCGGACGCCGGAAGGCGGCTCCTCCGGTGTCCGTGGAGCCGCGGGGGTGTGCCCCGCGTTCCCGGCCGGCCGGAGGAACCGCCTGGTGGTCCTCGTCGGGCGAGTGGTGACGCCGCTTCTCGCCGAGCGCGACGTCAGCCCGGCACGCCGGCCGTCGTGCCGGACAGCTCGGCCGTCGCCACCGCGATCTTGCGGGGTCCGGTGAACGGCTCCCGGCCGTGCGCGGCCAGCATGTTGTCCACGATCAGCACGTCGTCGCGCTGCCAGTCGAAGCGCGTGGTGGCCGAGCGGTAGGCGCGTGTGGGCCACCCCGGACCGCATGGCCTGGATCTTCTTCGAGCCACGACGAGCCAGAACGAGCCACTCCACACCGCCACCGGCGTGCCCCCTTGCTCGTGTTCGAGGCGCCCCCGCCCTCCCTCGACCACCCGGTGCAGCTTGGTGCCGGAGAGCGTGCGCGGCTTCTCCGGTGGCCCCCGTCCGCCGGGGCGGCTCGGCTTTGGAATAGCTCGAAGCCATGGTGCGGCAGCACGGGAGTAGTGCGGGCGGCCCGCCTTTGCGGCGGGGACGAATGCCGTACTGCCGGTCGCGGTCGCCGCGCTCGTCTCGTCGGTCCCAGTCCGGTCAGTCCCAGTCAGTCCAGCAGCCCCGGTTCCCGTACCGACTCCAGCAGCCCGGCCAGCCTCGCCGTGTCGGCCGCCGTCCAGCCCGGTGGCCGGGTGACCTCCGCCCACGCGCTCGTCGGCAGGGTGCCGTACCGGTGTCCGTATCCGTCCGGGACGCTGTCGGCGCCGGCCAGATCGCAGGCCACCTGCCAGAACGTCAGCAGCGGGTACCAGCGCATCGCCGGTGAGACGTCCCGGGCGCGCGGCGGGTCCAGCCAGTCCGGCCGGTGGAAGGCGAGGGCGGGTGACCACCAGACGACGGGGTCGGAGCCGTTCTGGAGATAGACCGCGCGTGGGTCGCCCCAGGGCGCGGGCGGGACGGCGTAGTCCGCCGGTACCTGCGCGAAGCGCACGTGCGCCCCGTCGCCGACCACCGGCCGCCACTCGGGGCTGCCCGGCTGCCGGTCCGCGGTGACCTTCTTCCACAGGGGGTTGTCGTAGGTCGGCCCGACGAACAGAGCGCCGCCGGTCTGCGAGATGAGCGTGGCCGGGGAGCCGCCGAGGGCGGACTCCATGGAGAAGGAGCCGAGGCTCTCGCCGTATACGACGAGCCGGGGGCGGGAGCCCGCCGGGAGGGTCCGCCACTTCTCGTGGACGGCGTCGAAGAGGGCGCGCCCGGTGGCGGCGGCCTCGTCCTCGGTGAGCGCGGAGACCCAGCTGGGCAGGTAGGAGTACTGCACGGCGACCTCGGCGGTGTCGCCGTCCCACAGGTACTCCAGTGGTTTGCTGCCCTGATCGTTGATCCAGCCGGTGCCGGTGGTGCCCATCACGGCGAGGATCTTGCGGGAGAAGCCGCCGGTGCGTTCGAGTTCGCGGACGGCGAGGGCGGCGCGTTCGCCGGGGGTGTCGGCGGTGCGCAGACCGACGTAGACGCGTACCGGGTCCTTGGCCGGACGGCCGGTGAAGGCGGTGATGTCGGCGCGGGTGGTGGCCGTGCCGACGAAGTCGCGGCCCCTGGCTCCGAGGGTGTCCCAGGGGGCGGCGGACCGGGGGCTGCCGGAGAGGGTGGGCAGGCGGGGCTGGTGGACACCCTCGGCGGTGCCCTGGTCGGCGAGGGACGCGGCGCTCTCCACCGCGTCCAGCGCGCCGCGCAGCAGGAAGCCCTGGAGGATGCCGACGATCACGAACGCGGCGAGGGCGACCCCGGTGGCGTAGGCGACCGGGCGCGGGACGCGCACGCCGAGGGGGCGGACGACGAGGCGGGTACCGAGCCGTACCGTGCGCCCGATCAGGAGCAGCACCGTCGCGACCAGGGCGGCGACGACCGGGACCAGCGCCCACTGCCACCAGACCACCTGCGGGGGCAGGGTCACCGCGCGCCGGACCTCGCCCTCCCAGCGGACGCTCCAGGCGGTGACGGCGACGACCGCGGCCGCCCCGAGTGTCCCGAGAGCCGCCCGGACGATCCTGCGGACCCGCGGGCGGATACGGAAGCCGGCCCAGCGGAGCAGGGACCGGGCGAGGGTCTCCAGTACCGCGCCGACCGCGTAGCCGACGACCGCCGAGACACCGGCGACGATCCCCTGGAGCCACCAGGAGCGCGGTAGCAGGGAGGGCGTGAGGGACAGGCAGTAGCACAGGACCGCCACGGCGATTCCGCACCAGCACGGCCGCCGCCGGACCACCCGGTCCGGGCCCGTCGCATGCCGGTGCACCCACTCCGTCACCCGACGGGGCCAGTCCCTCGTACGATTCAGAGCCTTGCCCGCTGCACCCACTTGGCCACCTCGGGACCACGATCGGCCACCGCGCCCGCCGCCGCATCCGGAAGGCCGCCCGGCCCCTCCTCATGGCCGACAGGAGGTGCGGAGCGGCACGGGATGTCCCAATGTGGTGGGCATGGCCCAGGCCCGGACGACCGAGCGTCCCCGTTCCTCGCCACCTGCGGCCAGGCTCACGCTGACCGCGATGGTGGTCGCCGGGATGCCCAGGCCGCGTTCCGCGATGCACCTGGACACGGTGTTCTTCGCCGGCCGCAACACCCAGACCACCACGCTGCCGCGCAAGGCGGGCGTCGAGGTCATCACCATCGTCGGCGCCGGACCGGGCCGGGGGCGGGGCGGCGGGCACTGCATGACCTGTCCGCCGCTGCGCGACCCGGTCGAGTTCTGACCCGCCCCGGCCCGGACCGGGAGATGCCGGCCTCCCGGGTCCGCACCCGGGCCGCCCTGCCGGCGGCGGTGACCGTGCTGGTGGCGGCCAACCTGCTGGACAACCGGTGGGCCCAATCCTGGATCCTGCTCACCGCGGTCGCCGCCTCGGCGGTCCTGGTGGCGTTGCTGTTCTGGGCCGGGGGCGACTGGGCGGAGCTGGGACTCGGCAGGAACACGCTGGTGGACGGGGTACGTTGGGGGGGCACCCTGATCGGGATCGTCGCCGCCGTCTATCTGTGCGGGGCCCTGGTCCCGGTCACCCGCGGACTCTTCGCGGACCAGCGGACGGACACCCTGAGCGGGGCGCAGATCGCCTTCAAGGCGCTGGTGGCGGTGCCGGTGGGGACCGTACTGCTGGAGGAGATCGCCTTCCGCGGGGTGCTGTTCGCGCTGCTGCGCCGGCTGCGTACGGCGACGACGGCCGCCGTCCTGTCCTCCGTGCTGTTCGGTCTCTGGCACATCCTGCCCTCGCTGAACCTCGACAAGGACAAGCCGACGCTGGGTTCGGTCTTCGGGCAGTCGGCCGCCGGGGCGGTCCTGGTGGACGTGGGAGCGGTGCTGTTCACCGCCGTGGCGGGGTGTCTGCTGTGCTGGCTGCGCGACCGCAGCGACTCCCTGCTGGCGCCGATGGCCCTGCACTGGGCGGTCAACGCACTGGGCTACGCGGTGGGGTTCCTGCTGCGCTAGGACGCAGCGGTCCGGGGCCTGCCGTACCGGCGGATGTCCCGTCGGGCAGACTCGCCGCATGGAGACTGCCGAGTACCTTCAGATCCTTGACCGGGAGGGCCGGGCACTGGCCGCGGCCGCGGAGGCCGCGGGCCCGGACGCCGAGGTGCCGACCTGCCCGGGCTGGCGGGTGCGCGACCTGCTGCGGCACACGGGCACCATCCACCGGTGGGCCGCGGGAGTCGTCGCCGACGCCCACCCCGGCCCCCGGCCCATCCCGGACCCGCCCGGCCTCGACGGCACCGGACTGACGGCCTGGTTCCGGGCCGGCCACCGCATGCTCGTCGACACCCTGGCCGGTGCCCCGCGGCAGGTGACGTGCTGGACCTTCCACCCCGCCCCCGTCCCCTCACCGCTCACCTTCTGGACGCGGCGGCAGGCCCATGAGACGACCGTGCACCGGTACGACGCCGAGGCCGCCCGGGGCGGGCCGCTCTCGCCGGTCGCCACGGACTTCGCGGTCGACGGCATCGACGAACTGCTGCGCGGCTTCCACGCCCGTTCCCGCAGCCGGGTCCGCTCCGAGTACCCGCGGGTGCTCCAGGTGCGCACCGCCGACCGGGACGCGGCCTGGACGGTGCGGCTGTCGACGGAACCGCCCGTCACCGAACTCGGCGTACTCCCCGGTGCGACGGCGGAACTCTCCGGCCCCGCGGACGAGTTGTACCTGGCGCTGTGGAACCGGCTACCGGTGCCGAAGGTGATCGGCGACGCGGAACTGGCCGACCTGTGGCGAACCCGGTCCGGAATCTGACCGCCGGTCCGACAGCCGGCCCTGACCGGCCAGCATCCGGGTGAGCACCGCGCGCTGCACCGGCAGCACCTCGCCGTGCAGCGCGCGCCCCCTGCCGGTGAGCGCCACCCGCACACAGCGCCGGTCCTCCGCGCACATGGCCCGCTCGACCAGGCCGTCCTTCTCCAGCCGGGCGACCAGCCGGGACAGCGCGCTCTGGCTCAGGTGCACCCGCTCGGCGATCTCCTGGACGCGGTAGCTGCAGCCGCCGTCCTCCGCCGTACCGTCGGAGAGCAGATCGAGGACCTCGAAGTCGCTGGCGCACAGGCCGTGGCCGTGCAGGGCGCGGTCCAGTTCGCACTGGGTGCGGGCGTGCAGGGCGAGGATGTCCCGCCACTGCTCCACGAGTGCCTGCTCGGGCTTCTTCGCCGCCATTCCCGCACCGTAGCAGAGACATGGAATTATTGCATCGTAATTAAATGCGCTTGCATTCGATGCATGTGCATGTAGTGTCTGTCCCCATGACCTCTCCGCTCACCGCCCCTGCCACCGAGGGACGCTGGACCCCCCGCCTGTGGGGCACCCTGCTGGTGCTCTGCGCCGCCATGTTCCTGGACGCCCTGGACGTGTCGATGGTCGGCGTCGCGCTGCCCTCGATCGGCTCCGACCTGCAGCTGTCGACCTCCACGCTGCAGTGGATCGTCAGCGGCTACATCCTGGGCTACGGCGGCCTGCTGCTGCTCGGCGGCCGTACCGCCGACCTGCTGGGCCGCCGCCAGGTGTTCCTCGTGGCGCTCGGCGTCTTCGCCCTCGCCTCACTGCTCGGCGGCCTGGTCGACTCGGGCCCGCTGCTCATCGCCAGCCGCTTCATCAAGGGCCTGAGCGCGGCCTTCACCGCCCCGGCAGGCCTCTCGATCATCACGACCACGTTCCCGGAGGGCCCGCTGCGCAACCGCGCCCTCGCCATCTACACCACCTGCGCGGCCACCGGCTTCTCCATGGGCCTGGTCCTGTCCGGCCTGCTCACCGAGGCCAGCTGGCGACTGACCATGCTGCTGCCCGCCCCCATCGCCCTGATCGCGCTCGTCGCCGGCCTCAGGCTGCTGCCGCGCAGCGCCCGCGAACGCGACCACAACGGCTACGACATCCCCGGCGCGGTCCTCGGCACCGCCTCCATGCTGCTCCTGGTGTTCACCGTGGTGGAGGCCCCGCAGGTGGGCTGGGCATCGGCCCGCACCCTGCTGTCCTTCCTCGCGGTCGCCGTCCTGCTGACCGTCTTCGTCCGGGTCGAGCGCCGCTCCCCCGGCCCGCTCGTCCGGCTCGGCGTGCTGCGCTCCGGCAGCCAGGTCCGGGCCCAGCTCGGCGCGGTCGCCTTCTTCGGCTCCTACGTCGGCTTCCAGTTCCTGACCACCCTGTACATGCAGTCCCTGCTCGGCTGGTCGGCGCTGCACACCGCCCTGGCCTTCCTGCCCGCGGGCGCGCTCGTGGCGGTGTCCTCGACCAAGGTCGGCGCGATCGTGGACCGCTTCGGCACCCCACGGCTGATCGCGGCGGGCTTCGCGTTCATGGTCCTCGGCTACGCCCTGTTCCTGCGCATCGACCTCGACCCGGCGTACGCCGCGGTGATCCTGCCGTCGATGCTGCTGATCGGCGCGGCCTGCGCGCTGGTCTTCCCCTCGCTCAACATCCAGGCCACCAACGGGGTCGACGACCACGAGCAGGGCATGGTCTCCGGGCTCCTCAACACCTCGGTGCAGGTGGGCGGGGCGATCTTCCTGGCGGTCGTGACAGCCGTGGTCACCGCGGGCGCTCCGGCGCACCCGACCCCGCAGGCGATGCTCGACAGCTACCGCCCCGGCTTCATGGTGGTGGCGGGCGTGGCCCTCGCCGGTCTCCTGATCACGCTCACCGGGCTGCGCACCCGGCGTACCCAGCAGAGCGTGGTGATCGCCCAGTCCACCTCCCTGGAGGCGGAACGCGTGTCCGTGCGCGACTGACGCGCGACCGGTACGCGACCGACGGGGGCCGCCTCCCTACGTGCGCCCGGCGGGGGGGGGGGGCCCCCCCCCGGCCCCCCCGGGCCACCCCCCGGCCCAACCCGGCACGGGGGCGGCCC
>NZ_JBHZAN010000016.1:0-165540 GCF_042754285.1 Streptomyces sp. NPDC059224
GCACACATGTGTGCGGCCCCCGTCTCCCGATCCGCGACCGGTCATCCGGCGTGGGCGTCGACCTGTTCCTGGTCGTATCCGTGCTCCTGCCGCTCGCGGGCCGGGCGCGGCCGTGGTGATCGCACCAGGACGCGTTTGAGCCAGCGGTCCGTGCCGTCGTACCGGGGCGTGAAGGCCAGCCTGCCGTGCACCACGGCGTCGTTGTCGATGATCAGCAGGTCGCCCGGTTCCAGCGGGACGACATGGCCGTTGGCCTCCAGAGCGTGACCGAGCCGGTCGAAGGCGGCGATGAAGTCCGGGTCGTCGGTGAGCCGGTGCATGTAGGAGGGGTCGTAGCGGATGCCCAGAGCGCCGTACTCGCGGTGCCAGAGCGTGGCGATCCCGATCTGCCGGCGCAGCTCCGCCTCCCGGTCGGCATAGCTGTCGTCGGGCAGCACGACGGTCAGGGGCCGTTGCAGCTGTGCGACGTCGGCTGCCGTCAGGGACGCGCTGGTGGCGCTGGAGAGTCTGCTGCCGACGTCGTCCGGGTTGCGCACGCAGGCCAGCAGCAGGATGTCGGCCCGGTACGGGTGGAAGGCGTCCTCGGTGTGCCAGGCGAGCGGGACCACGCTGCCGGCGCCGACCTGGAGACGCTCCTGACCGGGACTGGGCAGGATGTTGTGGACGATCCGCCCGTCCTGCTGGTTGCGCCAGCCGAACACCCGCCCGAGACGGGAGGCGACCAGGGCCAGAGCGATGTCGAGGTCGGCGCTGCGCCGAGGGTCGCTCGCCCGCCAGTGCAGTGGCGTGGGGCCCGGGTCACCGCAGTCCAGCAGTCCTTTGACGACGCGGTGACCGATGTGCGGATCGGGAGGCCGGACGAGTTCGTCGAGGCCCGCGGTCAGACTCTGCGGGAGCCGCCTCGCCTCGGGGGCGGACAGCACGGTGTCGCCGGTGGCGCCGCCCGCGGCCAGCGTCCGCGCCACTCGCAGAAGGTCCTTCCCGAGCTCCCGGTCCGCGCGATTCATATCCTGCACCGGCATACGGTCTACCTTTCAGGGACCTTTCAAGAAATGGCGGCCGCTCCGGCAGGAGCCGACCGGTCGGTGAACCGGTGATGAGGCCGGTTCGACCTTGCTTCAGGCGACAGCTTCCGGTCCCGGCGATACACCGGTCAAGGGATCTGAGACTATTCCGCACTTTGTCATCGCCGCCCTCGCAAATTCAATGCAGCCATACCAACAAAATAATGATGAGGGGTCATCGAAAAATGTGTGCCGGGTTCGTTCGTTCCACGGATTTCCGGGCTGTCGGCGGCGCCTAGAGTCGTTTCGCGGAAGCCGGTTCCGCGGGAACGGCACCGGGTCGTCCCGCTGGCGGACACGCTCTTCGGAGGGTGAGAGGTGGTCTGGAGTTGATCGACAGCACTGTGGCCGACACCCCGGCGGAGTCACGCTCCGTGTCCAGTGGCTCCGGCCCGCACGCGGCGGACGCCGGCGAGGCGTTGCTCCACGAACGCGTCGCCGCACACGCGCACCGCGTACCGGACGCGCCGGCAGTGACCTGTGACGGGCGGACGCTCACTTACGGAGACCTGGACGCCCGCGCCGAGCGGCTCGCCGCCGGCCTGCGAACCCGGGTGCACGAGGACGCCGTCATCGCGGTGTTGATGGACCGCTCGACCGACCTGATCGTCACGCTGCTCGGCGTGCTGAAGGCGGGCTGCGCGTATCTGGCGCTCAACACCGCCGACCCTGACCGGCGTCTGGCGGAGCTGGTCGCCGACGCCGGGGCACGTCTGGCCGTGGCGGCACCCGAGCACGCCGGACGGCTGCCGGACACCGTCGAGACCCTGACCCCGGCCACGGCGCCCGCGCGCACCGGCCCGGCGCACGTCTCCTCGGCCGCCGCACGGACCGACCGCACGGCCGACGACCTGGCCTACGTCTGTTACACGTCGGGCTCCACCGGTGCGCCCAAAGGCGTGGGCGTGACCCATCGCGGCGTGCTGCGTCTTGTGGTGTCGCAGGACTGGTTGCGGCTGACACCCGAGGACACCGTGCTCCAGGTCTCCCCGGTGTCCTTCGACGCGTCGACGCTGGAGATCTTCGGCGCGCTCTGCGCGGGCGGTCGCCTGGTGGTGCACCCCGGCGGGGGACGGGTCGATCTCGACGCGCTGGCCGCCACCGTCACCGGCCACGGGGTGACCGTGGTCAACCTGGCCACCGGCCTGCTCCACCAGTTGATCGAGAGCCGGCTGTCCTTCTTCGCCGGTCTCCGGCACGTGGTGACGGGAGGCGACGTCGCCTCGCCCGCGCTCGTGGCCCGACTCCTGGACGCCTGGCCGGGTCTGACATTCACCAACGGCTACGGCCCCACGGAGAACACCACGTTCACGACGTGCTGGACCACCAGCGGACCGCCGCCGGACGCCGTTCCCATCGGTAGGGCCGTCACCGGCACCGGGGTCGCCGTCCTCGACGACGCGCTGCGCCCGGTGACAGCCGGCGGCACCGGCGAGATATACACCTGGGGCGGGGGCCTGGCACGGGGCTATCTGGGCCGGCCCGCGGCCACCGCGGAGCGCTTCCTGCCCTGCCCGTTCGGGCCGCCGGGGTCGCGGATGTACCGCACCGGCGACCTGGCCCGGCTGCTGCCGGACGGGAACCTGGAGTTCGCCGGACGCACCGACCGGCAGGTCAAGGTGCGCGGTTACCGGGTGGAACCGGGTGCCGTCGAGGCGGCCCTGGCCCGGCAGTCCGGTGTCGACCGGGCGGTCGTCGTGGTCGAACAGGACGGCGCCGGCCGTAAACGCCTGGTCGGCCATGCCGTTCCGAGCGGCACCGCGGACGAGGGGCTGGGCGCACGGCTGCGCGCCTCGCTGGCAGCCGAACTTCCCGGCTACGCCGTCCCGGACACGATCCTGGTGCACACCACGCTGCCGGTCACCGCGCACGGCAAGGTGGACCGTTCGGCCCTCGCGAGCGCGGGCCCACGGCCGCGCGCGGTGGCCAACGCCTACGTTCCGCCGGCCACGCCGCTCCAGCGGCGCCTCACCGAGCTGTGGAGCGCCCTGCTGGACACCGCGCCCGTCGGGATCGACGACGACTTCTTCGACCTCGGCGGCCACTCGCTCCTGGCCGCCGAACTGCTGGACGTCATGCACCAGGAGCTGGGCGTCGAGATACCGGCCACCGCGCTGTATCTGCGCTCCACCGTCGCCGAGCTGAGCGAGGCCGTGGGCGAGACCCTTGCCGGACGGGAGATCCGATCGTGACCGTCTCACCGCACCACACGCCGGCCCCGCCCCTCGCCGCCGGATGCCCGGTACACCAGGGCGGAGCAGGCCCGGAAGCCCTCGCCGACCTGGCCGATCCCGCGCTCTACAGCGACCGCGACCCCCATGCGGCGTGGACCGAGCTGAGGCGCCGAACGCCCGTCGCCCTGCACGAGAAGGACGGCCACCCGTACTGGTCGGTGACCCGGTACGCGGACATCGACCGGGTGCTGCGCGACCACGCCACGTTCACCTCCCAACGCGGCACCCTGCTCTACCTCCTCGGCCGGGGCGACCCGGCGGGCGGCCACCAGATGGCGGCGACTGATCCGCCGCGGCACACGTCGCTGCGCGAACCGCTGCAGCGGGCACTGGCCGTCAAGCCCACCATGGAGCGGCGGGAGCAGTTCCGCACGGTGGTGACGGACCTGCTGGCGCCGCTGGCCGACGGAGGCCCCTACGACCTCGCGGCCCACGCGAACCAGCTGCCGATGGCCGTGGCCGGCGTGCTGATGGGGCTGCCCAAGGAGGACTGGGGCCGGCTGGTCGACCTCACCACCGCGTCCGTGGCACCGGAGGACCCGCGCCACCGCGACGAGCGCGGCATCGACCGGGTACTCAACATGGCCCATCGCGGCCTGTTCGCCTACTTCCACGAAATCGTCCACGAGCGGCGCACGCACCCGGGTGACGACCTGATCAGCCTGCTGCTGAGGATGGAGATCGACGGTCGCCCGCTCACTGCGGGCGAGGTCATCTCGAACTGCTACAGCCTGCTGCTCGGCGCCAACGTAACCACGGCCCAGGTCCCGGTGAGCACCCTGGCGGAGCTCATGGGCACACCGGCCCTCCAGGAGTGGGCCGACCGGCCGGACCTGATCGTCGGCGGAGTGGACGAGGCGCTGCGCTGGGCCACGCCCACCACGCACTTCATCCGCTACGCCACCAGGGATGTGGAGCTGGGCGGCACCCGTGTCGCGGCGGGCGACGCGGTGGCGGTGTGGCTGCCGTCCGCCAACCGCGACGAGGACGTCTTCCCGAACCCGTTCACCTTCGACGCGGCCCGTCGCCCCAACAAGCATCTGGCGTTCGGTATCGGCCCGCACTACTGCGTGGGCCACACCGTGGCCAAGGTGACCCTGCGGCTCTTCTTCGCCGAGCTGTTCAGCCGGTTCACCGACATCGTCCCGGTCGGCCCGGGCAAACGCCTGTACTCCAACACGATCTACGGCTGGACCGAGATGCCGATCACCGCCCGCACCCGGCCGCGGGCTCGCCCGGCCGCCTATTGACCCGTGGCCGCCCACCGTCAGCCGAACCGAAGGTGAGGTCCACCAGCCGATGCCGACCGCCGGCCGACCCCCACGCTGGTTTCTGAGAGAACCGCTTCCCGACGCCCGAGCCCGAGTGTTCCTGCTGCCCTATTCGGGATGCGGCGCGTCCATGTACCGCCACTGGCCGTCCGAGTACCAGGGCGTCAACTTCGTACCGGTGCAGCTGCCGGGACGCGAGAACCGGCTGCGGGAGCGGCCCTTCGAGACGTACCAGGAGCTGGGCCACGTCCTGTCCGAGGTCCTGAAACCCCATCTGGACGTCCCCTACACCCTGTTCGGCCACTGCAGCGCGGCGCTCGCGGCCTACGAGACCGCGGTGCACGCCGTCGGCCGCGGCTCGCGACCGCCGCAGCGGCTGTTCGTCTCCTCCGAGGTGGCCCCGCAGGACGGGCCGTACGGCCGTCATCTCCAGATGGACGACGAGGAGCTGGCCGAGGAGCTGCGCGGGCTGATCGTGCAGTTGGGCGGCAACCCCCTGCCCACGTTCGTCGGCATGACCCTGGGTGTGCTGCGGGCCGACATCGAGGTCAACCGCCGCTACCACCTGGCCGATCCGCCGAAGCTGCCCTGTCCGATCACCGCGATCGGGTGGAGCGGAGATGTCGGGATGGAGCCGGAGCGGATGACCGGCTGGGCGGCCTGCGGCGAAATGGATCAGGTCGTCTTCGACGGCGGCCACTACGGCTTCATCAAGGGCCCCGAGAACCTGCTGCGGCTCTTGACCGACGGCGTCACCGCAGACCGGCCGTCCACAGGACCAGCCGGCGGAAGGAGTGCAGAGGCATGTTGATCCTGTCGTTCAAGGAAGGACACGACAGCGCGGTCACGGCGATCGACGACGGCCGCCTGCTGTTCTCGCTGGAGGCGGAGAAGGACTCCTTCCCGCGCTACGACTCGCTGACCGCGGACGTGCTGCTGGCCGCCGCGGAGCGGCTGGACCGCCTGCCGGACGTGGTGGCCGTCGGCGGCTGGGTGAAGGGAGCGTATTCCGACGAGCCGCCCTCGCGCACCGGCTACTTCGGCGTCGGCGAAGGGTCGGTGTCCGACCAGACGGGCAGGTTCTTCGGCAGGGACGTGCGGGTCTTCTCCTCCACCCATGAGCGCTCGCACATCATGACCGCCTACGGGCTCTCGCCGTTCCCCGCCGGGCAGCCTTACTACTGCCTGGTGTGGGAGGGCAACATCGGCTCCTTCTACCGCATCGACGAGAGCGGCGGCGTCACCCACCTGCGGCACGTCATGTCCGACCCGGGCAACAAGTACGCCTACCTGTTCGCCCTGGCCGACCGGAAGTTCACCGCCAACAAGGGCGTCCTGCGGCTCCAGGACGCGGGCAAGCAGATGGCTCTGACGGGCTTCGCCCGACGCACCGGGACCAGCGCGGAGGAGCGGGAGCTCATCGACTTCCTGCTCGCGCAGGAGCGGATCATCACGACCCTGGGCAAGGACGAGATGGACTGGACGCCGTTCCGGAACATCGGAGTGGAGTCGCAGGAGTACAAGGACCTGGCGGCGAAGTTCTCCGACGCCATCTTCGACCGGTTCCACGCCTATGCCGCGGAGCACCTGACCGAGGGGCTGCCGCTGCTGATCTCCGGGGGCTGCGGGCTGAACTGCGAGTGGAACCGCCGCTGGTCCGAATGCGGCCTGTTCCCGGAGGTCTTCGTGCCACCGTGCCCGAACGACAGCGGCTCCTCGCTGGGCACCGCCATCGACGCTCAGCTGCACTACACGGGCGTGGCGGCCGTGGAGTGGGACGTGTACGCCGGCGACGACTTCGTGGAGGACGCCGACTTCGACCCGGAGCACTACGAGACCCGGCCGCTGGACTACGGCGAGGTGGCACGGTTCATCGCCGACGGAGGCATCATCGGCTGGGCCCGCGGCCGGTGGGAGATGGGCCCCAGGGCACTGGGCAACCGGTCGATCCTGGCGGCGCCGTTCAGCGCGGAGACCACCGCCCGCCTGAACAAGATCAAGCAGCGGGAAGGCTACCGCCCCATCGCTCCGCTCTGCCTGGAGGAGGACGCCGAGCGATGGTTCGAGGGCTCCCTCCCGGACCCCTACATGCTCTACTTCAGCACCGTCCGCTCCGAGGCCCTCAAGGCCGTGACACACGTCGACGGCACGGCACGCGCCCAGACAGTGACCCGCGAGCAGAACCCGGCCGTGGCCTCCTTGCTGACGGCCTTCCGTGACGTCACCGGGTTCAGCGTGCTGTGCAACACCTCGCTCAACTTCTCCGGCCGCGGCTTCATCAACCGCACCAGCGACCTGATCCGCTACGGCGAGCAGCACGACCTCGACGGCTATGTGGTCGGGGACACCTTCGTCACCCGGCGCGTCCCGCGGCCCTGAGCCGGGACCGCCCGGTCCGGGACGCCGCGCCCCTGTGAGAGCACTCGTGTACGTGTGAAAGAGGGAACCCCCATGCAGCAGAGCAAGGTAAGGCTGAGCGGACGACAGGCCGATCCGGAGTTCTTCCGCTTCGAGGAGCGCAGCGAACTCGACTACGGGCTCGTCCTGGACGTCCTGCACGGACGCAGGCTCGGAGTGATCTTCCGGGACGTCATACCTCCAGCCGCGCGTAAGGAACTGACTGAGCGGTTCTGGGCCAGTCCCGCACGCCAGCACCGCGAGGGCGAGCCATCGCACTATGTCGGCGCCTACCACTGGAACAAGAGCGCCGACACCTACCTCCGGGAAGCCGCCGAGGCAGCCGACCACGTACAGGAGGTGATCGACGCTCCTGGTTCGCCCTGGCACACTTTCCGGCAGGGCGTGAACAAGGCCCTGCGGCAGGAGGGCGCCGCACTGAGAGTCGCGGAGATGGACGGCCGCTCCGCGTCCGCGGCACTCATCCGCGCGTGGGACAAGGAGGGCGACTTCTCCCTGGACCCGCACGAGGACGAGGCACAGTGCAAGGATGCGCGCCAGGCCGGCTTCGAGATCCAGCGCGTCCTGGAGCACGACATCTGCGCGGTGAACATGTGCACCGAGCACACCGCCGGAGGACGGCTGGTGATCTGGAACATCCGCCCCGACGACGCGACGCGGCAGGCCCTGGGCATCGAGCAGACCGGCCTACCGTACACGGCCGAGGCCCTGGCCGACTTCGAGGAACTGCGTCTGGACATCCGCGAGGGCGACGTCTACGCCTTCAACGGCGCCTTCGTGCACGCGGTGGACGCCAACACCGGCAACCGCACCACGGTGTCCTTCATCATGGGCTTCACCGACGCCCACACGGTGGTGAGCTGGACCTGAGGCCGGCACGGCCGACGGCGCGCACCGGACGTCCAGGGCCCGCCTTCCTGAGCGTGCGCCGACTCCGCGCGGCGCCGTTGATGCCCCGACGGGGAGGGCGGGCCCTGGCGATGTCCGTGGCCCTGAGACCAAGGGGAGGTAGGGAGAGGTGGACGTGGACGACCAGTTCGGGTCGTACCGGGGTGACCGGCCGGGCCCGATTGCCGGTTCCGGTTCCGGTGTCGAGGGAGCGTACGGCAGCGGGTGTCCGTACAGCGGCGCGCAGGCCGGGAGCACCGGCGCTGCCGGGCAGGCCGGCGGTGAAGACCCGGGCACCGAGGACTTCGACAGCCATGACCCGGCCTTGGCCGAGGACCCCTTTCCCGCCTATGCGCGCCTGCGGTCGCGGTGCCCTGTCTCCTGGAGCGGGGCCTGGGGTGGCTTCTGGGTCGCGACACGGCATGCGGAGGTCTCGGAGGCTGGGCGCGACGGAGTGTTCCGCACCGGGCACCTGCTGGCCGACGGGACGCTTCAGGGTGTGACCATTCCGCCTCTGGGACAGACCGGCAGACTGGTGCCGCTGGAGGAGGACGCACCGCGGAACCTCAAGTTCCGCAAGTTGCTGTCGTCGTTCTACTCCGCGGGCAGGGTGCGAGAACGGATGCCGGAACTACGCCGGTTGGCCCGGGAGAGCGTCGACGCCGTCATCTCCGAGGGCGCCTGCGATCTCGTCACCGCGCTGACGCTGCGGGTGCCGGGCGTCGTCACCATGCGCGATCTGGGGCTGCCGGACGACCGCTGGTTCGAGATCGACTCGTTGGTCCACCAGGCTCTGCTGGCCGCACCGCACGATCTCGCCGGGGCCCGCGACCACGCGCAGCGCATCACGATGGCTCTGGTGGAGGAACTGGACGTGCGCCGCGAATACGGCACCGACACCACGGACCGCAGTCTGTTCCCGCTTCTCCTGGCGGGCAGAGTGGACGGCGAGCCTGTGTCCGACGAGGACATCCTGTCGATGCTGTACCTCATCCTGCTGGGCATCGACCCGGTGTCCTCCCTGACCGCGACGGCGCTTCTGCACCTGGAGGAGCATCCGTCGCTCAGGGCCCGTCTGATCGCGGACCCGGCCCTCATCCCGCGGGCCGCGGACGAATTCCTCCGGTGGATGTCGCCGGTGCAGGGCACCGCCCGCACCGTCGCCGAGCACGTCGAGCTCGGGGGCCGTACGCTGCGGGCGGGCGAGAGGGTCTTCGTCAGCTGGGCCTCGGCCAACCGCGACGAGGCGGTCTTCGCCGACCCCGACACCGTCGACCTCGACCGCGACATCTCAGGACACCTCGCCTTCGGCGCCGGCTCGCACTACTGCCTGGGCGCCTCCCTGGTGCGGGCCCTGTTCACCGTGATGCTGGAAGAGGTGCTCATCCGGATTCCCGACTACCGGGTGAGCGACCGTGGGGCCGTCACCTGGTTTCCCGACATCACGTCCTTCTACGGCGTCACCTCGCTCCCGGTCCGTTTCACTCCACGGTCCGGCTGTACTCCGACCGGGTCCTGATGCGGTGACTCGTGACGACGGCCGCACGAGAGCACCACCGGGTCGGAGAAAAGCGGCCCGGCGTCGCACGCTGTGCGGAGCCACAGGTCAACAGACCGGTGACGTGGAATCCGCGTAATTCCAACGGCTCTTCGAATTCAAGGCGATTGATACTCATTCCGGCGGCACCGCAGGACATGGACGGACACGGCGATGCCGGGCGGCCTTCGGGTCTGCGGAAATCCGGTCCACGAAAGCCGGTTCAGCGTAATCCGTTCCTGGCAAATGTCGGCGGCCGTGACGAACGGCATGACCGCTGCCTGTTCGGCGGCCGAAATCCCTGATTCCTCCCTCGACAAGGACGCCCATGCCCGAACTCATGAGCCGGACGGCCGTACCGCGGCGCCTGACGGCGCCGCACGCGCCCGCCTCCTTCGCCGCGGTGGTCCACCGGCGCGCCGGCCGGGACGACGTCACCATCGGCTGCCACGTCTCCGGCGACGGCACCGCGGGCACCGGCGTCGTCACCGTCGAACCGGGCGACGCTCCCTCGTTCTCCGTGCTCGCAGACCGGACAACGGCCGCCCTGGACGAACTTCCCGAGGCATCGAGTGCCGGCGCCGAGGAGCAGGAGGACGTGCCGGAGACCGACTACACGTTCGCGTACGAGGCAGACAACCTGACACTCCTGGCCCATGACGCCCGCGCCCCCGGTCCGGAGGCCGCGGCACGTACCGACTCGCGGTGCGGGACCCACGACCCGGCCCGCCGTGCGGTGTCGGCCCTGAACCCGGCCACGGAGGCGGAGAACCGCGGACTGCGGGTCCTCGGCCACGACGACGGTACGCCGCCACCACCACCGCGCTGCGTGCACGAACTGGTTGCCGAGCGGGCCGCCGCCACACCCGAGGCGCCCGCCGTCAGCCGAGCCGGCCGAGTGCTGACATACGGAGAACTCGACGCGCGCGCCGAGCAGCCGGCCGTACGCCGTCGAGCGGCCGGACTCGGACAGCAACGCTCACCCGAGCTCGTCGTCACCCTCCTGAGCATCCTCGAGACCGGCGGGGCCTACCTGGTGCTCGACCCGGAGGACCCGGCCGAGCGGCAGGCACGGCTGGTCCGCGACGCCGGCGCGGTACTCCTCATCGCCGAGGACGGGTTGGGCGACCGCGCGCTGGCGGATCTGGGCGGCGAACAAGTACCGAGCCTCATCGATCTCACGCTCGGCATCCTCCACGAGGACATCGAGGCCAAGCGCTACCACCTGCCCGATCCACCGCGTCTACCGGTGGCGATTCCGGCCATCGGCTGGTCCCGCGACTTCGAGGTCCCCTACCGGAGCATGGGCGGGCGGGCCGACTTCGGTACCACCGACTTCGAGGTGCTGGAGGATGAGCGCTACACCTTCACCGAGGCGCATGCCGCGCTGCCCGGAGTGTTCTCGGCGGGTCTCCTGCCCACGGCCGCGGAGCACCTGCGGTGAGCGGCGCGGCTTCCGCCGGCGCCCGGCAGGACCGTTGGGTGCGGCGACTGAGTTCCGGCGACGATCCGCGCTGCCGGCTGTTCTGTCTGCACTGCGCGGGCAGCGGACCAGGCATGTTCCGGGACCTGCCGGACCATCTGCCCGACGACGTCTCCGTCGCAGCGGTGCTGCTGCCCGGCCGCGAGAACCGGATCGCAGAACGCCCCTACGACCGGATGGGACCCTTGGTGGAGGCACTGGCCGAGGCGCTCGGCCCGCGGTTGGACCTGCCCTATGCGTTCTTCGGCTACAGCATGGGCGCCCAGGTGTCGTTCAACCTCACGCACGCGCTGCTCGGTCGCGGACTGCCGCTTCCCATGGGCCTGTTCGTCGCCGCGAGCCCGGGACCCTACCTGCAACGTGAGGTGCCCGCCTGGAACGAGTCCGACGACCGGCTGGTCGAATACCTGCGCGAACTCGGCGGCACGGCACCGCAGGTGCTCGACGACCCGGACCTGCTGGACCTCCTGCTGCCCACCCTCCGAGCCGATCTGACCGTGGTCGCGACCTGGCCCTACCGCGCGCGGCCGACACTGCCGGTCGCCGTCCGGGCGTTCTCCGGAGCCGAGGACGGACCCGCTTCTCCCGAACGGATGGGGGCGTGGCGGATGGAGACACACGGCGTCTTCCGGCAGAGCGTCCTGCCCGGCGGCCACTTCTTCATCAACGACGCACTGCCGACCATCGCCGGCGTCATCACCGCGGACCTGATGGAGATGCTCGGCCCGCCCACCGCGAGTACCGCCCGGACAGGCACGGGCAGACCGCCCCACCCCTAGAACCCGCCTCCCGTCCTCCTCGTACAGACGTCTGGAGCCACCATGAGCGCACAGCCGCCCGCCTTCTCGCTGACCGAAGCCGAGTTGGAACCGTTCCACCGCGACGGCTATCTCGGCCCCTTCGACCTGTACGAGGAGCCGCGCCCTCTGCGGGTAGCCGTCGTCGGAGCCGGCCCGGCCGGGATCTACACCGCCGACGCCCTGCTCAAGTCCGAGGTGGCCGCCGGTCCCGGTGTGTCCATCGACCTCTTCGAGAGGATGCCCGCCCCGTTCGGCCTGATCCGGTACGGCGTCGCCCCCGACCACCCGCGTATCAAGGGTATCGTCACCGCTTTGCACCAGGTCCTGGACAAGCCGCAGGTCCGGCTCTTCGGCAACATCGACTATCCCACCGACATCAGTCTGGACGATCTGCGCGCCTTCTACGACGCGGTGGTCTTCTCCACCGGCGCGACGGCCGACCGCGAGCTGCCGATCCCCGGTATCGACCTGCAGGGTTCCTACGGCGCCGCCGACTTCGTCTCCTGGTACGACGGGCATCCGGACGTGCCGCGCACCTGGCCGCTCAACGCCGAGAGGGTCGCGGTCCTCGGTGTCGGCAACGTCGCGCTGGACGTGGCCCGCATCCTGGCCAAGAGCGCGGAGGAGCTGCTGGCGACCGAGATCCCGCCGAACGTCTACGACGGTCTGAAGGCGAACAAGGCCGTGGAGATCCACGTGTTCGGCCGCCGCGGCCCGGCGCAGGCGAAGTTCTCCCCGATGGAGCTGCGCGAGCTGGACCACTCCCCGAACATCGAGGTCGTCGTCGATCCCGAGGACATCGACTACGACGCGGGCTCGATCGAGACCCGGCGCGGCAACAAGCAGGCCGATATCGTCGCCAAGACCCTGGAGAACTGGGCGATCCGCGATGTCGGGAAACGTCCGCACAAGCTGTTCCTGCACTTCTTCGAGTCGCCCACGGAGTTCCTCGGCGAGGACGGCCACGTCGTCGGCCTGCGCACCGAGCGCACCGCCCTGGACGGCACCGGCAACGTCAAGGGCACCGGTGAATTCAGGGACTGGGACGTCAGCGCGGTCTACCGCGCGGTCGGCTACCTCTCCGAGAAGCTGTCCAAGCTGCCTTGGGACACCGAGACCGGCACCGTCCCGAACGAGGGCGGTCGGGTCATCGACGAGGCCGGCAGCCATGTGCAGTCCACCTACGTCACCGGCTGGATCCGCCGCGGCCCCGTCGGCCTGATCGGCCACACCAAGGGGGACGCCAACGAGACGGTCGCCAACCTGCTCGACGACCACGCCCACGGCCGGCTGCACACCCCCGCCACGCCCGACCCCGAGGCCGTGGACGCCTTCCTCGCCGAGCGCCGGGTCCACTTCACCACCTGGGCGGGCTGGTACAAGCTGGACGCCGCCGAGAAGGCCCTGGGCGAGCCGCAGAGCCGCGAACGCGTGAAGATCGTCGACCGCGAGGACATGCTCCGCGAGAGCGGGGCCGGGATCCGGTCTTGAGGAGGAAGGAACGCCGCTGAAGGTGACCAGTCCCGAACCGGCGGCGCAGATGGACGGTGTTCTCCGCCTCCTGATGTGGGCTGAGATGCATCTGCCCACGCCGTTTGCGGTGCGGGATGAGCAAGCCGAGTTCCCTGGTGGCCGCCATCGGCTAGGACCGGGGCTCCACGGCAGGCCCGGTCGACGCCGGACTCCGTGAACGCCCGGCAGTCTTTGCGGCTGCCGGACAGCGGGAGGCCGATCGCCACGGCCAGGCGGCTGTTGGCATCGATGACACTTGCAGGTTCGTCGAGTACCGATAGTTCTTGCCGGACGCGGCGACCCTGCGGTCGCGGGTAGGCACCAGGGTGCCGTCGACGATGTAGACGGTTTCCTTGCCTGGTCGGCGCTCCGGCGAGATGGCCAGCAAGGGCGCCAGGTGATCGAGGATGCGGTCAGCCGCAGATTCGAGACCCCAAACAGCGGCGACACCTGCCGCAACGTGAGGTGTGTGCGCCAGTACGTTGCCACTCCAGTTCCAGCGTCGTGTGAGTAACCACACTCTGGAGTGACCCCTTGAGGTCCGACACACTGGTCCCACCACGCGGCGCAGGTCCGTAATCCGTCGGCATCCGCCGCGTACACGACCGGCGTCCAGAGTACGGAGGTGCTGGTGGGCACCCCGGGCAGCGAGAGCACGAATTCGGCCTCCGGGCATCCGGCCGTCGACGGGGTCGACGGCCATGACATCGCCTGCGAGATCGACGGTTTCGGTGCGATGCAGCTGAGGTCGAGCGTGGTCAGGACGGGCTGACCTCGCCCGGAGGATTCCTCAGCGTGCGCAGCTGATGCTGAATTGCAAAATTTCGCAATTGATTAGATGCTGTGTTTACCGTGTCCGCAGGTACCCGCTTGAACAGCCGTCGCCTGGCCCCGGGTGGGGCGCTGTCGGGGAAGTCGAGGTGTCGTGTCCGTTCCGCTGAACCACGCCAAGGCCGAGTTCTTCCGGATGCTGGGGCATCCGGTACGGATCCGGGTGCTGGAGCTGCTGCAGGACGGACCGGTGCCGGTACGCGGACTGCTGGCCGCGATCGAGGTGGAGCCCTCCAGCCTGTCGCAGCAGCTGGCGGTGCTGCGCCGCTCGGGCATCGTCACCGCGACGCGGGAGGGCTCGACGGTCGTCTACGAGCTGGCCGGCGGGGACGTCGCCGACCTGCTGAAGGCCGCGCGACGGATCCTCACCGAGATGCTGGCCGGGCAGAACGGACTGCTGGCCGAGCTGCGGGAAGTCGAGGTCGCCGCGCGATGACGTCCGCCCTCACCCGGGTCCATGGCCGGATCGCCGCGCTGCTGCCTGGCCGTGGCGATCTGACGGAGATGGGCCGCGACCCGCGCCGGGACCTGCTCGCGGGCCTGACCGTGGCGATCGTCGCGCTGCCGCTCGCGCTCGGTTTCGGCGTCTCTTCCGGGCTCGGCGCCGAGGCGGGACTGGCGACCGCGGTCGTCGCCGGCGCGCTCGCCGCCGTGTTCGGCGGCTCGAATCTGCAGGTGTCCGGGCCGACGGGCGCGATGACGGTGGTGCTGGTACCGATCGTCGCCGCACACGGTCCGACCGGGGTGCTCACGGTGGGGCTGATGGCGGGCGTGATACTCGTCGCGCTCGCCCTGCTCAAGGCCGGCAAGTACATGCAGTACGTGCCCGCGCCCGTGGTCGAGGGGTTCACCCTCGGCATCGCCTGCGTGATCGGTCTGCAGCAGGTCCCCAACGCGCTCGGGGTGCCCACGCCCGAGGGCGACCGCGTCCTCGTGGCGACCTGGCGCGCACTGGAGGAGTTCGCGAAGGACCCGAACTGGACCGCCGTCGCCTTCGCCCTGGCCGTTGCCGCCGCCATGCTGGCCGGAGCCCGCTGGCGGCCCACGATCCCCTTCTCCATTCTCGCGGTGATCGCGGCCACCGCCGTGGCGCAGGTCGCCGGCCTGGACGCGGCTAAGCCGATCGGTGACCTGCCGTCCGGCCTGCCCGCGCCGTCCTTCTCCTTCCTGGACCCGGGCGCTCTCGGCTCCCTGCTCGCTCCCGCCGTCGCGGTGGCGGCGCTGGCCGCTCTGGAGTCGCTGCTGTCGGCCTCGGTGGCCGACGGCATGACGGTCGGTCAGAAACACGACCCGGACCGGGAGCTGTTCGGTCAGGGCCTGGCCAACATCGCCGCCCCGCTGTTCGGCGGTGTCCCCGCGACCGGAGCGATCGCCCGCACCGCGGTCAACGTCCGTACCGGCGCAAGTTCCCGACTGGCCGCCCTCGTCCACGCCGCGGTTCTCGCGGTGATCGTCTTCGCGGCCGCGCCCCTCGTCTCCAGGATCCCCCTCGCCGCTCTCGCGGGCGTGCTGCTGGCCACCGCGATCCGCATGGTCGAGGTCGGCGCGCTCAAGGCGACGGTGAAGGCCACCCGCTCCGACGCTCTGATCCTCGTTCTCACCGCAGTCGCGACCCTGGCCCTGGATCTCGTGTACGCCGTGATCATCGGCCTGGTCGTCGCCGGCGCCCTCGCCCTGCGTGCCGTGGCCAAGCAGGCCCGCCTGGACCAGATTCCCCTCGACCGCGGTGACCACAGCGCCGAGGAGCACGCGCTGCTCGCCGAGCACATCGTCGCCTACCGCATCGACGGCCCGCTGTTCTTCGGCGCCGCCCACCGCTTTCTCCTGGAGCTGGCCGAGGTCGCCGACGTACGCGTCGTCATCCTGCGTATGTCCCGGGTGACCACCATCGACGCCACCGGAGCCCTCGTCCTCAAGGATGCGGTCGAGAAACTCAACCGGCGCGGCATCGTCGTCATGACCTCCGGGATACGCCCCGGCCAGCGCCAGGTCCTGGACTCGGTCGGCGCGCTGGACCTGCTGCGCCTGGAAGGGCGCGAGTACGCCACCACGCCCGAGGCGATCCAGGGCGCCCGCGCCCATCTGGAGTGCGCCGGAGTCATGCCGGCCCGCCCCGTCCGGACGGCCCGGTCCACCAGCGAGGAAACAGGGGAAACCGTCGGATGAGCACTCCGTCCGCGTCGCTGCGCATGGTCCAGGTCTCCGGTGCCGAGGCCCTGTGGCTGCTGGAGGGCAGCGCGCTGGGGCGGCTGGTGTACCCGCAGCGGGAGGTGGCGGTCCTGCGGCCCGGCCGGCACACGTGGGAGTGCGGCCGACTGGTGGTACGCACGCCCGCCCCGGCCGCCGCGATCCCCGCCACCGCGACGTACCACGTGGATGAGGTCCGCGCGGCGACCGGCACCGGCTGGAGCATCACCGTCGCCGGACCGGTCGGCGTGATCACCGATCCCGACGAGGCCGCCCACTACCAGCGCACGCTGACGGGCTGGTCCCACGGCCCGCACGACACCCTGCTGCGCCTGCACCCCAAGACGGTGAGCGGATTCCGCCTCGCCCGTGCGGAGCCGTGATGAGCATCCGTCTCGAAGCCCTGCCCCACCGGCATGTGCTGACGCTGCCCGCGATGCCGTGCGCGGTCCGCACCGCCCGTCAGACCGCCGAGCAGGCCCTGGCCGAGTGGGGCATCGACCTGCGCCATCCCAGCGTCGGGCCGGCCCTGCTGATCCTCAGCGAGCTGGTCACCAACAGTGTCCGGCACGCCGCGGTGCTCTCCCCGCAGGTGACCGTCGTCTACGCGGCCGGAGCGGACTGTCTGGCATTCGCGGTGCACGACCGCCACCCCTACCAGCCGTCGCTGTACGCGTCGGTCACCAGCACCGGCAGCGGGCCGAGCGGTCTGGCCACCGTCATGGAGCTGGTCCTCGGCCTGGGCGGCACTGCGGTCGTCCGGGGTGACGCCGACGGCAAGGGCAAGAGCATCTGGATCACCCTCCCGCTCTGAGCCCGCCTCCTGTGAACCGACGGGCCGACCGCGCAGGGAAGCTGACGACCATGACCATCGAGTGGCGCTACACCGTCGAGCAGGACCTCGGCGTCCTGTCCGTCTCCGGTTGCCTGGGGCCGGACGCCGTCCACCGCTTCGCCGGTGCGGTTGGCTGGGTGACGGGACGCGGGAGCGGTCCGGTCATCGTCGACCTGACCGGTCTGCGCAGCTGGCCGGCCGAGGGGCAGCTGGCCGGTCAGCGAGGCCGCCCGCCGTCTTGCCGAAGCGGGCC
Organism: Streptomyces sp. NPDC059224; assembly: GCF_042754285.1. Lineage (NCBI taxonomy): Bacteria > Bacillati > Actinomycetota > Actinomycetes > Kitasatosporales > Streptomycetaceae > Streptomyces > Streptomyces sp. NPDC059224. The sequence continues at coordinate 17,314 of NZ_JBHZAN010000016.1, forward strand.
GCGGCCCGGAGCTGGCCGCGATCCCCGCCGACGGGTCCCTCGTCCCCGACGGGGTCCGTCCGCCCACCTCCGTGCACGCCGGCCTGGCCGGCGCGCTCGCCGCACACCGCCGGAAGGCCGCCACGAGGGGCGGACGACAGGATGGCCGGGGTGGGGACGGCGCGGGAGAGTGACGCCGCAGTTCAGCCGGCGGCGGAGGCTTGGCCGGGATCCCGTACCGGTACGACAGCGCTGATGTCCTCTGCCGTGGCGATGGCCAGGTCCTCGGCGAAGCCCACCGCAGCCAACTGACGGCCGGAGGTGCATGCGGCGATGGCGCGAGTGAGGTCCGCGGTGCCCTCGTAGGCCGCTTTCGCGGCGGCGCACTCCGCCGATAGTGGCCCCGGGCCCAGGGCGTACAGGTCGCAGATGAGGGCGCAGGAGCCCAGAAGGTCCTCCGGCGCGGGGCGCAGGCTCCCGTCCCCCCGTTGCTCGCCCGGGGCGATCACGGCCACCGGATGCTCGGGCGTGCCCCAGCCGCGGGTTGTGAGCCAGTTGCCCACCGCGGTGATGTTGTGCAGGCAGGCGGCGACCACCCGCACACCTGCTGGTGCGGCGGCCGCGATGGCCGCGCCGTTCGGGGACGGCAGCACCAGGCGCGCCACGAACGGGGCACGGCGCAGGTGGGCCGGAGAGAGGGACCAGGGACTGTCCGGTGTGACGGCATTGCGGGCGACGGCCAGCCGCGCGCCGGACTGCCGCGCGCAGACGGCTGCCGCCTTCTCCGCCGCGGCCCGCTCGGACGCGGTGGCGGGGCCGTCCGGCAGCCAGAACGGCAGAACCCGGATGCCCTGCTCGACGGCGATGCTCATCGCCGTGGTGAAGGACAGCACGTCCACGACGACCCCACAGGCTGCCTTCCGGCGCGAGGCGCCCCCGCTCGAACCGGACCCCGCAGCCGGACCGGACACCCCAGTCACCCACGACCCGCGCCCCTGCGGGTCAGCGGGTCAGCGTCGGTCGCCGTCCGATGCGGACCTGGTGGTCCGGCCACCGAAGGAGAGCCTCGTCATGCGGGTGTGCCCGCACCACGGGCACCGGCCGTCCGGGCCGACGGCGGTGGGCCGGCACTTGAGGCGGCACGCAGGCCTCCCTCACATGCCGTATGGACTTGCTAATCTTGGCAATTGTTGAGGTCGTCACCGTTGAATTCGGGCAGTCGGGTTCTCGTACGCGCTTTCGGCGCGGCCACCCTCGACAGGCGAGGATGGGCCGCATGTGTGTGACGAGTGGGTGGATGCGATGCACCGAGGACCGGCCGGTACGGCCGTGCCGCACTGCCGGGAAGGAGGCGGCACGATGACTACCCCGCTGTACCAACTGAAGGCCGAATTCTTCAAGACGCTCGGCCATCCGGCGCGCATCCGGGTGCTGGAGCTGCTGAGCGAGCGCGAGCACGCGGTGGCGGAGATGCTGCCCGAGGTGGGGATCGAGGCTGCGCATCTGTCGCAGCAGCTCGCCGTGCTGCGCCGGGCGAATCTGGTGGTGACCCGTAAGGAGGGCTCGACCGTGTACTACTCGCTGACCAGCCCGCAGGTCGCCGAACTGCTCAGGGTCGCCCGCACCATCCTCTCCGGCGTGCTCGCCGGCCAGGCCGAACTGCTCGCCGACCTGCAGGCCGCCCGGACGCAGGGGAAACCGCCGTCGTGACGACGGCCCTCGAACGGCGGCCGCCTGCCGAGAGTTGACAGCGCTCTGTACCGGGAGGGGGCCGCCTTCATCCCGCGGATCTCGGCCGTCGAGTACCGACAGGACATCACAAACGTGGCATAGAGCGGCAAAAGTGACGTGACTCTGGCTTCGGGAGAGCCCGTTGGCCACGTGTGGAAGCGAGTCCTCACCAGCGACGGAGCCCGCCCCGCCCGGACCAGAGGGTGGACACCGCCCGCGGCCAGGGAGTTCGGCGGCTCGGTGCAGGTGCGGTGCGTGGATGCGGGCTCCTGCAACGGCTGCGAGATCGCCGGCGCCTTCAACCCGGTCTACGACGCCGAGCACTACGGCGCCCGCCTGATGGCCTCCGCCGGCCGGGCCGATCCACAGCTTCACCGATGCCCGAGTGGTGGCATAGGGCCGTTCGGCCCCGAGCACGGGGCGATGACGCGTTTCTCTGGAGCGCCCTGAACCCCGGCGACGTGGTTACTTGTGCGCGTGCTCGCCGAGGTAGAAGAGCAGCCACACGAACCCGGCGAACAGATGGGTGCCGAAGATGTAGAAGCCCGCCCGGATCGCGACCCCACGCTCGATCCGCCACTCGCGGTCCTTGTCCTTACCTTTGCGCGTCGTGTTCGCCGGCTGCTCGGCCGCCTCGGCTCCCTCACTCACGATGTCGTCTCCCTGTCCTGCGATCTCCACGTTCACCTGGCCTGTGACGGCATGCGGAACCTGCCGAGGACCACTTTGCCGTCATGGTCGACGGCCGGTTCGAGGCCGGGCAGGCACGGCTCGGCTTCGGCGAACGCGGAACCCGGCGCGACGCCCACCTCACCGAATCCACCGGCCACCGCCTCATGGGCCGGCCGCACGGGCGACGGCAGACACGCTGTCGCCGCTGTCGCCGCCGCGGGCCGCCGTCTGCGCCACGGCCGGAACGGGTGCCCGCCCTTCACCGGGCTGCGTCCGTGGAACGCAGCTCTTCCAGCAGCTCCTGCCGGCCCGCCAGCAGCACGGACAGGATCCGGCGCGCCGCGGCCAGCAAGTCGGCCACGTCCCCACCCGCCAGCTCGTACATGACGGTGGAGCCGTCACGGGTTGCGGTGACGATCCCGGAGCGGCGCAGCACCGCCAGCTGCTGCGACAGATTCGACGGCTCGACCTCGATGGCAGACAGCAGGTCGCGCACCGGCTTCGGCCCGTCCTGCAGCAGCTCCAGCACCCTGATCCGCACCGGATGCCCGAGCATCCGGAAGAACTCCGCCTTCGCCTCGTACAGCGGAACCGGCATCCCGATCACTCCTCGTCCGGCTCTGTCGCCTCAACATCGAGCCCATGCCTGCGGGCAAACCTCACCGCGTCATCCAGCTCGTCCTGCGCCACCGCGACGGCGTAGGGGTCTTCGGCCTCCCGGGCGGCCGCCAGAGCAGCCCGGGCCGCCCGCACCCGCGCCAGCAGCGCCTCAACGACTGTTCCCACCCCGACCTCCACGCCGTGATCATCTGCGAGTCAAAGCAACTGACCAATTGAAGAACTCTTCAATTATAGACCGCGCGAACCACGGCCGTGGTCTCCCGCGAGGGCGCTCTGAGGCTCTGACGTCGCCAGCTGTGCACAGAGGCAGAACTCGCGCTCCCGAGCACGCCGAGCCACACAGCCGAGCGGCTGACCGGACCCGCCTCCGCCTCGCGGCGTGGGCGCGAGATTTCCCCCATGGCCACGGGCCGGTGCCGGATGCCTGCACCTGCGCCAGGAGCACGGACGCCTCCCCCACGCGGTACTGCTGCGTCAGTCCGGCCACCGCCCAGCCGGCCGGCAGGCCGCCGCCACCATTCTCCGCTCCGGCGTTCCCTGCGGCCGGGCCTCGCGGAAGGCTCCGGCGCTCGCCGTCACGCCGGAGCCGTGGAGCGCTTGCGCGGGGACACCGACAGCGGATGGCGCCGCTGCCGGCAAGGGGGTGCGGACCGGCGGCGAGGGCGGGACGCTCGAAGGTGCGGCTGCGGCGGTGAAGTCGCCACCCGCTCAGGCGGCACAGCGACGTCCTCGAAGCCTTCGACCTGCTCACCGCTGGTGTCCTGGCACCGGCAGGGGGACTCGTGGCCGGCCTGGGCCGGCGCAGAAGCGCGGCATTCCGGTAACTACCATGCGGGGCCCAGGGTCACCGTGCGACGTGCGTAGGCGGCAGTCGCGAGAAGTTCCCGGATGGTTCTGGGGAGTCGGCCGTGGGAACGGAAGGATCCGGGGGGCTTTCCCGGCGCCCGCGAACAGGTCGGACGCCGCTCCATGCGATGGGAGACCGATCAACGATGTTCACTCCGGTACGGAGCAGAATACGGACGGCCGCGCTCGCGCTCTCGGCCGTTGCGGCCCTCACCTTAGGTGCGACCGCCACGACCGGCGCGGCAGCGGCCCCCGCTCCCGCGAAACAGGGACCAACCTCGGTGGCGTACGTCGAGGTCAACAACAACAGCATCCTGAACGTCGGCAAGTACACCCTCGCCAACGGCGGCGGCAACGTCTTCGACGTCGCCGTGATCTTCGCGGCGAACATCAACTACGACACGGGCACGAAGGCAGCGACCCTGTACTTCAACGAGAACGTGCAGCACGTCCTCGACAACGCCGCCACGCAGATACGGCCGTTGCAGCAGAAGGGCATCAAGGTCGTCCTCTCGGTGCTCGGCAACCACCAGGGCGCGGGCTTCGCCAACTTCCCGTCCCAGCAGGCGGCTTCGGCGTTCGCGAAACAACTGTCGGACACCGTGGCCAAGTACGGCCTCGACGGCATCGACTTCGACGACGAGTACGCCGAATACGGCAACAACGGCACCGGCCAGCCCAACGCCAGCTCGTTCGTGTACCTGGTGTCGGCACTGCGCGCCGACATACCGGGCAAGATCATCAGCCTCTACAACATCGGGCCGGCCGCGTCACGCCTGTCCTACGGCGGCGTCGACATCTCGTCCAAGTTCGACTACGCCTGGAACCCGTACTACGGCACCTGGCAGGTTCCCGGCATCGCACTGCCCAAGTCGAAACTGTCACCCGCGGCCGTCGAGATCGGCAGGACCTCGCAGAGCACGGCAGCCGGCCTCGCCCGCCGCACGGTCAGCGAGGGGTACGGCGTCTATCTGACGTACAACCTCGACGCCGCCGATCGCAGCGCCGACGTCTCCGCGTTCACCAAGGAGCTGTACGGCAGTGCCGCCCACTACACGCCGTAGACCGGCCACACTCGGCGTCCGGCACCCCCTCGGGGCCTGCCGCATCCCGTAGGGCCGTGCCTCGGGCGGGCCGCGCTTCCGACAACGATGTCGGACGCGCGGTCGCCGCGGGAGAGCTTCCCGACGACGCGGGTGAGTACGTGTGCGCCCCCGCGAAGCACGCGCCTGGGTACGTCGCCGAGTGGATCTACGCCGTACTCGCACGCGCGGGATTCGACACAAGTCGGCGTGGCATTCAACGAGCAGCTACTCCTGCGCCAAGCCGGTGTCGCAACGACCGGTTGAATCCGGGCAGTTCCGCTCCCGGAAGTTCGTCAGGGCGCTGGACCGCCACCGGATGGCCGGCTCGGCAGGGAGGGGCGGAGCTGCCGGCGACAACGCGGCCGTGGAGTCCTTCCTCAGCCTGCTGCAGAAGAACGTCCTCGACCGCCGCGTACGGGCCACCCGTGGAGAACTGCGGATCGCGATCGTGACCTGGATCGAGCAGACCTCCACCGGCGCCGCGGACAGGCCTCGGGTTCTTCTGGAGCCGAGCTGCAAGTCCGCTGCCCCGGCGGCCTCCTGGACGACCCCGACCACCGGCTAACGGTTAGGGTGACAAGCGGAAGCCGGGGGCGGACACGCAACGGGGGGGCTCACGTTGGATCGCCGGGCAGGAGCGCACCTGGAGGTCGGCCCGGCCCGGTCCGTGGCGCGCGCGGTGCTGCCCCCGTCACTGCACGCGTGGCTCGCGCCCGTCGCGGCGCTCGCCACCCTGGTGGTCGTCGCCCTCGGGTTCCGGTACGCCGGTCACGGCGAGCCCGGCCGGGTGGACCGGTGGATCGCCCCGCCGACGGCGGACAGCGTGCGGGGGCCGTGGCGCCACGTCGCCCTGGCCCTGGACTTCCTGGGGGAACCCGCGGGATCGGCGCTGGTGATCGGGGCCGGGGTGGTGGGCTGTCTGCTGCTTCGGCGTCCCCGCGCCGCGCTGCTCGTCGTGGCCGGCGCCGGCACGACGGTGGGGACGACCACGCTCCTCAAGCACCTGGTGGGGCGCACCATCCACGGCCCCGGCAACCTGTCCTACCCGAGCGGGCACACCGCCTTCCTCACCGCCCTCGCCCTCATGGCGGCGCTGCTCGCGACCGGCCGGTTCGGTCTCGGCAGGGCGGCGGGCGCCTCACTCGTGCTCGCCGCGACGCTGGTCGCCGGTGCCGTCATGGGCTGGGCTGAGGTCTCCCTGGGTGCCCACTACCCGAGCGACGCCCTCGGCGGCTGGTGCACCGCGCTGGCGGTGGTACCGCCGACCGCGTGGCTGGTCGACCTGACGGCCGACCGGACGGCCGCGCGCATGACCGGCCCTGCCCGGCGGCACCGCTGACGTCACGTCACGCCAGGCGGCGGAAGACGGGCTTCACCGCGCGGCCGCCCAGCCAGGGGGTGGGGTCGGCCGCGTCCAGTGCCTTCCGGTACTCCGCACAGGCCTCGGCCACCACGTCGACGGTGCGGTCGATGTCCGTGTCGTCCAGTGCGCTGCTCACCACGAACGACGGGGCGAGCACCCCGCCCGCGAGCAGCCGGCGCAGGAACAGGGTGCGGTACGGCTGCGACGGCTGCAGGTCCTGGTCGAGGGTGGCGAAGACCAGGTTGCTGGCCCGGCCCCGGACGACGACGTGGTCGCCGACGCCCATGGCGGCCGCGGCGTCGCGGACCCCGGCGGCCAACCGCTCACCGAGCGCGTGCAGCCGGGCGGTGACGCCCTCCTCGACGTAGACGGTCTGCACCGCCATCGCGGCTGCCAGGGAGTGCGTTTCCGCACCGTGCGTGGTGGACAGCAGGAACACCCGGTCTCCCGAGTCGCGCAGTCCGCCCCGCTCCATCAGGTCACGGCGCCCGGCCAGCGCGGACACGGCGAACCCGTTGCCCAGCGCCTTGCCGAACGTGGAGAGGTCGGGGACGACGCCGTACAGGCCCTGGGCACCCGCCTCGGACCAGCGGAAGCCGGTGATCATCTCGTCGAAGACCAGCACGCAGCCGTGCCGGTCGGCCAGCTCACGCAGGCCGGCGAGGTAACCGGGCGGCGGCTCGGTGTGCGAGGCGGGTTCGAGGATCAGGCACGCGACCTCGTCCTGGTACCGGGTGAGCAACTCCTCCGTGGCGGCGAGGTCTCCGTAGGGGAAGGACAGGGTGAGTTCGGTGGTCGCCGGCGGGATGCCGGCGGACATCGGGGTGGTACCGATGAACCAGTCGTCCACGGAGAAGAACGGATGGTCGCCGCAGAGGGCCACCCGCTGCCGTCCGGTGACGGCGCGGGCGAGGCGGACCGCGGCGGTCGTGGCGTCGGAGCCGTTCTTCGCGAACTTCACCATCTCGGCGGTCGGCACCGTGGCCAGGAAGCGTTCCGCGGCCTCGACCTCGACGATCGACGGCCGGACGAAGTTGCTGCCGCGGTCGAGTTCGCGCCGCACCGCCTCCAGCACGCGCGGATGGGCATGGCCGAGGCTGACCGACCGCAGGCCGGACCCGTACTCGATGTAGCGGTTGCCGTCGACGTCCCACACGTGGGCACCCCTGCCGTGGCTGATGACCGGGGCCAGGTCCTCGGGGTACTGGTCGTCGCCCTTGGCGTAGGTGTGCGCGCCTCCTGGGATCAGGGCGTGCAGCCGCTCGTTGGCCTGCCGCGAGCGGGACAGGAGGAACCCCTCGGTGTCTTGGGTGTGCACGCCGACCTCATCTTTCTTGGTGCTTCTGGACTTCGGCGAGGCTCGGCGCCTCCCGGTCCCGTCGAGACATCGAGGTGACCGGGAGTGGCCACGGAATGGCGAGTTCCGGGTCGTCGAAGGCGATCGTCACGTCCTCGGCCGGATCGTGCTGACGGTCAATACGGTAAGAGGTGTCCGCGATTTCGGTAAGAGCCTGGAAGCCGTGCGCGCAGCCCGCCGGGATGTACACGGTCTTCTGCGTCTCGCCGGACAGCTCGAAGCAGGCCCGGCCCAGGTACGTCGGCGAGTCACGCCGCAGGTCCACGACGACGTCGAAGATCTGCCCGTACGAGCACCGCACCAGCTTGGCCTCGCCCGCGCCGGAACGCAGGTGCAGGCCCCGCAGCACGCCGCGGACCGAGCGGGAGACGCTGTCCTGGACGAAGGCGTCCGGGTCCAGGCCCACCGAGCGGACCACCTCGGCGTCGAAGGTGCGGCAGAAGAAGCCGCGTTCGTCGGCGTACGGCGTCGGCTCGAACAGGAACGCGCCGGCGATCTCCGGGACTTCGGTCGCTTTCATGAAGCCTTCCGTGGGGCGAGGGCGTGGTCGTTCGGCGGGAACAGGGTCGTGGTCAAGGCGGTGAACTGCTGGGCGAGTTGCTGTGCGGCGGCCTGGTTCCGCTCGGCGAGGGTCCGCCGCAGCTCGGCCGAGTGCTTCTCCAGCGCCCGGAACTGTTCGAGCAGCCGGTCGGCGTCGACCTCGCGCGCCGGATGGCAGTACGCGCCGAGACCCATCCCGGCCATGAGCGCGTCGCTCTTGGCCGCATAGCTGAGTGCGAGCACGGGGGTACCGGTCTTCAGTGCGCAGATCAGGTTGTGGTACCGGACCGCCACCACGGTGTCGGCAGCCGCCATCTCCTCCATCAGGTCCGCCAGTGAGGCCGGATCGGCGGCGGTGACCAGCGGCGAGTCCACCGCGTCGAGGACCGCGGCGACCACCGGGGCGTCGCACCGGTCGCCGGTGAGCAGCCGGACCGACCTGCCCTCCTCGGCCAGCACACGGACGAACCGGATCGTCCCGTCGAGGTAACGCCGGTAGATCTCCCCGGCCCGGGCGCGGTCGTCGTTGCCGCCGTGGAAGTCCATGACGCCGAGGCAGACGGGGCCCGGCGTGCCGGTGGGCGCGCTCGCCCGTGGTGCCGGGAGGGAGAACGCGAGGTCGGGGTAGACCTCGTCGCGTGCGGTGTCCACGCCCATCGCCCGCATCGCGTCCCTGGACTGGGCGTCCCGGTACGACCGGTAGGCGGCCAGCCGTGCCGACCAGCGCACCAGGGCCCGGGTGGGCCGGTCGCCGATCCAGGCGGCGCCGACACTGACCAGCGCGACCCGGGTGCCCAGCAGCCGGCCGCTCGCACACAGCAGGAACAGCGAGTAAGGGAAGCCCCACGGGCGCAACGGCAGGGTGGCCTCCAGGACGCCCATGCCCGGCACGATCACCACCTCGTGCCGCCGCACCCAGGCGGCGGTGCGGAAGACGTCGACGAGTTTGCCGAGCCCCTTCGCCGCGATCGAGCCCGCACGGGAGGCGGTCCGGTACTCCGCGCGGTTCCAGTGCAGCCGCGTGGCGGGGATCCCGAACCGGGCCGTGACGGCTTCGGGGCCGCCGCACAGCGCGTCCACGTCCGCGTCCGGGTGCTCGGCGCGGAGGTAGGCAAGGACGGCCTCCAGCGACCCGTCGTTGCCGAGGTTGCCGGAGCCGAGCAGCCCGAACAGCCCGACGCGCACCGGCGCTCGGGTCCCGGACGTCACGCCTGCCTCCCCTCACGGCCGGCGACGAGCGCGTCGACGCAGACCGTGAGCAGGGCCGGGTCGACGGGCGCGCGGTCCTCGACCCGCTCGCCGGCGCCCGGCCGGACCCGGCTGGTCAGCCACTCGCCCAGGTGCCGGAAGCAGGCGCGCCGGTCGGCCGGGGACAGGGGCGCCCGCCGGATCGCCGAGGCGAACCCCCAGACGTACTCGGCGAGCAGCCGGGGCGTCGGGTGCAGCGGGCCGGCCCGGCGCGGGTCCAGGTTGACGCACCGGGAGCGCTTGGAGGGGTTGGCCCGCTCGGCGCGGGTGGGGTGGTCGCGGCGGAAGTACAGCAGCTCCGGCACCTGGTGGAAGGGCCCGTGCAGGGTGATCTCGGCGACGTACGTGCGGTCCGCGTGGTGGTAGCTGTCCATCGGTTTCACCCGGCGCAGCGTGTCGGTCCGCATCACCCCGTAGAAGTCGTCGCCGCCCGGCTCGAACAGCAGGCTGCGGAAGCGCTCCGGCGCGTGCGGCGAGTCGGTGGCCAGCGTGTAGTCGTAGGGGACCGTCACCTGGCCGTCGCCGTCGATGACCGCCTGGCCGGTGTGCGCGAGGATCACGTCCGGCCGCTCGTCCAGCGCCTCCACGCAGCGCCGCAGCAGGTCACGGCCGTACAGGTCGTCGTGCGAGGCCCACTTGAACAGCTCACCGCGGGACTCGGCCAGCACGTGGTTGTGGTTCGGCGTGGCACCGATGTTGCGGGGCAGCCGCAGGTAGCGGATGCGGGAGTCCTGCGCGGCGTACTTGCGGCAGATGTCCTGGGTCCCGTCGCTCGAGGCGTTGTCGGAGACGACCAGTTCGAAGTCCTCGTAGGTCTGGCCCAGCAGGGCGTCGAGGGACTCGGCCAGGTACTCCTCGCCGTTGTACACGGGCAGGCCGATGCTCAGCCTGGGTCGGGCGGTCATGAGGTCCTCACTTCGGGAATGGGTTCGCGGTGGTGCTCGCGCAGCGCGGAGCGCAGTTGCAGCCACCACACGGCCGAGCCGCTGAGGGTCGCGGCGGCTACGCCCCAGGCCGAGCCGGCCGTACCGGCGACGGCCGCTCCGCCGAGCCCGCCGCCGACGTAGCAGGCGGAGGCGAACAGCTGGCAGCGCAGGCTGCGCCGGGCCGCCCCGAGTGCGCGCAGTCCGGCCGCCGCGCCGGTGCCGAGGCCGGCTCCCGCGACACTGAGGGTGATCTGCACGATGAGGTGCGAGGAGGAGTGCCAGACGTCGCCGAGAGCCAGTTCACCTAGCCGGCCCGGCATCAGCAGCAGCGCCGAGCCCCAGAGCAGCGCTCCGGCGGCCTGCCCGCCGCCCAGCAGCAGGCAGAACCTGCCCAGTTGGTGCGGGGCCCGCCGCAGCACCCGTGCCGCTTCCGGGACGGTGACCAGCGAGAGCCCCATGAGTACGGCGAGGAACGGGCCGAGCAGGAGTTCGGCGCCGCGTACCGCGCCCACCGCCCCGACCCCGACGATCACGCCGAGCCCGTACGCCCGTACCTGGCTGGCGCCGCTGAGGCTGACGTTCTCGACCAGGTACCGGTAGCCGAGGTCGCGCTGTTCGCGCAGCCAGCCGCGCGCCTCGGTCGTCCGGGGCCGGATGCCGGACTGGAGGCAGCCGTACCCGGCGGCCACCGTGGCGGACGCGCCCCAGGCGAGCACGAAGGCGGCCACGGTGTCCACGTGGGCCGCCACCACCATGGCCGGGACCAGCGCGATGCCCCACACGACGTCGTTGACGAACGCCTTCCGCCCGGTGCCGGCGGCGAAGAACGAGAACCGCCAGGCGTCCTGGAGCAGCAGCCCCGGCAGCATGAGTCCGAGGGCCGCGAAGGCGGGTCCCACCCGGCCGCCGAGGCCGAGCCCGGCCGCCAGGCACAGCACGCCGAGGACCGAGCCGACGCCGAGCGCGGTGCCCGTCGAACGGGCCGTCGCCCCGCGCCAGGACACCTCCGGCACGCCGCTGAAGCGCACCACGAGCGGGTCGGTGGCGAGGCCTCGGGAGACGTTGAGCACCACGCCGTAGGTCACCCAGGCCAGGCTGAACACGCCGAACGCGGTCACGCCGAGCGAGCGGGCCACGTAGATGCCCACCGCGAAGTTGCTGATGCTGGAGGCGGCCTGGTCGGCCAGTCCCCAGGACAGCCGGCCGACCAGGGCCCGCTTGGCGGACCCGGCCGGTGGCGCCGTCGTACGCGGATTCTCCCCCTGGGTGGTCATGGGCGTCATTCCTTGACCAGGTCGGCGCCGCGCAGGGCATCGGCCGCGGCGGCGACGGTGTCGAACGGCAGCCCGGACCGCTCGGCGACGTCCAGCAGACTGTGCTCGCCGTCGGAGAGGCTGAGCACCCAGAGCATGGCCATCTGGGCCTGCTTGGTGTCGCTGCGGCCGCCGACCGCGTCGTACAGCCCGCGCCGGCCGAGCTGCGGTTCGCCGCAGGGGCTGAGGTTGACGTACCGCCGGTTGCGGTCGAGGACGGCGAACGCCTCCCGGCACACCGCCAGGGTGTCCGCCATCGCCGCCGGGGAGACGAACTCCAGGTTGTCCGCCGAGGTGTGGTACTCGGGGTAGCCGGCGTACGGCGTCCGGGTGAGCGAGCCGACGCCCAGGTTGAAGCCGGGCGAGCAGAACTGCCTCTCGTCGTAGCCGTAGGGAGTGAACTCGGTGATGCGGTGCGGGCGTTCGGATGCGGTCAGCACATGCCGGAGCACCCGGTCGATCTCCGCGTCGCCGCGCCTGCTCCGCTTGTACGTCAACCGGCCCGGGTCCCCGGCACAGGCGAGGACCAGGCCGTGCTTGACCCGGTCCACCCGTTCCGCGTTGCGGGCCAGCCAGGTGATCGCCCCGATGGTGCCGGGCGCGAACAGGAACCGGTAGGTGTAGTAGGTCGGTTGCTCGGCCAGCGCCCGGGCCAGGAACGTCGCCACCGCGATGCCGGCCAGGTTGTCGTTGGCCAGCGACGGGTGGCAGACGTGGCAGGAGACGATCACCTCGTCGGCGACCTGCCCGGGGACCACGTACTCGGCGTAGGTGAGGTGGCCGTCGGCCAGGGTGGAGTCGATGCGCACCTCGTACTCGCCGTCCGGCAGCGCGTCCAGGGTCTCCTGGGCCAGGCAGAACCCCCAGTCCGGCTTGTAGTAGCTGGTGCGGTACGGCACCCAGGACGGGTGCTCGGGCAGGGTGTGCAGGTGTCCGCGCAGCTCGGCGAGGGGCATGGTCGCCGACACCGGCACGCTGTAGCCGAGTACGTGCAGGCTGGACGCGGCGAAGTCGACGACCCTGCGGCCCGTGGTGTCGGCGACGTACGCGTCCCGGATGTTCCACTCCTGCGGCACTGTCCAGTCGAGCACCTGCGTACCGGTCGGCACCTCGTGCACCTGCAGCGGGATGTACTCGGCGACGATGTCCAGGGTGGCGCGCACACCGTCGCCGGTGATGCTCCGGCAGAGCGGGTACATCCGCTCCACCAGCCCGTACATCTCCTCGCTCACGTCGGTCACCGGCGCCGCCGCAGGGTGTCGTCGACGCTGCCCGCCTCGGATGCCGCACGCAGTACGGCCAGCCGGGTGAAGCGCTGCTCGAAGTCCTCCCGGGTCAGCCCGAACTTCCGGTAGGCGTCGGCGAGTTCGAGCGCGCCCTGCTTCACCGTCCACTCGCAGTCGAAGCCGGGGACCGCGGCGCGGAACCGGGCGAAGTCCACCCGGTAGGACCGCGGATCGGCCCCGTTCTCCCCGGTGATCACCACCTTCGCGCCGGACACCGCCTCGGCGACCTGTTCGGCGATCTCGGCGACCGTGACGTTGTTGACCTCGCTGCCGATGTTGAACGCCCGGTCGTGCACCGCCCGGCGCGGCGCGGTCAGCGCGGCCGTGAAGGCCCGGGCGATGTCGGCGGCGTGCACCAGCGGCCGCCAGGGGGTGCCGTCGGAGAGCACGAGGACCTCACCGGAGAGGAGCGCGTGGCCCACGAGGTTGTTGAGCACGATGTCGGCGCGCAGCCGGGGCGAGAAGCCGAAGGCGGTGGCGTTGCGCATGTACACCGGGGTGAAGTCGCCGTCGGCGAGTTCGTGCAGGTCGTCCTCCACCCGCACCTTGGACTCCGCGTACGGTGTCACCGGGCGCAGGGGGGCGTCCTCTGCCACCAGGTCGTCACCGCCGGCGGCGCCGTATACGGAGCAGGTCGACGCGTACAGGAAGCGCTGCACTCCGGCGTCGCGGGCCAGCCGGGCAAGGTGCACGGACGCGTGGTGGTTGATGTCGTAGGTGAGCTCCGGGGCCAGCGAGCCGAGCGGGTCGTTGGAGAGCGCGGCCAGGTGGATCACGGCGTCCACCCCGGCCACGTGGTCGGCGGTGACGTCGCGCAGGTCCACCCGCTGCCCCGGCGGGTCGGCGGGCCGCGGGCCCAGCACGCAGTCGGCGAACAGGCCGGCGTCGAGGCCGACGACCTCGTGGCCGGCGGCCTCGAGGACCGGGGCCATCACGGTGCCCAGATAGCCCTGGTGTCCGGTCAGTAGTACGCGCAAGGTTCAACCCCCCAGGTTGAGCGTGAGTTTGGCGACGGCGAACGCCTCGGCGTAGCGCGCGTGGCATTCGATGCCGCGGATCCGGGCGAGGCCCAGGAAGGCCTCCCGGTCGTACCAGGGCCGGTGCCGCTGCGAGGGGTAGTGCTCCTGCAGCAGCCGTACCTTCTGTTCTGCGGTCTTCGCCTCCAGCGGCTGGTATGCGGCCGGCCGGCCGAGGTCGCCGTCCCACTTGACGATCTCGTAGCCGAGTACGAGGTGGTCACGGAACGCGGTGGTCATCAGCTGCGCCAGGCCGCGGTGGTCCTGGTGGGCGTCGTCGGTGCGCGGTGCGAGGACCAGGTCCGGGTCGGTCCGCTCGCGCAGTTCCTCGACCGCGGACTTGGCCTCCTCCCAGTGCGCCGGGAACCGGCCGTCCGGCAGCTTGTGCACGGTCAGCCGCAGGTCGGCGCCCGGGCAGAAGGCGGCGAGCGCCGCCTGCTCCTCCTGCTCGCGCCCGCTGCCGCCGCCGGTGAGCACCAGCGCGTCGACGCGGATGCCCGGCCGCGCCTGGCACAGCGTCAGCAGCGTGCCGCCGGCGCCGATGGCGATGTCGTCGCAGTGCGCGCCCACCGCGACGATCCGGTCCAGGGGCCCGGCCCCGAGCCGGATCACGCTCCCACCCCGGCACGGTCCCGTTCCCACACGGCCCACGGACGGTCGCCCCGGGTGTAGGCCTCGTCGAGCGCGGCCCGCTCCTTCACCGTGTCGGTCGGCTTCCAGAAGCCGCGGTGCTGGTGCGCCACCAGCCGCCCCTGCTTGGCCAGTTGGGCGCATCCGTCGGCGACCAGGTCGCCGTTCTCCGGTATGTGGTCGAAGATCTCCTGGCGGAGCACGAAGTAACCGCCGTTCTCCCACAGCGGCAGTTCGCTCACCGCGGTGATGCCTCCCACCAGGCCGTCCTCGCCCAGCTCCACACAGTGGAAGGACGACTGAGGCGGGACCACCATCATGGACGCCCCGGCGTCGCGCGCGGCGAACTTGTCGATCATCTCCGGCAGCGGGGCGTCGGTGAGCACGTCGGCGTAGTTGGCGAGGAACATCTCGTCGCCGTCCAGGTGCTCCCGCACCCGGCGCAGCCGCTCCCCGATGGGGGACTCGATGCCGGTCTGCACGAACGTGATCGTCCAGTCGGCGATGTCGGTGGAGAGCAGCTCGGTGCGCCCGCCGCGCAGGACGAAGTCGTTGGACGTCGTCTCCTCGTAGTTGAGGAAGAAGTCCTTGATGTGGTGGGCCCCGTAGCCGAGGCACAGGATGAACTCCGTGTGCCCGAAGTACGCGTAGTAGCGCATGACGTGCCAGATCAGCGGGCGCGGGCCGACCATCGCCATCGGTTTGGGCACGTCGTCGGAGGCGCCGTTGCGCATCCGCATCCCGTAACCGCCGCAGAACAGGACGACCTTCATGACTTCACCTCGACGACGCTCAGTTCCGGGATGGGAAAGACCAGCCGTCCGCCCCACTCGTGCACGAAGGACAGCTGCTCGACCAGTTCGGCCCGCAGGTTCCACGGGAGGACGAGGACGTAGTCCGGCTTGTCGGCGGCTATGCGCTCGGGCGACAGGATCGGCACGCGGGTCCCCGGGGTGAACCTGCCGTGCTTGTAGGGGTTGCGGTCGACGGTGTAGGCGAGCAGGTCGGGGCGGATGCCGCAGTGGTTGAGCAGGGTGTTGCCCTTGCCCGGGGCGCCGTAGCCGACGACCCTCTCACCGCGCTCGGCGGCCTCGATGAGGAATCGCAGCAGGTCCCGGCGCACCTTGGCCACCCGGGCGGAGAACTCGGTGTACCCGGACAGCTCCTGCAGCCCGGCGGCCTTCTCCCGGTCCAGTACGTCGGCCACCCGCCGGCTCGGCTCGGCGGCCGCCTCGGCCGGCCGGGCCCACAGCCGGATGGAGCCGCCGTGCGTGGG
Organism: Streptomyces sp. NPDC059224; assembly: GCF_042754285.1. Classification (NCBI taxonomy): domain Bacteria; kingdom Bacillati; phylum Actinomycetota; class Actinomycetes; order Kitasatosporales; family Streptomycetaceae; genus Streptomyces; species Streptomyces sp. NPDC059224. Next base: position 33,203 of record NZ_JBHZAN010000016.1, read on the forward strand.
CAGCAGCTCGACGTCCACGAGGGTGAGTCCGCCGCTCGCCAGCGCCTGGATCGCGGACGCGACCGTGTAGTACTGGAAGTGCTCGTGGTAGATGGTGTCGTACTGGTTCTCCTCGATCAGGGTCAGCAGGTGCTGCACCTCGATGGAGACCCAGCCGTCGTCGGCGACCAGGGCGCGCAGCCCCTGGGTGAAGCCGACCACGTCGGGGATGTGCGCGTACACGTTGTTGGCCACGACCAGGTCCGCCGGGCCGTGTTCGGCGCGGACGGCGGCGCCGGTCTCCGGGGAGAGGAACTCGGTGAGTGTGGGCACGCCCGTCTCCCGTGCCGCGGCGCCGACGTTCACCGACGGCTCGATGCCGAGGCAGCGGATCCCCCGGTCCACCACGTGCTTCAGCAGGTATCCGTCGTTGCTCGCCACCTCGACCACGAAGGAGTCGGGGCCGAGCGCCAGCCGCTCCGCGGCGCCGGCGACGAAGGTGCGCGCGTGCTCCACCCAGGACGTCGAGTACGAGGAGAAGTAGGCGTACTCCTTGAAGGTCTCCTCCGGTGTGATCAGCGGCGGGATCTGCGCGAGCCAGCAGTCGGTGCAGACCCGCAGGTGCAGCGGGTACGCGGGCTCCGGATCGTCCAGTTGGTCCGCGGCGAGGAAGCTCTCGCACGGCGGTGTCGCCCCCAGGTCGACGACGCTCGCCATCGCTTCCGAGCCGCAGAGTCGGCATCGTGTCATGTGCTGTCCCCATCCCCCCTGCTCGCGCGGGTGTCCCCGCCACGAGCCTGTGCCGACCGCTCCGCGATCGCGGTGCGGTACTCCTCCAGCAGGCGCTCCAGGCCGACGGCCGGGCTGAATCCCTGCTCGTAGCGGCGGCGGGCCGCCTGGCCCATCGCCCGGTTGCGGTCCGGGTCGGCCGCGACCCGGCGTATGCAGGACGCGAGCGAGGCGGGCTCGCCCGGCCGGTGCAGCAGCCCGGTGACGCCGTCCTCGACGAGTTCGACGAAGGCGCCGTGGCCGGCGGCGACGGCCGGCACCCCGGCCGCCATCGCCTCAACGACCACCAGCCCGAACGCCTCCAGCCAGGTCGAGGGAGCCGTCACGGCGACCGACCGGGCGATGAACTTGCGGCACTCCGCGGTGTCCAGCAGGCCGACGCAGCGCACGTCGTCCCGGCCCGCGGCCCAGGCGGTCACCTCGCGCTCCAGCGGCCCGGTGCCGGCGATCACGAGCGGCACGCCCACCCCGCCGACCGCCGCGATCTCGTCCCACGCGGTCATGAGCAGCCGGACGCCCTTGGCCTCCACGAGCCGGCCGAGGTAGAGCACGTGCTCGCCCTCGGCTTCCCGGCAACTGCCCGGATCGGGCACGAAGTTGTGCTTCACCGTCAGCCGCTCGGCCGGCATCCCGGACCGGACCAGGACATCGCGCTGCGCCGCGGAGATGCAGAGGAACCGCTCCACGCCGGACCACCACCGCCGCCGGTTGACCGACAGGCTGACCGCGAGCGGCACCGTCGCGAGGCGGGAGCCGCGGTAGCAGCCGTGCCGGACGGCGGGCAGCGGCGCGGAGCCGACGCACTCGGTGCACGGCCGGCCGGCCCGCTGGAGCGTGCCGGGCGGGCAGACCTGGGTGTAGTTGTGCAGCGTGGCGACGGCGGGCACACCGGCGTCGGCGCACGCGGCGAGGACCGCGGGCGACAGGAGCGGGAAGACGTTGTGGACGTGCACCACGTCCGGCGGCTCGGTGCGCAGCAGGGCGGCGAGTTCGGTGCGGACCGCCGGGTTCCACGGCACCAGGAGCGGCACCGCGGCCTTGCCGAGGAGGGACCGGTCGGCGATGTCGTCGCTGCGCCGCTCGAAGACCTCGACCCGGTGGCCGGCCGCGCGCAGCAGCTCCACCTCCTGGTCGACGACCTTGTTCTCTCCGCTCGGCTGCGCCGAGCCGTAGCGGTTGTGCACCACGAGGACGTGCATGCTCAGGTCGCCTCCGTTCCCTGGGCGAGTCGGCGGGGTACTCCGGGCGGCGAGGGGGAAGCCGCCACGGCGGGTGCCGCCAGCAGCGAGGCGGCCAGGGCGAGATGCAGCAGATACGGCGAGGCGTCGCCGAGTCCGGCCTCGGTGTACGAGGCGACCGCGCAGTAGCTGATCAGGAAGATCGCGCAGGCCCGCTGCAGCGACGGCGGCCGCAGCAGCGCGACGCCGCCCAGCACGATGATGATCACCGCGACCAGGGTGACGCCGATCAGACCCTGCTCGTTGTAGACGGCCAGCCAGCTGTTGTCGATCGGCAGCCCGCCGTAGGACTTGTCGCCCAGGCCCACGCCCAGGAACTTCTCCGAGGTGGACCGCGGTGCGGACAGGAGAGCGTCCCAGACCTTGGCCCGTCCGGTGAGGCTGGAGAAGTTCTCCTTGCTCTGTCCGCGCAGGAACCACGTCTGCAGTGCGGAGGCGAACCCCACCACGGCCACCACGGCGCACAGCACCGCCCAGGTGAAGAAACGGCGGGCGGCGGCGCTGGTGAGGACGAGCGAGCCGATCGCCAGGGCCAGTCCGATGAACAGGCCGAGCGTGGCCGTCCGGGTATGGGTCAGGGCGAGCAGCACGAAGGACGGCACGATGACCGCCACGGCGCTGGTCCGGTCGGTCCTGCGGCCGAGGACGAGCAGTACGGTGAGCCCGATGATCACCGCCGCGTACTGCCCGATCTGCGGTGGGGTCAGCGGCCACAACGCGCCCACCAGGCGTCCGCCGTAGAGGTCGGGCAGAGCCGCGCCCGGTGAGACGAGCAGGCCGGCGGCGACCGATCCGAGCACCGCGAAGTACGCCCTGATGTGGTGTCGGACGAACGTCAGGCTGCCGTCCCACCAGCGGCTGAGCAGCCACAGGGTGCCGACGAACAAAGCCAGCCGGGCACAGCGGAACAGCGCGCCGAACCCGGACTCCAGGTTCGCGCTGGAGATCACGCTCGTCACCAGCAACAGGGTGAGCAGCAGCAGGTAGGCGCTGGGGCGGACGCGGAGACGGAGGTTGACCGCGAGCGCCAGCCCGAACGCGGCGACCAGGGCGCCCATGGTGACCATCTGGATGAGGGAACGGGGCAGCGGGACGATGGTCTTCGCCCCGGCGGAGCCGAGCGTGTTGAGGACCAGCAGCCCCCAGACGACCCCGACGAGCCTCGGGCCGCCGGCGGGGCCCGGTGCGATGCCGGACCGGGTGTCCATCTCAACCACCGGCCCGGATGTCGAGGGTGCTGCCCGCGTCCTGCCGGTAGTCCATGCCCTGCCACTCGTCGAAGTCGAGCACCCGGCTCGGGTCGTAGGCGACGAACTTCCACGGTCCGAGGTAGACGTTGTCGTGCCAGCGGTTGTCCTGTTTGTGGGTGATCGCCTCAGCCACCTTCTCGCCCTTGTACGGCGACCAGTCCGGGTAGGTTCCGTAGTTGGACAGCACCGCCATGCGGTCGCACATCTCCGTGCACTCGACCACGGACTTGTCGAGCACGAAGCGGTTGTCGTGGATGTCCACGCGCTGGGTCTTCCACCGGCAGTCGGCGTAGAGCGGCGCCTTGTCGATCGCCGGCTTCACGCAGCGGCCGGTGTCCTTCACCAGCAGCGTGCAGTCACCGGACGAGGTGTTGGCCGGACTGTTGCAGAAGCGGTCGGCGTTCTCCCACAGGGTGATCCCCGACCAGTTGTTCTCCAGCACGTTCCGGTAGATCTCGATCTTGTCGGTGCGGGCCCGGATCCGCGGTTCACCGCCGGACTCCGACAGGTAGACGGTCGCGTACGGGAAGGTGTCGCCCCGGTCGGCGTACCTGCGGCCCTCGACCCGGTTGTTCCGCCGGATCGTGTTGTTCCGGATGATCGCGTTGTAGCTGGTCTCGTAGATCAGCGCGGGACCGGCGTTGGCGTCGAGCACGTTGTTCTCGATGACGAAGTCGTTGTTGTCGGTGTCCGCCCACAACCCCGCTCCGTGGTTGTCGTGCACCCAGTTGCCGCGCACGTCCGCGCCGTCGACGGCCCAGAACTTGACGCCCCCGGTGCAGCCGCAGCCCTCCTGCCGCCGCTCCCAGTCGTCGGTGTTGTTGCCCACGATCTCGTTGTCCTCGACCACCAGGTCGCTGATACCGCCACCGCCCTTGTACGCGTTCAGTCCGTACTGCCCGTTGTCGCGCAGGCAGTTGGCGACGACGCGCTGGCGGGCACCGGCCATCAGCGCCGCCCCCGAGTTGTTCTGGATCGTCGCGTGCTCGATCACCCACCCGTCGGCCGAGTCGTGGTTGACCACGCCCTCGTTCTGCGGCGCGACGAAGTGCTGCACCGTCAGATAGCGGATGGTGACGTCGCGGGCGGTACCCGCGAACGCGTACTGGTTCTTCCTCCCGCCGTCGAGCACCGCGCCCGGCGCACCGAGATAGCGGTCCCCCTTCTTGGGCACCACCTGGGCGTACCGGTCCGGGTCCAGCCGGTGCTTGCCCGGCCGGAGCCAGAAGGTGGTGTCCGGCGGGCTGTTCCTGGTCTTCGACGCCAGGTCGCCGACGACCGCCGGGTCGACCGGCACCGCGCCCGCCGGGGCCTTCGCCGGCCCGGCCCCGGGGTTGGCGCACGCCCGGGCCACGGACCGGGCCGCGGACGTGGACGGTGCGGCGGTCGGCTCCGTCGCCGGGGCGTCCGGCGTGCTCTCACAGCCGGTCGCCGTCAGCAGGGCCAGCGCCAGCAGTGCCGCCCCCGGCGCCCAGTGCCGCCTCTTGTTCCCCACGTGCCCCCCCTAGCGGCCGAACCTGAGCACAGTGGTGAACCCCATGACGCCGTCGGCGGTGGTGCCGGTGCCGGTACCGATCAGCGTCGTGGTGGGTTCCTTGCGCCCGAATCCCGCGGAGTACCAGCCCAGCGGCGGGTCGGTCTCGCCGCGGTGCGCCCGCCAGGACAGCTCTCGGGGCAGGTCGAGCACGGCGGACCGCCCCTCGCCGTCCCGGATCCAGGTGAGCACCGCCCGGTTCCCCACCAGGTCCGCGGCGATCGCCGGGCCGAGGTGGAACGCCAGCTCCACCGCCCGGCGCGGGCCGCGCACCTCGTCGACCACCGTGAGTTCCCGGCTCGCGGCCGTCAGCTCCACCCGCCGGCGGTGCACGGAGCCCTGGTACCCGTCGTGCTCGGCCGACCAGCGGGCGACGCCGTCGCCGGACGGGTCCGCGGTCAGGACGCGGGTGCGGGCATGCCGGGTCCACAGGAACGGGCCGCCGGAGACGGACTGGTCGGCGCCGTCCAGCCGCAGCGTGTTGTGGCCGAGGGTGGACCGGAAGTACTGCCGCCACGCGGGCTGCCCGTGGTAGCAGAACGTCCCCGGGTCGGCGAGCACGTCGACGCCGTCGTGCCGGACCTCCACGGCGAGCGCGTCCGCGTGGGCGTGCGCGGCGATGGACAGGAAGCCGTGCGGACCACCGTCGCAGCGGCACCAGATCTCTCCCGGACCGCGCAGGATGGTGAGTCCCGCGTCGGCGAAGTGGTCCGGCCGGCCGGCCGGCCGGGACACGGCCGGTGCGACGGCGCCCTTCGGGTACGGCCGGACCAGCGCGGACAGCAGCGGGGTGCGCACATCGGTGCCGGGCACCTCCGGCCACCAGTCGAGCCGTCCGAAGACGGCGTCGCCGGTGGCCAGCAGGGAGCCCCAGCGGTCGGTGCCCGCGCCGTCCACGACCAGGCCGTACCCGTCGTCCGCGTCCCCCTGGCGCGGCGGCCGCAGCCGGCTGTCCACGACGGCCGCGAGCGCGTCGGTCATCCGCAGCAGCACCAGACGGACGGACGGCGGGACCGCTACGCCCGCGGCGTCGGCCTCGGCCACCGCGGCCAGGCCCAGTTCCAGCACGAGCCCGTGGTACTCGGTGGCCAGCTCGCGGTTGAGGCCGGAGGCGAAGGTGTTGCCGCGCAGGTGCCGCTCCAGCGACCGCAGCGCGTCACCGCGCCAGCGCCCCGAGGACGGGAACCAGCCGAACGCGCACGCCGCCGCGAGCTGCCCGGCGGCCTCGGCGATGACGTGGTTGTTGGCGGACGACCCCCGGCTCGGGAAGGCGGCCAGCCAGCGCTGGTGGTGCCAGATCTGGTCGAGCGCCACCGGGTTGTCCTCGAACAGCCCGGCCGCGCCCGGCCAGTCGTCGAGCAGCCGGCGGATCCACACCCAGGACAGCAGCCGGATGCCCAGCTCGATGCCGCTGATCCAGTGCACGCCCCGCAGCGGCGGGTTGGCCGCCCACCACGACCGCAGATGTTCGGCCACCCGCTCGGCGTACCGCTCGTTCCCGGTGACCGCGTAGGCGGCGGCGAGCACGGTGAGGTACTGGTGCCGGGACAGCTCCCAGATCTGCTTGATGTCCCCGACCGCGTCCTCGTTCCGGTAGGGCACGTCGAAGGCGTAACCCCCCGGCGCCCGGCGTCCGGTCTTCGGGTCGCGCCACCAGTCCGGGTCGACGAGGTCGTCGCGGACCACGCCGAAATACTCGACGTGCCCGTACATCAGCAAGTCCGCCTCGGCGACGAGACGTTTCGCGGCTTCCGGTGGCACCGCGGCGAGCGTCCCGGCGGGCAGCACAGCGGTGAACCGGGCGCCGGTCACGGCCGGGCCCTCCGGCCGGTCGGACCGCCACCGCCGCCTGCGCACCGCGTCACCGGCCCGGCCCGCGACCTCCCGCGGCCCCATCCGGGACAGCCGGCGCAGGTACCAGCCCGCGCTCATGGTCATCGCGTCCTCGCCAACGTCACCGGCGCGCCGCCGGCCAGGCCGGCCTGTACGGCGAGGGTGGCCGCCGTGGTCGCGACCAGCGACTCGAGCGGCACCGGCATCGGCCCACCGGTGCACACGGCCTTGATGAACGCGGCCAGCTCGGCGTTCTGGCCCTTGTCCCGGGCCTTGGGCAGCCGTGAACTTACCCAGCGCTTGCGGCCGTAGACCGAGGCCCGGACGAAGTCGTCCAGCCGCAGCACCTTGCCGTCCGCGACCAGGTCCAGCGTCTCCTTGGGGAAGCCGGGCGCACCGGTGGTGACGTAGCTGATGGTGGCCGTGGACCCGTCCGGGTAGCGCAGCACGACCTGCAGGTCGTCGTTGCCGGACGTGGCCACCGCGTAGACGGAGACCGGGTCGGCCTCCAGCAGCCAGCTCGCCGTGTCGATGAAGTGGCCGCCCTCGCCGGCGAACCGCGAGCCCTCGGTGCCCTGTTGGAGGTACCAGCTGCCGTGCTGGAGCCGGCCGGCGTTGACCAGGTAGCGGAGGTTCGCCGGACCGGTGCGGACGCCGAACCGGTCTCTGGCCTCCTGAAGCAGCGGCGCGAAGCGCCGGTTGAAGCCGACCTGCAGCCGGTCGTTGCCGGACTCCTCCACCGCCGCGAGCACGCCGGCCAGTTCGTCCTCGGTCAGGGCCAGGGGCTTCTCGACGAACACGGTCTTGCCGGCCAGCAGCGCCTTGCGGGTCAGTTCGGCGTGCGAGCTGTGCCGGGTGACCACGAACACCGCGTCGACGGACTTGTCGCCGAGCACGGCGTCGAGGTCGGTGGTCGCCTGGGCGAAGCCGAACTTGCGCTGTGCGTTGGCCGCGGAGAGCGCCGTGGTGGTGACGACGGTCGACAGCTCGACGCCGTCGCGCTGGGCCAGGTGCGGCAGCAGCATCGACGTCGCGTAGTTCCCCGCGCCCACGAACGCGAGGCGTACCGGCACGGTGGCGGCCCGGCCCGGGGTGGCCGCTCCCCCGCCGCGGCGCACCGCGGGTACGGCCACCGACGGGGCCTGCGCCTCCCCTTCCTTCGCTTCCGCCGCCTGTCCGGGGTAGCGGAACAGCACGGCCACGGCCTTCAGTTCGCCGTCCTTCAGACGCCGGTACGTCTCGACCGCGTCGTCGAAGTCGGCGACGTGCGAGACCAGGGGCTCCACGTCGACGCTGCCGCGGGCGACCAGGTCGAGGAAGCACGCGAGGTTGCGGCGCTCGGTCCAGCGCACGTAGCCGATCGGGTAGTCGCGTCCCTCCAGTTCGTACTCCGGGTCGTAGCGCCCGGGACCGTAGCTGCGCGAGAACCGGACGTCGAGTTCCTTCTCGTAGTACGCGTTCCACGGCAGGTCCAGGCGGCACTTGCCGATGTCGACGACCCGGCCGCGGTCCCGGCAGAGCCGGGCGGCCAGCTCGACGGGCTGGTTGCTGCCGCCGCCCGCGGCCAGATACACCTGGTCCACGCCGTGTCCGTCGGTGAGTTCGGCGACGGCGGCCTCCACGGCCGCGGACGCGGGGTCGCCGCAGGCCGCGGCGCCCAGGCGTTCGGCGAGCTCACAGCGCGTCGGGTCGGGGTCGGCGCCGACGACGCGGACCCCGGCGGCGGTCAGGAGCTGGACCACCAGCTGCCCGATCAGGCCGAGGCCGATGACCAGGGCCACCTCGCCGAGCTGCGGCTCGCCCTGGCGGACGCCCTGCATCGCGATCGACCCGACGGTGCCGAAGGCGGCGTGGCGTGGCGCGAGCCCGTCCGGCACCGGCGTGTAGAGGTTCTTCGGGACCCAGTTCAGCTCGGCGTGCAGCGCGTGCTCGTTGCCGGCGCAGGCCACGAGGTCGCCCACCTTCACGTCGTCGACGCCGGTGCCGACCTGCTCGACCACCCCGCACAGCGAGTAGCCGAGCGGCGTGTAGGAGTCCAGCTTGCCCATCACCTTGCGGTAGGTGGCGGGCACCCCGTTGGTGGCCACGCTCTGCATGACCTTGGCCACCTGGTCGGGGCGGGAACGGGCCTTGCCCAGCATCGACATGCCGGCCTCGGACACCTTCATGAGCTCGGTGCCGGTGGAGATCAGCGAGTAGGCGCTGCGGACCAGCACACCACCCGGCTTGCACCCCGGCACCGGAACGTCGAGCACCGCCAGCTCGCCGCTCTTGTAGTTCTGTACGACCTGCTTCACCGAAGTCCCCTGATTCCTAAGCCGTCAACCGAGTGCTCTGGCCGGACCCGGAGGTCGCGTCGCGATACCAGTACTCGAGGGTCAGTACGTGCCACAGATGCTTGGAGTAGTCCCGCTGCCCGGCGGCGTCCTCGGCGACGAGCCGCGCCAGTGCGTCGCGGCGCAGGAATCCGGACCGGACGAGCTCGCCGTCGTTGACCACCTCTCGCACCAGCGGTGCCAGGTCCCGGCTCATCCAGGCCCGCAGCGGGGCGCTGAAGAGGCCCTTGGGCCGGTAGACGATCTCCCGGGGCAGGATCGAGGCGGCCGCCTCCTTGAGGGCGGCCTTGCCCTGCCGTCCGACGATCTTGCGGTCACCGGGCACGGCGAACGCCGCCCTGACCACCTCGACGTCCACGTACGGCACCCGGACCTCGGTCGAGGCGGCCATGCTGGAGCGGTCCGTGTACGTGAGGTTCAGTCCCGGCAGGAACATCCTGGCGTCGGTGAGGCACATCCGGTTGACGAAGTCGTCGAGGTCGTTGTCCTGGTAGACGTCCGCGTGCTCGGTCAGGACGTCCTCGACCGTCCCGGCCAGGTCCGGATCGAGGAGGGCGAGCAACTCGTCCTGGTCGTACATGGTGTAGCTGCGCCTGAAGGCGGTCTCCTCCGGCAGACCGGCGAAGGAGAGGAACCGCTTCGCGAAGCGCACCGACCGGTACCCCCGGCGGCTCGTCGCGACCGGAAGCCGGTCCACGGCCCCGGACACCCCGCGCCGCAGGAGCCGCGGGACACGCTGGTACCGCAGCGCCATCAGGTTGGCCAGGTGCTTGCGGTAGCCGGCGAACAGTTCGTCCGCGCCCATCCCCGAGAGCATCACCTTCACCCCGGCCTCCCGCGCGGCCGAGCAGATCAGGTACGTGTTGATCGCGGCGGGGTCGCCGATCGGCTCGTCCAGGTGGTACGTCATCCGCGGCAGCAGGTCGAGGACGTTCGGCGCGATCTCGATCTCGTGCAGGTCGACGCCGAACCGCTCGGCGACCTGCCGGGCGTAGCGCAGGTCGTCGGGCATCGCCTCGAACCTGGCGTCCTCGGCGCGGAATCCGATCGTGTAGGCGGAGATCCCCGGCTGGTGGCGGGCCGCCAGCGCGGTCAGCCAGCTGGAGTCGAGGCCACCGGAGAGGAAGGTCGCCACGGGGACGTCGGAGAGCAGGTGACGCCGGGTCGAGTCCTCGACGACGGCGGCCAGGTCCGGCTGTTCGCCGCCGCGGATCCGCTCCTGGCCCTCGGCGGCGACGTCCTTCAGGTCCCAGAACCGGCCGCGCTCCACCCGGCCGTCGGGCCGGCACCTCAGCCAGCTCCCCGGCGGCAGCTTCTCCGCCTCGCGGAACGCGCACCGGGAGTCCGGCACCCAGTAGTAGAGCAGCGAGGCCACCAGCGCCGCGTGGTCCACCTCCAGCGACCTGCCGGTCGCGACGGCGAGCGCCTTGAGCTCGGAGGCGAACACCAGGCCCCGGCCGCGCCGCAGCAGGAACAGCGGCTTGATGCCGAGCTGGTCGCGGGCGAGCACCAGTTCGCCGGTGCGCTCGTCGAAGACGCCGAACGCGAACATGCCGCGCAGCCGGGGCAGGCAGTCGGTGCCCCAGCGCCGCCAGGCCTCCAGGAGCACCTCGGTGTCGGAGGTGCCGCGGAAGCGCACCCCGCCGGCGGCCAGTTCGGCACGCAGCTCGGGGGCGTTGTACAGCTCACCGTTGTACGTCAGGACGAGGCCGTCGGAGACCATCGGCTGGGCGCCGGTGTCGGACAGGTCGATGATGGCCAGCCGGCGGTGCCCGAGGTGCACTTCGCCGTCGCCCACGGGGTGGCTGTACCGGCCCGCCCCGTCCGGGCCGCGGTGGGCGAGGGTGTCGGTGAGCCGGTCGGTGACCGCCTTTCCGTCCGGCCAGCGGTAGGTGCCCGCGATGCCACACATGTCCTACCGCACCTCCTGGTCGTTCTCCGGGCCCCGGGCAGCCCACACCGGCCGCCGCTCCGCCCGCCGCTGGCCCTCCCCCACTGCCTGAACGGCGTGCGAGGTACCCCCGCCCGTCTGCCGGGCCGGCCACTCGCTCCGGCCGCGCAGCGCGGTGTGCAGCCCGTCCCACAGGGTGCCGTCGGTCCGGTCCCGCGGGTCCGGGTCGATCAGCACCACGCCGATCACCGGGATGCGCTGGTCGGCGAGCTGCCGCGCCACTGTGTGCAGCCATGCGGCGCTGCCGTGTCCGGCCCGCACCACGAGCACGGTCTGGGTGCCGAGGTACTGCAGGTCGGTCCACGCCGTTCCGGGCGCCACCGAGCCGAGCCCGATGCGGCGCTCCTGGGGCGGCACGGTCGCGGCGCGCTCGCCGCCGACCACGGTCGGGTCTCCCGGCTTCGGGCGGCGGCCCGCCAGGTACGGGCGGGGCAGAGCGTCGATGACGGTCACCGGTCCCTCCGCCGCCATGGCCCTGGCGAGGTCCAGGGCGATCACGCTCGTGCGGCGCGCACAGCCCAGCTCCAGCAGCGACACCGGTTCCGTGGAGCCGCGCGCGGTGCGGGCCAGGGAAGCGGTGAGCCGTTCCCGGGTGAGCCGGATGCGGCGGCGCCGCCACGGTCTGCCCGAGCGGCGGGGCAGTTCGGCGATGACCGAGGCTCCCAGGTTCGCCGCGATGTCCCGGCGCAGCACCGGGCGGTCCGCCACCACCACGCCGATCGCGGCCAGCGCGAGCCCGAGGACGAGCCCGAGGACGAGGCCGATCGCGGCGTCGGTGACGACGGCCTTGGGCAGCGAGTGCCGCAGCGCGCGCGGGAGGTCCACGATCTCCGTGCCGGCGACGACCTGCGGTGTTCCGGTCCGCGCGTCCGCGGCGCGTTCGTCGAAGTCGGCGATGCGGGAGTTGAGTTCGGCGCGGCGGGCGAAGAGCGATTCGAGGCTCGCCGACGCCTTCGGGTCGCTGTCCGCCGACTGGCCTCCGATCTCCTCGTTGACCTGGGCCAGTTCGTCCCGCATGCGGTCACGCTGGTCGAGCAGGGCCTGGGCCTCGGCCTGCGCGGTGTTCTTCATGCGCTGCACGTGGTCCGCGACGAACGCGTCGGCGAGCGCCTTGGCGCGGGCCACCGCCTGGGCGTCGCTGTCGCCCGTGACGGTGATCTGCAGCAGGTTGTTGGTCAGGCCGGTCCCCCGGTAGTCCGCCATGAAGTCCTCCGGTTTCTCCGGGGACTTGAGGGACCGCAGGGCCTTGTCGGCGATCTTCGTGGTCTGCAGCAGCTGCACGTCGGTGCGGATCAGCGTTCCGGTGTCGTTGGGCTGGTCCTCGGCGTGCGCGACCAGCACGGTGGTCACCGCGGTCGGCGACGGCGGCACCAGGACCGCCAGTCCGGCGCCGGCCAGCAGGCCGAGGAGCGCCGTGGCGGACCACAGGCGGCGGCGTCGGCGCACCGCCACCACCAGTGCCTGCAGATCGAGGAGCGGAGTGGCCGCCGGCGACTCCGCGGTCGTGCTCGTCGTCATGCCGGACCTCCCGTCGCGCGGCCGGGGACCGCGAGCGCCAGAGTGGCGTCGTCCGGAGGGGGTCCGGCCGGCCGGGTCTCCCGGGCGCGGACCGTGTCGGCGACGACGATGCCGACGAGTTCGTGGCTGCCGTCCGCGCACGCCTCGGCGATTCCGGCGAGTTCCTCGGTGGTCCAGCTTCCCGGGCTGAGGACGACCAGGGCCCCGGACTCGGTGTCGCGGTCCGGCACGATCGGCCGGTCCACCGAGACCTCCACCACCCGCAGCTGCGGATCGCTCTTGGCCTCGGCGGCAAGCTGCCGCGCGGCCCGGCGGGCGATCTCGTCGCCGTCCGGTACGACGACCAGCAGCCGCCGGGAGGAGGGCAGTTCGTCCCGGAGGCGAGCGCACACCCGCCGGTAGCGGATCCGCCGGCCGGCCTCGTCCTCGGATCTGCGCGGGGTGGGCAGGTCCCACCGGGCGTCGACGCCGAGGAGCCTGCGGAGCCGGCGCGGCCGGCCGCCGCCGTCGGTCCGGTGCTCACCGCGCCGTGCGTCGGGCACGTCGACGGTGCCCAGCAGCGCCGAGCCCAGCGCCGCGGCGATCTCGGGTTCGGTGCGCAGCCGGCGGTTCATCCGTGCGGCGATGAGATGGCCGATGACCGCGAGCAGCAGGAACAGCAGCGCTCCCGCGACGGTGAGCTGCATCCTGGTCGGCGGCGCCTCGCCGGTGGGCCGGGCCGCCTGCCCCATGACGACCATGCCGGCCTTGTCGGTCGCCGGGTCGGCCTCGTCCAGTTTCGTCATGGCCTCCTCCAGCGAGGTGCTCAGTTTCTCGAGCTCGGTCCGGGCCTGCACGCTCTCCACGGTCTGTCCCGGGTCGGCCGCGTTGGCCAGGGCGGTGATACGGCGGTTGGTGTCCTCGACCTGCTTCCGCAGCGCCGCGGCCTCCGTGGCCGTCGCGGAGTCCGTGCCGCCGCCCGCGATCCGCGAGGCGAACTTGACGAACTGCTGGGCGACCTGGTCGGAGAGCTGCTGCGCACGCTTCGGGGTATCGGCCGTACCCGAGACCCTGATGATGTTCCCGTCGGCGGCCGTGGCGGTCACGTGATCGCGCAGTTCGGCGGCGCTGACGTCCTGCCAGCCGAGCGTCGAGGCCGCGCGGTCGACCACCGTCGAACTGGTCGCGATGTCGACCTGGGTCAGCAGTTCACGTTCCTCCCACTGCCCCGGCAGCAGGACCGACGCCGAGGTCGTGTACCGCGGCGGGAACACCACCGAGGCGCCGTACCCGACGAGCCCGCCCACGACGGCGAGGACGGCGAGAAGCCGCCAGCGCCGTCGGAATATCCGTCCGATGGTGACCAGACGTATCGTGTCCTCGCTCAACTGCCCTGCCTCTTCCCTGTGCGGACCTGATCGCCCGCCGCCACCGGAGTGCGGTCACGGCAGGCAGCGGCGTAGGCGGCGAGCAGCGACGCCTGTGAGTTCTGCCAGGAGAGCGGCCCGCTGACCCGCTCCTGGCCGATCTTGCCCATCCGCGCCCGCCGGTCCGGGTCGTCCAGGAGCAGCGCGATGAGCCGGGCGAACTCGGCCTCGTCGTCGTCGGGCGCGTACACGGCGGCCTCACCGGCGGAGACGCGTGCCTCCTTCAGGTCGAAGGAGACGATCGGCCGGCCCATCGCCATGTACTCGAGGACCTTGTTCATGGTCGACACGTCGTTGAGCGGGTTGCGCGGGTCGGGGGAAAGACAGACGTCCGCGGTGGACAGGTAGCGCACCAGTTCGGCGTCCGGAATCCGCCCGGTGAACTGCACCTGGTCCCCGAGTCCGAGCCGCCCCGACAGCTCCACCATCGCCTCGAAGGCGTCGCCGGAACCGACGAACACCGCGTGCCAGTCGGTCCGTCCGAGCCGGTCGCGGAGCTCCGCGAGGGCCCGTAGGGCGTAGTCGACGCCGTCCTGCGGGCCCATGACACCGAGATAGCACAGCAGATGAGGCTTGCCGCGCTTCAACTCCGCCTCCGGCGGCACCGGTTGGAAGCGGTCGATGGCGGGCGCGCTGCGCACCACGAAGACGTCCTCCGGCCGCCGGCCGCCACGGCGCACGGCGACGTCGCGGTAGCTCTCGTTCGTGGCGAGCACGATGTCCGCGGCCCGGTAGGTCCGCCGTTCCAGCGCGCACACGGCGCGGTAGAGCAGGTCCTCACCGCGGTCGAACCGGGAGAGGTACAGCTCGGGTACCAGGTCGTGCTGGTCGAAGACGAACCGGGCGCCGCGCCGCTTCAGCCACAGGGCCGGCAGGAACAGCAGGTCGGGCGGGTTGCACGCGTGGACCACGTCGACCGGACCGACCTTGCGGGCCAGCCGTGCCGTGTGCCAGAGCGCCGATCCGTACTCCTTCAGGTAGCCGGCCGGCCCCCCGGTGGCCGCGCGCAACGGGTAGCGGTGGATCCGCACCCCGTCGATCTCCGTCTCCGGTTCGGTGTCGCGCTTGGTCCCCTGCGGGCAGATGACGTCCACCGTCCAGCCCGCGTCGCGCAGCGTCGTGCACTCCTGCCACACCCGCCGGTCGAACGGCACCGACAGGTTCTCCACCAGGATCAGCGCGCGCCGGCCGGAGCCGGCGCCGCCGGCTGTGTTACCAAGCAAGGCCCACGTACCCCGGTTCGGTCCGGCGCGTCTCGGCGTCGGGAAGGCGGATGAGGTCGACGATCACCGGTCCTTCGCCATGGGGCAGCGCCGACAGCACGGCCGCGTCCCTGGTCCCGACCAGGCACACCTCGGCGTGTTCGAGCACCTCGTCGACGGAGTCCGCGAGCAGCTGCGCGAGGTGCGGCAGCCGGCTCTCGATGTACTCGCGGTTCGCGCCGAGCAGCCGGGAGAGGCTCACGTTGGCGTCGTAGATCTTGATGTCGTAGCCCTTGCCGAAGAGTCTCTCGGCCAGTTCGACGAGCGGGCTCTCGCGGAGGTCGTCGGTGCCGGGTTTGAAGGACAGCCCGAACAGCCCCACCCGGCGTTTGCCGGTGCGCTCCACCAGGTCCACCGCGCGCTGGAGGTGGTCGGAGTTGGAGGTCAGGACGTGGGCGAGGATGGGTACCGAGACGTCGGCCCGCTGGGCGGCGTGGACCAGGCTGCGCAGGTCCTTGGGCAGGCAGGAGCCGCCGAAGGCGAAGCCGGGCCGCAGGTAGGCGGGGCTGATGTTCAGCTTGCGGTCGGCCAGGAACACGTCCATCACCTGGTGCGAGTCCACGCCGAGCGCCTGGCACACCGCGCCCAGCTCGTTCGCGAAGCCGATCTTGAGGCCGTGGAAGGCGTTGTCCGCGTACTTGATCGCCTCGGCCGTCGGGACCGGCACCCGGAACACCTCGCCGGGCAGGCCGTCGTACAGCGCCAGCACCGCGTCGCCGCTGGCCGGGTCGAACTCGCCGACGACGGTCTTGGGCGGGTCCAGGAAGTCCCGCACGCTCGTGCCCTCGCGCAGGAACTCCGGGTTGACCGCGACCCCGAAGTCCACGCCGGCCGTGCCGCCGGTGTTCTTCTCCAGGATCGGCACCAGCAGGTTCAGGCAGGTGCCCGGGAGCATGGTGCTGCGGAACACCACGGTGTGGCGGCGCCCCTGCTCGATCTCCTCGGCCAGCGCGGCACCGATCTGCTCGGCGACCCGCTCCAAGTACGTGGTGCACAGGCTGCCGTTGGGCTCCGACGGCGTGCCCACGCAGACCAGCGACACCTCGCTGCCCAGGACCGCCTCGCGGACGTCGCCGGTGGCGCGCAGCGCTCCGGTCCCCACGACCTCGGCGAGGAGCTCGCCGATACGCTCCTCGACCACGGGGGCCTTGCCGTCGTTGACCAGGTCGACCTTCACCTGGTTCACGTCCACCCCGATGACCTCGTGGCCCATGCCGGCCAGGCACGCGGCTGACACGCAGCCCACGTAGCCGAGCCCGAAAACACTGACTCTCATGACCCGTCTCTCCCCCCAGGCAGACCCTTGTGGCCTGCGTTCCGCGTGCCGGCCGGACGGCGCTCCCCGCGCATCAGTAGGCCCCCTGCCCGTGGAGGACCGCACGCATGGTCTTCCACAAGATCACCGTGTCGAGGGCGAGCGACCAGTCCTCCACGTACCGCAGGTCGAGGCGGACCGCCTCCTCCCACGGCAGGTCGCTGCGTCCGCTGATCTGCCACAGGCCGGTGAGCCCGGGCTTGACCAGCAGCCTCCGCCGGATGTCCGGGTCGTACGCGGCGCACTCCTCCGGCAGCGGGGGCCGTGGGCCGACGAGCGACATCGCTCCGGTGAGGACGTTGAACAGCTGCGGGAGTTCGTCCACCGAGTACCGTCGCAGCACGGCTCCCACCCGGGTCACCCGCGGGTCCCGGCGGACCTTGAACAGCAGCCCCGAGCCCTCGTTGCGGTCGGCGAGCTGGGCACGGGTCCCGTGGGCCCCCGTGACCATGGTGCGGAACTTGAGGATCGTGAACTCCCGGCCGTCCTTGCCGACCCTGCGCTGGCGGTAGAAGGCCCCGCCCCGGCTGTCCGCCAGCACGAGCAGTGCGACGAACGCCATCAGCGGCGCGAACAGCATCAGCAGGACCGCCGAACCCACCCGGTCGACGACCTCCTTGATCGCCCGGCGGCCGCCGGTGAAGGTCGGCAGGCTGACCCGCAGCAGCGGGATCCCGAGCACCGCGTCGACGTGCAGCCGCGGACCGGCCACCTCCATCAGCACCGGGGCCACGACCATCTCGGCGTCGCTGCCTTCGAGGTTCCATGCCAGTCGCTGCAAGCGGTCCGGGGTCCAGTGCGGGTCCGGTGTCACCGCGACGACCCGGTAGCCGTCGTGGCGCACGTGCTTGGCGACGTCCGTCATCCGGCCGACGACCGGCACTCCGTCGAGTTCGTCCCCGTCGGTCCCGCGCCCGTCCGTCGTGCACACCGCCTCCACCCGCCAGCCGATGTGCGGGTACTTGCGGGTTCGGTTGATCAGGTCGCGCACGGTGTCCGGGCTGCCCGCGGCGAGCACCGGTCTCAGGCACCGGCCGTCCTTGCGCCGTCTGTGCAGGAACAGGCGGAGCACGTACCGCGCGGTCATGGTCACGAGCCCGATCGCGGGGATCGCGACGAAGATCCAGAGCTTGATGTTGCGCGAGGTGAGGGCGATCCCGCCGAGCGCCAGGATGACGGTCGCCGCGAACAGTGCGCGTCCGAGCCGGCGGAACTCCTCGGCGCCCTGGCCGAGCACCGCCGGCGCCCACGACCGGCCCACCACGAGCGCCGCCAGCACCAGCAGCTCGGTGCCGAAGGCGAGAATCCCCCATTTCTCATGCCAGTTGGCCGCGTCCCGGGCCCCGAAGAATTCACCGATCCCCGCCACCACGAAGGCGGTGGCCACGGTGTCGCTGATGATCACGGTACGTCGGTACCGCTGCTCCCACTCGATCGCCGGCCGGCTGATCGCCCCGTCCGCCAGACGCTCACGCGCCGGCGAAAAAGAGCCGACTAGTCCCCCCTGCCGCACAGAAACCCCCCGGTCCCCAGTGGTTCGACATGGTGCCCTGACACGGTTCCTCCCCCCGGGAGGCCCCCGCCTCCCGCACGCGTCCGTCCCGGGAGGCCCCCCGGCTCCCCGCGCCGCGCTGTTCCTCTCGCAGGAGGCCCCCGCCTCCCGCGCATGACATCCCGGCTGCTTCGGCGCTACTTGAACAACCCGCTCATGGCGCAGCGGACTCGCCTGGTCGGCCAGGCTCTCCAGGTGCACGGGATACGCCGCCGCCTCGGGTGCTCCCCTCACCCAAAGCCCATCGCAGCAACAGGAGTTGATCACCCCCACGGCCGGCGCCGGAGACGCCGGCACGGGTCGTCAGCACCGACCGACCCATAGATCATCATTTGTCGCCTCGTGTCCCAGCATGCGAAGCACGGTCAATCTAGACCATCAAGGGCCGTCTGAAGAGAGGGCCGTGTGGAATTTGTGCTCAAGATTTGAAGGCTGGTCAGCGGGCGGGCGGCGGTACACGGGTGTTCCTGTGAGCGATGATCTGCCGGGTGACCTCGCAAGACGCGAGTCCCCCGGGCCGTCGGCACCGGCTGTTCCGAGGCATCCGGACACTACCCAACTAAGTCGCAATCAGGCCCTGTTCGGCGCATTCTCGACCTGTGAGCACAAGGTGGCGGCCGCAGAAGCGGTCGGTCGGCCGGCCCGGGGGAACGGATCTTCACTGTTACGCGGAAGCAACTCTTCGGGTTCCGCGGAGGAGGTGGCCTCCCGGGAACGCGGCACGGGAGGCCACCTCGTCGCACGTGCGGCGGGCCGCCGCCGCTACGGGGCCAGGGTCTCGCCGAAGCGGGCGTCGGGCACGGGGGCGCTCAGGCTGCCGCCGTTGAAGGACCAGGATCCGCTGCCGGAGGGGCCGTTGCCCGTGCCGGGAAAGACCCAGGCGGCGCCGTCGTCGGTGTCCTCGCCAGGGGCGGAGGCGATCAGCTCGGCCCTGCCGTCCTTGTCGGCGTCGATGAGCCGGAGGGCCGCGCCGAACCGGTCGCCGTCCTCGTTGTCCCCGGGGACGGACGGCGTGCTCCGGCTGTAACTGACGAGGCCACGTGGGGTGAGTCCGTTGCCGGTACCGCGCATCACCCAGGCCGTGCCCGGGTCGGTGAGGCCGTTGATGTCGTTGCCGGGAGCGCCGATCGCGGCGTCGGCGTAGCCGTCGCCGTTCACGTCCGCCACGGTGACGGCACCGCCGAAACGGTCACCCACCCTGTCGTCGCCGGAGGCGCCGATGGTCGTCTGGTCGAAGTGCTGGTCGGCGTCCGGACCGCCCAGGCCGCCGGGGCCGCCGGGGCCGCCGAGGAAGACGTCGAGGTTGCCGCCGTCGACCAGGGCCTCGTTGAGGTCGTCGGTGTCGGCCGGGGAACCGAAGACCACGTCCGGGTAGCCGTCGTGGTCGATGTCGCCGGAGGCGCCGACCGGGCCGCCGCGCAGTCCGTGGCCGTACGTCAGCCCGTCGGGACCACCGGGCAGGTAGCTGGCAGCACCGAACGTCTCGACGGGATTGACCGTCTCGTAGACGGTGAGGGTGCCGAGCAGGACGACGTCGTCGGAGCCGCTCCTGTCGTAGTCACCGGAGGTGAGCCCGGTGGGGGTGAAGTCCTCCGCCCACTTCCAGTCCATGGGGGTGGCCTGGAAGATGCGGGTGCCGTCGGCGCCGGCCTCGAAGCCGTAGGTCCGCAGGGACTTGCCGCTCAGGAGGGCGAGTTCGGTGCGGGAGCCGTGGAAACGGCCGGTGGCCAGGCCCAGTCCGACGTGTCCGCGTGCCGTCGGCGCGCCGTCCTGCAGCAGGAGAGCGCCGGCGGCCCGCAGCCCGTTCGCGGAGCCCCACAGGACGACCGCCGCTCCCGCGTCGGCCGTGGTCCCGGTGTCCCTGCCGGGCATGCCGACGACGAGATCGGCGTAGCCGTCACCGTCCAGGTCTCCGGAGGTGGTGGTCCGTCCGAAGCCGTCGCCGGTCTGGGCGAGACCCGGTATGCCGGGGGTGCTCAGGCTGAACGTCGCCCGGCGGGAGGTGGACAGGCCGCTCGCGGACCCGTACAGCACGGCGACGTAGCCGGCGCCCTTCCGTGCGCTGACGGTGCCGCCGGGGGCGGAGATCACGGCATCGGGGTAGCCGTCGCCGTTGAAGTCGTCGTGGGCCGCCTCCACGGCCGCGGGAGCGGCGGGCGCAGGGGCGGCGGTCACGGTGATCGTGGCGCCGACGGTCAGCAGCACGGCTGCCGCGGCCGGCCCGGACAGCAGGCCCGGTCGGCCGCGTAGGGTTCTGGACGTTCGCGTGGTGGAGCGCGTACTGCGCACTTCGTGGCTCCTGGGATCTCGGCACGGCCGGTCGGGGAGGGAGTCGCGGAGGCAGGGCGGGGTCCGTTCCCCGCCGCCGCGCTGTTGGACCGGAGAGCGAGCCCAAGGGTTGTGCCCTGTCGTGCCGAGGATCCGGAACCGAAGCCTCACCCGACCCGCGCCCGCCGGGGGCGGAAGCGGATGTTCGCATTCGTGCCAAGCGAACGTGACACCGGATCCGCGCGGGACCACGGCCCGGCGGGGATGGCTACCGGCTCCGGAGCACACGGTCGGGCGCCGCCCCGGCCGGCGGGGTCCCCACGTCGGCCTGCCACCGGGCCGGGCCCCGGTCGCCGTTGCGGCCCATGAGCATGAGGAACAGGCTTTTCATGGCGGCCGGCCCGCGGGCGCGCCGGACAGTCGGCTGGTTCGCGTGCGCGTACACCTCGAAGAACCCGGCGGCGGCGCCCGCGGGAAGGACCACCCACCCGGCCGCGGGGTCCCACGCCGGATCACCGGCGAACAGGGCACCGAAGTCGATCACGCCCGAGAGCGTCCCGTCCGGGACGACCACGTTCGCCGGATGCAGGTCGCCGTGCACCCGGAGCGGCGGGCCCCCACAGAAGTGGTCGAAGCCGTCCGGACACCTGTTGGGGGCCGCCGCGGTCCTCGCCGGTCGGCGATGCGGCGGGGGCCGCCACGTGGAGCGCCCGGAGGAAGTCCGCCAGGGTGCCGGACACGTGGTCGCCGCGGCGGAGCGAGCTGCGGTCCAGTGGCTCGCCCGGAACCCACGTCATGACGGTCCAGGGCTTCGGGAGGCGCGCGGACGGTTCACCGGTCCGAACCGGGTCCGGGACCGGACGCGGCAGGGCCGGAGCGGCGGGGGCGGCCACCGGCACTCCTTGCGCTGGAGGTCCGGGGCCTGTTCCGTCCGCGGCATGCGCACGGCCGGCTCGTCCCCGAGGCGCCGCATCCGGTTGTCCCACCCGCCCGCCACCTCGCGGACGGCCGGCCCCGCGAGGTCCGGATGCTGGTCCCGCAGCAGGTCGTGGACCAGCTCCGCGGTGTTCTCGGTCTCGGGTCCGGTCATGCGGCGCCGTGCGTCAGCTGTCGGACGGGGGCGCCGGCGAGGAAGGCGGTGATGTCCTCCACCGCCTGGGTGTAGAAGGTGCGGTAGTTGCGCTCGCTGACGTAACCCAGGTGCGGTGTGGCGAGCACGTTCGGCAGGGACCGCAGGGGGTCGTCGGCGGGGAGCGGCTCGGTCTCGAAGACGTCCAGCCCCGCCCCCGCGATCCACCTCTCGCGCAGGGCGCGCAGCAGCGCCGGCCCGTCGACGATCCCGGCGCGGGAGGTGTTGACCAGGTAGGCGTGCGGCCGCATGGCACGCAGTTCCCGCTCGCCGAGCAGACCGCGCGTCCGCCCCGACAGCACCAGGTGGACGGAGACGAAGTCGCTGCGGCCGAGCAAGTCCTCCTTGCTCGGGGCGAGTCGCGCGCCCGCGTCGTCGGCACGCTCGGCCGTGAGGTTCTCGCTCCAGGCGAGGACCTCCATGCCGAAGGCGGTGGCGATCCGGGCGACCCGCGTGCCGATCTTGCCGAGTCCGAGCAGGCCCACGGTCCGGCCGTGGAGATCCTGACCCACGGTGGACTGCCAGGGGCCGCCCGCGCGCAGGGACCGGTTCTCGGCCGTGACGTTCCGGGCCAGGCCGAGGAGCAGGGCCCAGGTCAGTTCGACGGGCGGGGTGGGGCTGCTGGCCGTACCGCAGACCGTCACGCCACGGGCCGCCGCGGCCGCCAGGTCGACGGAGGCATTGCGCATTCCGGTCGTCACCAGCAGCCGCAGCCGGGGCAGCCGTTCCAGCAGGCCGGCGTCGAACGGGGTGCGCTCGCGCATGATCACGACGATCTCGCAGTCCGCGAGTTCGGCGACGAGCCTGTCCCGGTCGGCGATGTGCTCGCGGACCGTCCGTACCTCGACACGGCCGTCGAGGGGGCTCCAGTCCGCCAGGGCGAGAGCGGCGCCCTGGTAGTCGTCCAGTACGGCACAGCGAAGGGTCATGCGGACGTTCTGCCTTTCGTGCGGGGCGAGCGGGCGCACCGCCGGGCGAGGAGTGCCGCCCGCGAGCACGGCGGGGCCGGACGTCCGGACGGCGTCGGCGGCTCCACCGGAGAGCGTGCCGAAGGCGATGACCTGCGCGGCGATCAGGGTACCCACCGCCCACGGGCGGACCGGGCCGGGTCCGCGCGGTCACCCGCGTCGACTCGCGGTGCTGAACGGCCCGTTCACCGAGGCCCCGGCACCGAGCGGAGCACTGACCGCGCGCGGTGCGCGGGACCACCCCCAGCGCGGGCCGGAGTCCGGAGCGGGCCGCGCGCCCCCGGTGCGGATCAGCCCGCGGCCACCTCGTGCTCCTTGCGCTCCGGCTCCGCCGGTGCGGGTCGCGGCAGCTTCGCCCCCTCGATGTCCACGTCGGGCGTGACGCGGTCCAGCCAGCCGGGCAGGCCCCAGGCACGGCCGCCGAGCAGGGCCGTCACCGCCGGGACGAGCGTCATGCCCACCACGAACGCGTCGACCAGCACGCCGAACGCCAGGGCGAACCCGATGGACTTGATGATCGGGTCGTGGTTGAAGACGAACCCGCCGGATACCGCGACCATGACAAGGGCGGCGGCACTCACCACCCGGCCGCTGC
This sequence comes from Streptomyces sp. NPDC059224, assembly GCF_042754285.1. Classification (NCBI taxonomy): domain Bacteria; kingdom Bacillati; phylum Actinomycetota; class Actinomycetes; order Kitasatosporales; family Streptomycetaceae; genus Streptomyces; species Streptomyces sp. NPDC059224. The sequence goes on from NZ_JBHZAN010000016.1 coordinate 56,126, forward strand.
GGGACACGCCCTGGGTGACCGCCTCGGCCGCGTCACCGGTGTGCTCGTGGTGCTCCCGCATGCGGCTGACCAGGAAGACCCCGTAGTCCATGGCCAGCCCGAAGAGCACGCCTATGAGCAGGACCGGCAGGAAGCCGGTGACCGGGCCGGCCGAGGGGATGCCGAGGACGCCGTTGAGGTGGCCCTCCTGGAAGACCCACACGGTGGCGCCCAGGGAGGCGGCGACCGACAGCAGGAAACCGAGGGCGGCCTTGACGGGGACCAGCAGGGACCGGAAGGCGATGGTCAGCAGGAGCAGTGCCGGGATCACGATGATGGCGACGAACAGCGGCAGCGCGGCGGGCAGTTTGCCCGCGACGTCGATCGCGGCGGCCGTCGTACCCACGATGTGGAGGGTGCCGCCCTCCTCGCCGACGGTCGGCGCGTTCGCGCGCAGCCGGGGCATAAGGTCGGTGGTCGCCTGGGCGTCGGGACCGGTTCCGGGGACCACGGCGACGACGGCGAGGGTCGCGTAGGCGTTGGTGACCGGCGGCGCGACGACGGCCACTCCGCGGTCACCGGCCAGGCTCCTGCTCAGCGACTTCACGGTGGAGGTGCGGTCGGCCACGCCGGACCTCTGGGGGCACGCCGCCGGCCCGGCCAGTATGTGGATGGGAAAATCCAGTTCATCAGTCCGCAAATCGATCACTGGATCGGTGTAATCGACACCGATGCCGGACCGAAAAGCGATCTAGCTTCGGAGTGCACGGGGCCGTACGGACCAGAAAGGCATCGAGGCACTCATGCCCATCCCGCATACCGACGTCATGACCGCACCCGAGTTCGACACCCTGACCGTCGCACCGGAGTCCGGACCCGAGACCGACCCGGAACCGGAACCCGCGACCACCCGTCCGTCCGCCGACCACCCGCTCCAGCCCGTCGGCCAACCGCACCCGCCCGCCGCCCCCCCGCTCCCCCAGCCCGACCTCCCGCTGCCGCCCGCCGACCATCTGCTCCTGCCGGTGGACGAGTTGCCCGCGAACGCGTCCTCGCCCGACCTGGTCGGCCGCCGGGTGCGCGACGAGCTCATGCTCGACGGCAACGCGCGGCTCAACCTCGCGACCTTCGTGACCACGTGGATGGAACCGCAGGCACGGCAGTTGATGGCGGAGACCGCGGAGAAGAACCTCGCGGACCGCGCGGAGTACCCGCAGATCACCGCCATGGAGGAGCGCTGCGTACGGATGCTCGCCCGGCTCTGGCACGCGCCGTTCCCGGAGCAGGTCCGCGGCTGCTCCACCACCGGTTCGAGCGAGGCGTCCATGCTCGGCGGCCTGGCGCTCAAGCGCCGCTGGCAGGACCGCCGGCGGGCCCAGGGCAAGGACACCGCCCGCCCGAACATCGTGATGGGCGCGAACGTCCAGGTGTGCTGGAAGAAGTTCGCCAACTACTTCGAGGTGGAGCCGCGTTACGTCCCGATGGAACCGGGCCGGTACCACCTCACGCCGGACACGCTCACCGCCTACTGCGACGACAACACGATCGGTGTCGTCACGGTCCTCGGGTCCACCTTCGACGGCTCCTACGAGCCCGTCTCCGACATCTGCCTGGCCCTGGACGGATACCAGGCCGCCACCGGCACCGACATCCCCGTCCACGTGGACGGCGCGTCCGGCGCCATGGTGGCCCCCTTCCTCGACCCCGGGCTGCTCTGGGACTTCCAGCTGGAACGCGTCGCCTCCATCAACACCTCCGGGCACAAGTACGGGCACGTCTTCCCGGGCCTCGGCTGGGCGCTGTGGCGCAACGCCGAGGCACTCCCCGACGACCTGGTCTTCGAGGTCGACTACCTCGGCGGCTGCTCCCCCAGCTTCACCCTCAACTTCTCCCGTCCGGGCGCGCATGTCGTCGCGCAGTACTACAGTTTCCTGCGGTACGGCTTCGAGGGACTGCGCAACCTCGCGGCCCAGAACCGCGCGACGGCCCGCGCCCTGGCCGCCCGCATCCAGGCCATCGCGCCCTACACGCTGGTCACCGACGGCTCCGAACTGCCCGCCTTCGCCTTCCGCGTGGCGCCCGGCACCGAGGGCCTGACGGTCTTCGACGTCTCTCAGGCGATGCGCGCCCGCGGCTGGCACCTGCCGGCGTACACCTTCCCCGCGCCCTGCCAGGACGTCTCCGTGCTGCGTCTCGTCGTACGCACCGGGTTCACGGCCGAACTCGCGGCCATGTTCATCGCCGACCTGACCGAGGTAACCCGCCGGCTGCACGACAGCCGGCCGACGTCCCCACCTGCGCTGAGCGCGCCGGCCGCCCCCTGACGGCGGCTCCGCGGGCCGGGCGGACGGCGCCGGAGAGTCCGACCGCACGGGCCGCACGCGTCTTTACAGCACTCTCACAGAACCCGCCCTGCGCTTGATGTTTCAAATGTTACGCTCGCCGCCATTCCCCCCACCTGGCTCAGGAGAATCACTGTGCGGGACGGCAACGTAGTGGTGATCGGCGGCGGTTACGCAGGGATACGACTGGCGAAAAAGCTCGACACGGCGGCACATGTCACGCTCGTGGACCGCAAGGAGGTCTTCTTCCACCGCATCGCCTCCCTGCGGGCGGGGGTCCGCCCGGAGTGGACGGGCGCCCCCTTCATCCCGTACGACAGGCTGCTGGCCAACGGCCGTGTGGTGGTGGGCAAGGCGGTCCGCGTCGACACCGTCGAGCGCCAGGTCACCCTCGCTACGGGCGACCGGCTGCCGTACGACGTGCTGGTCGTCGCCACCGGCGCGGACTACCCCGAACCGGCCCGCTTCGTCGGCTCCAGCCCCGACGAGGCCGCGAAGGCCTTCGCCGAGCACCAGCACAACATCGCCGCCGCCGACCACATCCTGGTCGTCGGCGGCGGCCCCTCCGGTGTCGAACTGAGCGCCGAGATCCGGCTGGCCCGGCCGGACGCACGGGTCACCCTCGCGCACTCCGGGCAGGAACTGCTGCACTCCACGGGCAGCGCCCGGGCCGGCCGCAGGGCCCGGACCTGGCTGACCGCCCACGACGTGACCGTCCGGCTGGACTCCTTCATGGCGCCCGGTGCCGACTTCGGCACCTACCGCGACGCCCACGGCGAGGTCCTCGCCGCCGATCTCTCCTTCTGGGCGACCGGCACCACGCCCAACACGCTCTGGCTGCGTCTGGCCGGGCACGGCGACTGGCTGAACGAGACCGGACACGTCAGGGTCGACCGGACGCTCCGCATCGAGGGCCACCCGGACGTGTTCGCGGTCGGTGACGTGAACGATGTCAGCGAGCTCAAGGTCACCCCCGCCGCGCTCGCCCAGGCCGAGGTCGCGGCCCACAACATCCTTTCCTACCTGCGCAGTTCGGGGCGGCACAGCAAGAGGTCGCGCGCCTACCGGGCCGTCCGCCGCACCCCGCTGATCGTGCCCTTCGGCCCGGCCGACGGGGTGACCGTGCTGCCCGTGCCGCTCGGCGAGAGCGCGGTCCTCGGCACCCGGGCCACCGCCATGGCCAAGGCGAAGACGCTCATGACCCCGTACATGAGGCGCCAGCTCGGCTACCCCTCGACCTGACCGCACCCGGGTGTCACGGGCCAGCGCCCCGGCGGCCGGCACGTGACACTTGAGGCAAGCGACCGGCGTAAGGGACGGGGAGGTGACGACGGTGATCGCCGTCAATCCGACGGACAGTGCCTCGTTGCTCGCCGCCTTCGGCGCGCTCGCCGTGCTGGTGGTGATCTTCGCCGAGTCGGGTCTGCTGGTCGTCGGCTTCTTCCTGCCGGGTGACACCCTGCTCTTCCCGGCCGGTGTGCTGTGCGCGGCGAACGCGGACCGCGCTCCCCGGCTGGAGCTGTGGCAGGTGCTGGTCTGTGCGGCCGTCGGGGCGGTGGCGGGCGGCCAGGTCGGATATCTGATCGGGCGGCACGGCGGGCGCCCGCTGCTGGCCCGCACCTCCAGTGCACGGGTGAAGGCCGGCGCGGCCCGGGCGGAGCGGCTGCTGTCCCGGTACGGGTACGGCAAGGCACTGGTGATCGGCCGCTTCGTGCCCCTGCTGCGGTCGGTGCTGCATCCGGCGGCCGGGGCGCTCGGGGTGCCGGTGCGGCCCTTCACCCTCTGGCAGACCGTCGGCGGGGTGCTCTGGTCGCAGACCTTCGTCCTCGCCGGGTTCGCCCTCGGGTCGTCGGTCTCGCACATCGACCGCTACCTGCTGCCGCTGATCGGGGTGGTCGTCGTGGTGTCCCTGCTGCCCGCGGTGGCCGAGGCGCGCCGGACGCGGGGTGACCGGTGACCCGGCTCAGGCTTCCCAGTGGGCCAGGCTGTGCTGTGCAGGGCCGCGGCGGTGTCGCTGAAGCGGTCGGCGCCGAGCAGGGCGCGCAGCTCGGCGGTGAAGCGGTCGATCTCCCGCCGGGCCGCGTCGACCACGGCGGTCCCGCGTCCGGTCAGTTCCAGGACGACGGCGCGGTGTTCGTCCGGGTGCCGGCCCCTGCTGACGAGGCGACGGCCACTGCCGACCGGGGCCGGGGTCAGGCGAGCTTCTCCACCACCGCTTCGAACTGCCGGGCCATGGCCGGCACCGATCTGCCGTCGAGGAGATCCAGCACCCGCTTGCGGGCGCTCGCCAGATGCACCGGGTAGGCGGCCTGGAGACGCTTGAGCCCCTCCGGGGTGAGGGTCGCGACATTGCCGCGGGCGTCGCCCTCGTAGCGGCGCTTGACGACCTGGCCGCGGTTCTGCAGCGCGTCCACGACACGGGTGATGCGGCTCGCCGACAGGGCGGTGGCCGAGGCGAGGTCCGTCATCCGGAGCTCCTGGTTGTCGGCCTCGGAGAGGTTCATCAGGACGACGTACTCGGTGAGCGTGAGCCCCGTGGACCGCAGCAGATCGTCGTCCAGCGAGCGCGGCAACGCCACGATCACGCGCATCAGGGCACGCCAGAGGAGCTCTTCGTGGACGGTCAGCGGCGCCTCGTCACTCATCACCTCACAATAGCGTGCTCAAGCAAGGAGTTTCAATCCTGCGGACCACGTCAGGAAGGGGGCACCAGCCGGCCCCGGGAGATGAGGGAGGCCGCCTTCTTGAGGTGGTGGACGCTGATGCTGACGCCGTAGCCGTCGATGCCCGGGGTGGCGGCGATCCGGGTGGTCAGGAACCGGTAGAAGTCCTCGGGATCGCGGGCGATCACGGTGACCATCAGGTTGTGCTCCCCGCTGATGGCGCCGACGAAGGGGACCTCGTCGTACCGGGCGGCCTCCGCGCCGACCCGCTCGAGGCGGACGGGCGCCACCCGCAGCCACAGGATGGCCTGCAGCCGGTGACCGAGCCGTTCCGGGAGCAGCTCCACCTCGTATTCGAGGGTCCTGGCGCTCTCCAGCGCCTCCAGCCGCCGGGCCACCCGGGAAAGGGACCAGCCGGTGAGTTCGGCGAGGTGGGTGTGGGTGGTACGGCCGTCCTGGGCCAGGGCCTCCAGCAACGGGGCGTCCTCCTCGGCGGGCGGGAGCGGGGGCCCGGGGGTGAGCGCCGGCCGCTGCGAGGTCAGCTGCCGGACCTGCTCGGGGTCGAGGTTGTCGCCGTAGCCGGTCCAGCCGGAGGCGTCCGGGGTGTCGTAGTCGTGGATGATCAGGTCGACGCTGACGTCCAGGACGGAGGCGGACCTCGGCAGTTGCCGGAGCAGCACGTCCTCGCGGGGCATGTCGAGCGGCGCGCGGATGACACAGATGATCTCCGTGCCACCCGAGGCCAGATGGGCCCAGGAGATGTCGGGGCGGCGGGCGAGTGCCTCGGCGAGCGGGGCGACCCGGTCGGGGCGGCAGCGGATGCGGGCGACCCACTCCGCGGCGCCGTACACCCGCCGGTTGACCAGTCCGACCACCCGGAGCGCGCCGCTGCGGCGCAGCGTCTGGTAACGGCGGGCGGCGGTCTGCTCGGAGACGCCCGCCACCTCGCCGATCCGGCGGAAGGACAGCCGGGGTGCGCACTGCAGAGCACGGAGGATCTTCCTGTCCACGACGTCGATCATGATGGAAGTGTGCCATGCGCGAGCCGCGATCTGGAGGATTGTTCCGCCTGAGCGCGGGATGGTTGGCGGTTTCGCGGGAGGAACCGGATGCTGTGGCGGCGGGTTTCCCCCCGGACGCCCGTTCGACACAGGCCGCCGGGTTCGCCGGGGGCCGCTACCGCGGTGCGGTGCGCCGCGAAGGAGTATCTCCGTGAACGTCACGACACCGGCGAGCGCGCCGGTCGAGCGGCGGGCGGCCACGATCGTCATGGCCTGCCTGGGCGTCTTCGTCGCCTATCTTCCTGTCACCACCGTCGCCGTGAGCCTGCCGGCCCTGCAGGGGGCGCTGAACGCGTCGACGGCCCAGCTGTCCTGGGTGCAGGACGCGTTCGTGCTGCCGATGGCCGCGTTCATCCTGACCGCGGGAGTCTTCGGGGACGTCCACGGACGCAAGAAGGTCTTCCAGGCCGGGCTGCTCTTCTCGGCGGCGGGCGCGGTCACCGCCCTGTGCGCGCACTCCATCGAGGTCGTCTGGGCCGGGCAGGCGCTGGCCGGTGTCGGCGCGGCCGCGCTGCTGCCGACCACGCTGGCACTGATCAGTCACGTGGTGCCCGACCACCGGGAGCGCGGTAGGTACATCGGCATATGGGCGACCTGCCTGATGGCCGCCCTGGCGATCGGACCGGTGATCGCCGGAGTGGTCGTCGCGCACTTCTCGTGGCGATGGATCTACCTGCCGGCCGTTCCGGTCGCGCTGATCGCCGTCGTCGTCGCGGCCGGACGGCTGACCGACTCCCGGGCTCCGCACGGCCGCCGGCTGGACTGGCCCGGCCAGCTCACCGCCACGCTCGCGATCACCGCCCTGGTCTACGGCGTGATCGAGGGCGGCGCGGACTCGTTCACCGACGCCAAGGTGATGGTGGCGCTGTTCGCCGCGGTGGCCGCCGGTGTCGCCTTCGTCCTCGCGGAACGGCGCAGCGACAGCCCGATGCTGGACCTGAGCCTGTTCCGCAGCCCCGCCTTCACCGCCACCACGCTGGTGGCGATGATCAGCTTCCTGGCGCTGATCGGGTTCTTCTTCGTGCTCAGCCTCTACTTCGGCATGGTGCAGCGGCTGGACACCCTGGACGCCTGCTGGCGGCTGCTGATGGTCACCGGGGCGTCCCTGCTGGTGGGCGGACCGGCGGGGTGGCTGATGCACCGGATCTCCGCGCGCTGGATGATCACCGGCGGTCTGCTGCTCGTCGCCGCCGCCCAGTTCGCGCTGACCGGGCTGGCCGCCGACACCTCCTTCGCCTCGGCCGCCTGGCGGCTCGCCCTGCTGGGCCTGGGGATGGGGCTGGTCGTGACCCCCATGACGGCGACCGCGGTGGCCTCCGTGCCGCACCACCTGGCCGGCATGGCCGCCGCGGGAAACAACGCCTTCCGGCAGGTCGGCGGTGCCCTCGGCCCGGCCGTCCTGGGCGCGCTGCTCACCACCCGGGCGGTCGGCGCACTGCCCGGGCACCTCACCGACGCGGGGGTCACCGGCGCCACGCGGGACCGTGTCGTCCCGGTCGCGCAGGCGGACGGCCTCGGCGCGGTCGCCCATCTGGACCTGGGAGGACAGACCGGGCAGGCGCTGGGGGCGCTGAGCGATTCCTTCCTGGACGGGATGCGGCTGTGCCTGATCACGGCGGGGAGCCTCAGCCTGCTGGCCGCCCTGGTCGCGGTGGTCCTGCTGCGTACCCCGCGGCAGCGGCCGGCGCTCCGGGCGGGAGACACCGCCGGCGAGAAGGCGTCGGCCGTACGGGGAGCCTGACGGGGAGCCGGTCCCGACCGGACTCGTCCTCGCACGCGCCGGCGTGCCGGTCGGGCCGGTCGGAGCGGCGGCCCGCGCTTGGCTAGCGCACCAGGCTGGGCCGCTTGGCGTCGAAGGTCCAGCCGTCCACCAGGTAACGCATCCCGGTCGCGTCGTCGCGGCCCGCGCCGAGGCCGAGTTCCTCGTGGAGGGCGTGGGCCGCGAGCAGCCGGTCCGGGTCGAGCCGGATGCCGAGGCCGGGGGCGTCGGTGACGGCGACCTCGCCGTCGACGATCCTCGGCGGTGCGACGGTGAGGCGCTCCCGGCCCTCCTGCCAGATCCAGTGCGTGTCCAGGGCGTTGTAGTCGCCGGGGGCCGCGGCTCCGCAGTGCGCCATCATGGCCAGCGAGATGTCGAAGTGGTTGTTGGAGTGGCACCCCCAGGTCAGCCCCGCCTCGTGGCAGAGCTGCGCCACCCGCACCGAGCCGCTCAGGGTCCAGAAGTGCGGGTCGGCGAGCGGGATGGAGACCGACTGCAGCGCCAGGGCGTGGGTGAGCTGCCGCCAGTCGGTGGCGATCATGTTGGTCGCGGTGGGCAGGCCGGTGGCCCGGCGGAACTCGGCGAGGATCTCGCGCCCGGAGTAGCCGCCCTCGGCTCCGCAGGGGTCCTCGGCGTAGGCCAGGGTGCCGAGCAGCGGCCGGCACAGTTCGACGGCTTCCCGCAGCGACCAGGCACCGTTGGGGTCGAGGGTGATCCGGGCCCCGGGGAAGCGTTCCTTGAGCGCCCGTACGGCCTTGACCTCCTCGGCGCCGGGCAGGACCCCGCCCTTGAGCTTGAAGTCCCGGAAGCCGTAGTGGTCGTAGGCCGCCTCCGCCTGCCGGACGATCGACTCCGGGGTCAGTGCCTCCTCGCGGCGGATGCGGTACCAGGCGACGTCGGCGTCGGGTTCGCGGAGGTAGTCCAGGTCGGTGCGGTCGGGGTCGCCGACGTAGAAGAGGTAGCCGAGGACGCGCACCGAGTCGCGTTGTCTGCCGTCGCCGAGCAGGGCGGCGACGGGCACTTCCAGGTGCTGACCGAGCAGGTCGAGGAGGGCGGACTCGACGGCGGTGACGGCGTGCACGGTGGTCCGCAGGTCGAAGGTCTGCTCGCCGCGGCCGGCCGAGTCCCGGCCGCCGAAGGCCTCGCCGACAGCCCTCAGCACCCGCTTGTGGTCACCCAGCCGTGAGCCGACGACCAGGGGCTCCGCGTCCCGCAGGGTCCGGGTGATCGCCTCCCCGCCGGGCACCTCGCCCAGCCCCGTCCGCCCCTCGGAGTCCTCGAGGACCAGGACGTTGCGGGTGAAGTACGGGGCATGGGCGCCGGAGAGGTTGAGCAGCATGGAGTCCCGGCCCGCCACCGGATACACGGAGAAGCGGGTGACGACGGGCTGGCTCATGGGGGAACGTCCTTACACAGACACGACATCTACATATGGAGACAGAGATTAAGGATGCAGACGCTCCCAGGTCAATGGGGCGCGGGAGCACACGCCGGCCGCACCCCGGACGGACGGCCGCGCCACTGTCCGCCGCCGAGACCGCCGACCGGGCCCGGACGTCGGCGGCGGCAGGCGCCCGGCAGGCATGCGCCACGGAAGGGCACCGGACGCCGCCGGCCTGGCAGCGTCACGACCGGGACCGAGGTCACCGGGATGACGGGCGGCGCGCCGGTGTTCGCCTACGAGGGCGAAGCGTCCTGGGGCGGGTTCACCATGGTCTCCGGCGGGTGGCACCGCTCGGCGCCACCGCCACCGCCACCGACGCCAGGACGGTCAACGGCAGCGACGGCGCGGCCGTGATCGACACCCTGACGAGGGCGCTCACCCTGATCCTGCTGGCGGTGGCCGGAGTCGGGGTACTGGGCGGGGTCGTGCTCGAGACCCATGAGCGCATCCGGGACCCCGGCGTCCACAAGGCGCTCGGGACGGCACCTCTGCAGACGGTGACGCTGGTGCTCGTCTCGGTCGTGCTGCCGGGGCTGGCGGGCGGGGCGCCGGGGGTCCCGCCGGGTCTCGCCGTGCACCGCGCGGTCATGCCCGCCATGGGCGACAGCGCCGGGCCGCCCCTGCCCGAGGTGGTGCTGGACGTCCACCGGACGCCATGAACTGCTCCTCCTCGCCCTGGGCGGTGCGGCGACCGCGGTCCTCGGCGCGCTGCTCCCGGCGGGCTGGGCGGCCCGGGTCCGCACGGCCACCGCACTGCGCGGCGAGCAGTCAACGACCGCTTCTGGACCGGCCGGTGACAAGGGGTGAGACTGAGGGGACCCGACACCCGGCCCCAGGAGGGTGACCATGGACGACCAGACAGCGCCTCCGCGCGTCGAGCTCACCCCGCAGGCCGCCGAGCTGGTGCGCCGGCTGCGCGCCGAGCACGGCCCGTTGATGTTCCACCAGTCCGGCGGCTGCTGCGACGGCAGCGCGCCGATGTGCTACCCCGACGGGGAGTTCCGTACCGGCGGCTCGGACGTGCTGCTGGCCGAGCTGGCGGTGGACGGCGTCGAGGAGCCGGTCACGTTCTGGATGTCCCGCAGCCAGTACGAGGCGTGGAGCCACACCCGGCTGATCGTGGACGTGGTACCCGGTCGGGGGAGCGGTTTCTCACTGGAGGCACCCGAGGGGGTGCGTTTTCTCACCCGTTCTCGCGTAGTCGACGTCTAGCAGCCCCGCCGGTCATTCCCGTCTGCTGCACTTCCCTGAGTCCTGAGGCACTTGACGAGACATCAGGGGGTGCGGTGACGCATCGTCGGACACGATTTGCAGCGACGACCCGAACTCTGTTCACGATTCTCACGTCGTCCGGCGTGCTGGCCGGTGCTGCCCTCGCGGGGGCTTCACCGGCCGCAGCCGTGCCGGGCGCCGGACGGCTCGCGTCCGGGGTCACCTACCGGGAGTTCGACGTCCCGGCGCACAGGGGCACGGTCCACGCCCATCTGCTGACCGTCGACCTGACCGATCCGCACGTCCGGGTGGACCTCCTCACCGCGGGCTCGGTGGCCGCCCGGTCGCGGGTGTCCACGATGGCCGACGCGGCGGGCGCGGTCGCGGGCGTGAACGGCGACTTCTTCAACATCTCCGAGACCCAGCATCCGGGCGTCGACGTGACCGGCGCGAGCGTCGGACCGGCGATCGCCCACGGCCGGGTGCTGAAGGCGGCGGTGCCGACGGCCCAGCGGTTCGGCCCGTCGCTGCCGCCGGGCGCCGACACCACCGACGTGCTCGGCGTCGGCGTGGACCGCAGGGCCCGGCTGGACCGGCTGAGACTGGTCGGCAGCGTCCGCACCCGCGACGGGAGCCTCGTGCTGCGCGGGCTCAACCAGTACGCGCTGGCACAGGACTCCGTCGGCGCCTACACCGCCGCCTGGGGACCGGCGTCCCGCAAGCGCGCCACCTGTGGCTCGGACACCAGCCGGGCGGCCGGATGCAGCACGGACACCTACGAGGTGCGGATCCGCGGTGGCAAGGTCGTCGCCACCGCCGCCACCCCGGGCAGCGGCACGATCGCGCCGGGCACGACCGTCCTGCTGGGCCGGGAGGCCGGGGCGGACAGGCTGCGCGAACTCACCTTGGGTGAACGGGTCACGCTGCGCAAGCAGATGGTGGCGTCCGCCTCCAAGGTCCCGTACCGCTTCGCGGTCGGCGGCTATCCGGTGCTGCGCGGCGGCGTGCCCGCGGCCGGGCTCGACGACACCACCACGGCCGTCCGCACCGCCGCGGGTTACACGAGCGGCGGACACCGACTCCTGCTGCTCGCGCTGGACGGGGCGGTGGCCTATCGCCGCGGCATGACCATTGCCGAAGTGGCCGACGAGATGCGCGCGTTGGGTGCGGTCGACGCGTTCAGCCTGGACGGCGGCGGCTCCACGACGTTGGTGGCCCGCACCCCGGGTGACAGCGCGGTGAGCGTGCTCAACCACCCGACCGACAGCCCGGAGCGCGCGGTGGCCAACGGGATCGGGGTCTTCTCGAAACCCTGACCCGTGACCCCGCGCCACCCCGTGGCACCCGCCGAGCCGGCGGCACCCGGCCGCCGGCTCAGGGACCGGGCTCAGGGGCGCAGGGTGCTCACCAGGTCGGCTGTCGCGGTGAGCCCGCTGCTGATGGTGGGCGCCATGCTGGTGCTGGCCAGGTAGAACCCGAGCAGCATGCAGACCAGAGCGTGCGAGATCTTCAACCCGCCCTGGCGCATGAAGAGCACGGCCAGCAACAGGAGCAGCAGCACCACAGAGATGGAAACGGCCATCGCGAACCTCCTCCGCCACGCCCGTTTCGGGGCGTTCGGCCGCAAGTGTGGCGCAGCGGAGGGGAGGCCCGTGCCGTCGACACGTCCCCCGATCGGGTGGTGTTACGACGGCCGGTGGCTGTCCAGGAAGGCTTCCAGGCCGGCCAGGTCGTCGGTGTTGAAGTAGTCGGCGCCGGCGGCGAGCAGTTCACTCCAGAGTGCGTCGCGCGCCGGTCCGGCCACGTCCGGAGTGGCCCAGAACCGGACTTTCTGACGGTTGGCGTGCGCCTCGCCGATGACGGCCCGCAGCTTCTGCCGCTCGGCCCGCGGGAAGTCGCCCTCGCCGAGCCAGGTGAAGTTGAGGGTCCAGTTGTCGCTGATCAGCGGGACGAAGGAGGCGGGCGCCGGGGTGCCGAGGTCGGTGAGCCGGCCGTCGTAGAAGGCCCGGCGCACGGTCTGTGCCTCCATCGGCGAACGCGCGGCGCGGTCACCGGAGACAACGTTGGTGACGGCGCCGGGAACGACCCGGCCGTGGGCGTACGTCGTGAACAGGTGCGGGTAGCGCCGCAGATGCCGGTCGAGTTCGAGGTACGTCGACGATCCCTCGGTCTTGATGTCGATGAGCAGCTGTACCGGCTCGCGCCTGCCCCGGTACACGGACCCGTGGTTCGCCTTCACGATCCGGGCCAGCGGGTCGAGGTAGAGGGACTCCAGCGTACGGCTCGGGTCCAGGTCGTCCTCGGTGTGACCGACGAGCAACTGGTCACCGACGAGGAAGATGTCGGCCTCGACGCTGCCGAAGCGATGGCCGAGGGCGTCGAAGAGCGGGTGGGTGTGCTCGTAGTCGTTGTGGGCGTGGGCACGCCACAGCGGACGGGGTCCGCGGTGGCCGCCGCCCGCCCAGGCCTGCGCGCCGGGCAGCGCGACGGCTCCGGCGAGGGCGGCACCGAGTGTGGTGAGGGCTCCGCGACGGGTGGTGAGGGCCATGTGCTCTGCCTCCCTTGTAGGGCCTTGCGGGACCCAAGGGAGTATGCGTTCAGACAGAGCCCGACTGCCCTGTATGTGCGCGAAGTTGGCTGGACCGCCGTCCGCGGTTCACTTCAGGCGCCCCGCCGGGGGGCGCGGGGAACCGCGCGACCAGCCCCCTCGCGCCCGCCGTCGGCGACCGGAACTCACGGCACCTGAAGATCGACCAGTGCTGCCAGGGCTTCCCGGTGCGCCCCCGCCGTACCGAAGGCGGTCGCATCCGCCTTGGCCCGCTTCAGGTACAGGTGGACCGGATGTTCCCAGGTCATCCCGATGCCCGCGTGCAACTGCAGCGCCTCCTCGGCGGCGTGCACGGCGACCGGCCCCGCGTAGGCCTGCGCCACCGCCACCAGCACGTCGGCGTCCTCACCGGAGGCCAGCGCGTCGGCGGCCCCCCGCGCGGCGGCCCGGAGGTTGACCACCTCCAGCCACAGCTGCGCCAGCCGGTGCTTGAGCGCCTGGAACCCGCCCACCGGCCGGTTGAACTGCTTGCGCTCCTTGAGGTACCGCACGGTCTCGGTCAACGACCATTCGGCGACTCCGAACTGCTCGGAGGCCAGCAGCCCGGCCCCGGCCCGCAGGGCGCGCCGGACGGCGGGTCCGGCATCGCCCACCCGGCGGCCGGCGGCGCCGTCGAGGGTGACGGTGGCGAGCGGCCGGGTCAGGTCGAAGGCGACCTGCGGAGCGATCCGTGCCGCGGCCGCCTCGACCGCGTACAGCCCGCCGTCGTCCCCCGGCACCAGCAGCACGTCCGCGGCGACCGCGTCCGCGATCCCGGTCAACTCGCCGTGCAGACGGCTCGCTTGGACGCGTACGGCCCTGAAGCCGCAGTCCGGTGCGACATGCAGCCCCACCGCCAGCACGCCGATCGTCCGCCCCGACGCCAGCTTCCCGAGCAGTTCCTCGTCTCCGCAGGCGAGCAGCGCCTCCGTCGCCACCACGGCACTGGTCAGATACGGAACGGGAGCCACAGCCCGCCCCAGCTCCTCCAGGACGACGGCGGCCTCGCGGGCGGACGCACCCTGGCCACCCTGCTTCTCCGGCACCAGCAGCCCGGCGAGCCCCATACCCTCGGTGAGGGCTTTCCAGGCGGCCAGGTCGTGCGGTGCGTCCGACTCGGTGCGGGCGATGACGCCCGCCGCGTCGCAGTGGTCGGCCAGCAGGTCGCGCACCGCGGCCCGCAGCGCCTCTTCCTCCTCCGAGTACAGCAGGTCGGGCTGGGTGTGCGGTGTCGTCATCGGGCGAGGTCCTTCCACGCGACGTCCTTGTCGGTGCGCGGCTCGGACGGCAGGCCCAGGACGCGCTCCGCGACGATGTTCAGCAGGACCTCGCTGGTCCCGCCCTCGATACTGTTGCCCTTGGCGCGCAGGTAGCGGTAGCCGGCGTCCCGGCCGACGAAGTCCACCAGTTCGGGCCGGCGCATGGTCCAGTCGTCGTACAACAGGCCTTCCTCGCCGCGGAGTTCGACCTCCAGGCCACTGATCTCCTGGTTGAGGCGGGCGAAGGCGAGCTTCATTCCGGCGCCCTCGGGGCCGGGCTGTCCGGCGACCAGCTGCTGGCGCAGCCGCTCCGCGGTGAGCCGGGCGACCTCGGTCTCGACCCACAGTTTCAGCAACCGCTGGTGCAGGTCGTGGGTGCGCAGCTCGGGGCGTTCGCGCCAGGTCTTCACGACCGGGCCGATCATGCCGCCCTCGCGGGGCAGCCGCATGCCGCCGATGGCGACGCGCTCGTTGTTCAGCGTGGTCTGCGCGACCCGCCAGCCGTCGCCGGTCCCGCCGAGACGACGGGTGTCGGGGATGCGGACGTCGGTGAGGAACACCTCGTTGAACTCGGCCTCACCGGTGATCTGCCGCAGCGGCCGGACGTCGACGCCCGGGTCGGTCATGTCGCAGATGAAGTAGGTGATTCCGGCGTGCTTGGGCACGTCCGGATCGGTGCGGGCGATGAGGATGGCCCAGCGGGAGTTGTGCGCGCCGGAGGTCCACACCTTCTGCCCGTTGACGACCCACAGGTCACCCTCCCGCACCGCGCGGGTGCCGAGCGCGGCCAGGTCGGAGCCGGCGCCCGGCTCGCTGAACAGCTGGCACCAGACCTCCTCGCCGGTCCACAGCGGTCGCAGGTAGCGCTGCTTCTGCTCCTCCGTGCCGTACTTGAGGACGGTCGGCGCGGCCATGCCGAGTCCGATGCCGTTGCGGCGCGCGTCGTTGTCGGGGGCGCCGGCGGCCTCCAGCGCGGCGTCCACGACGGCCTGGAGGGAGCGCGGGGCGCCCAGACCGCCGAGGCCCTGCGGGTAGTGCACCCAGGCGAGTCCGGCGTCGAAGCGGGCCTTGAGGAAATCCAGCCTGTCGGTGGTGGCGGGCGGGTGGGCGGCCAGCAACTCGGCTGTGCGGCGGGTGAGTTCGGCGGCGTCGGTCATGCCCCGGCTCCCTTCGGTACGACGGTGACCCGGCCGGTGGTGACACCGTCGCCGAGCCGCTGCACGGCCCCCGCGGCCTCGGACAGCGGCACCCGCTCGCTGACCAGCGGCTTGATGGCACCGCTCGCGGCCAGTTCGGTGAGCCGCTCGTGACAGTGCAGGATCAGCTTGGGGTTCTTGGTGGCGTACAGCCCCCAGTGCAGGCCCAGGATCGAGTAGTTCTTCACCAGGGCGTGGTTGAGCGCCGGGCTCGGGATGGTGCCGCTCGCGAAGCCGACGACCACGATCCGGCCCTCGAAGGCGACGGTCTTGGCCGACTGGGTGTACGCCTCGCCGCCGACCGGGTCGTAGATCACGTCGGCGCCCCGGCCGCCGGTGGCCTCCTTCACGGCGCCCACCACGTCCTCGGCACGCCGGTCGATGACGACGTCACAGCCCAGCTCGCGGGCGACGGCGGCCTTGCCGGCACCGCCGACCACGCCGATCACGGTCGCGCCGGCGGCCTTGCCGAGCTGTACGGCCGCGCTGCCGACCCCGCCGGCGGCGGCGTGCACGAGCAGCGTCTCGCCGGCCTGGAGTCCGGCCCGGCGGTGCAGGCCGAACCAGCCCGTCTGGTACCCGATGTGCAGGGCGGCGGTCTCGGCGTCGTCCAGCGCGTCCGGCGCGGGCAGCAGGGCGGCGGCGTCCGCGACCGCGTACTCGGCGAAGCCGCCGTACGGCAGCACGGGGTTGGCGATCACCCGGCGTCCGTCCTCGGTCTCGCCGCAGATCTCCACGCCGGGTGTGAACGGCAGTGGCGGGCGCACCTGGTACTGGCCCCGGCACATCAGCACATCGGGGAAGTTGATGTTGGCCGCACGCACCTTGAGCAGGACCTGGCCGTCGCCGGGAGTGGGCCGCTCCACCTCCGTCAGCCGCATCACCTCGCTCGGCTCGCCGTTCTCGTGCACTTGCCATGCCTGCATGCGGTGCCTCCACAGACTGCTTCGTCGGGGTCACCCGCATACTAAGCGGTCGCTTGCCACCGAGGGAACAGCCGGCGGCCCAGCGGACGCGTCACGTCGCCGTTCTCGGCCGTGCCCGTACGTGCATCCGCTCCCCCTGCGGCCCGAACAGGCTGAGGAACTCCACCGGCCCCTCCCCCGTCGACCCGAACCAGTGCGGCACCCGGGTGTCGAACTCGGCCGCCTCCCCCGGAGCCAGCACGACGTCGTGCTCGCCGAGCACCAGCCGCAGCTTGCCGGACAGCACGTACAACCACTCGTAGCCCTCGTGGGTGCGCGGCTCGGGTTCGTCCTTCCGCTTCGGTTCGACCACCTTGAAGGCCTGCAGGCCGCCGGGCTGCCGGGTCAGCGGCCAGAAGGTCCGGCCGTGCCGCTCCATCGGCTTGGCGCGCACCCGGGGGTCCCCCACCGGCGGTGCGCCGACCAGTTCGTCCAGGGGCACCTGGTGGGCCTGTGCGATCGGCAGCAGCAGTTCCAGGCTGGGCTTGCGCAGCCCCGCCTCCAGCCGGGAGAGGGTGCTGACCGAGATGCCGGTGGTCTCCGAGAGAGCGGCGAGGGTGACCTCACGCTCCTTGCGGAGCCGGCGCAGCCGGGGGCCCACCCCGGCGAGAACGTCGTCCGTCGTCATGGTCGTATTGCAGTTTCGGCAAAGCCGTTTGTCAATCTGTCCCCGGTGCGCGACCGTCGCCGGCGGAGGTGGTCACCATGACCGATACGTACGAAGTGATCGTCGTCGGAGGCGGTGCGGCCGGGCTCTCCGCCGCACTGGTCCTCGGCCGGGCCCGGCGCCGCACCCTGGTCGTCGACGCGGGCGAACCGCGCAACGCCCCCGCCGCCCACATGCAGGGCTTCCTGTCCCGGGACGGCATGCCGCCCGGGGAGTTCCTGGCCGCCGGCCGCGAGGAGATCGCTCGCTACGGCGTCGACCTGGTGCGGGACCGGGCGGTGAGCGCGGCCAGGGACGGTGACTTCACCGTGTCGCTGGCGAGCGGCCGGCAGGTCCGGGCCCGGCAGCTGGTGGTCGCCTCCGGACTGAGGGACGAGCTGCCGCCCGTGCCCGGGGTGGCCGAGCGGTTCGGCCGGGATGTCCTGCACTGCCCGTACTGCCACGGCTGGGAGGTCCGCGACCAGGCCTTCGGTGTCCTGGCCACCACCCCGACGAGCGTGCACCAGGCGCTGATGGTCACCCAGTGGTCCCAGGACGTGACCCTCTTCCTCCACCTGGTCGAGGAGGCGGAACTGTCCGAGGACGACCGGCGGCGGCTGGCCGCGGCGGGGGTGCGGGTGGTGTCCGGCGAGGTGACGGGGCTGTGTGTCGAGGACGACCGGCTGACGGGGGTGCGGCTCGGGGACGGCACCGTGCACGAACGGCAGGCGCTGTTCGTCGCCCCTCGCCCGGTCCCCCGCACCGGCCTGCTGGTCGGGCTGGGCGCGGAGCTGGCGCAGACCCCCTTCGGCGCCTACCCGGTCATCGACGAACAGGGCCGGACGACCGTGCCCGGGCTGTGGGCGGCCGGCAACGCGAGCGGCTTCGCCGAGCAGGTGGTCAACGCGGCCAGCCGGGGCTACCGCGCCGGTGCGGCGATCAACGGCGAGCTGCTCTTCGCGGACCTGGACGCCGACGTGCGGGTGTAGTCCGGGCACACTCGTTGCACCATGGCTGCATGCTGCTGAGCCGGCTCGCCGAAGTGTCCCGGGAGGTCGCCGCCACCGCGGCCCGCTCCCGCAAGACCGCACTGCTCGCCGGCCTCTTCCGGGAGACGGCCCCGGACGACGTGCCGGTCGTCATCCCGTATCTCGCCGGCCGTCTCCCCCAGGGCCGTCTCGGCGTCGGCTGGAAGGTGCTGAGCCGCCCGGTGCCGCCGGCCCCCGAGCCGTCCCTCACGGTCCTCGAGGTCGACGCCCGGCTGACCGGGCTGGGCAAGGTCGCCGGGCCCGGTTCCCAGGCCGAACGCTCCCGGATCGTGGGCGAGTTGATGGGCGCGGCGACCGCCGAGGAGCAGCGCTTCCTGCTGGGGCTGATCACCGGCGAGGTACGGCAGGGCGCCCTGGACGCGGTGGCCGTGGAGGGACTCGCGCAGGCGACCGGCGCGGACGCTGCCGACGTGCGCCGGGCGGTGATGCTCGCCGGGTCCCTCCAGAAGGTGGCCGAGGCCCTGCTCGCGGACGGCCCGCCGGCCCTCGCCCGGTTCCGGCTCACCGTCGGCCGCCCGGTGCTTCCGATGCTGGCGCACAGCGCCTCCTCGGTCGCCGAGGCGGTCGGCAAGCTGGGCGCCTGCGCGGTCGAGGAGAAGCTCGACGGCATCCGTGTCCAGGTCCACCGGGACGGCGGGACGGTACGGATCCACACCCGCACCCTGGACGACATCACCGACCGGCTCCCCGAAGTCACGGCCGCCACGCTGGAGTTGACGGGCGACCGGTTCATCCTGGACGGCGAGGTGATCTCCTTCGGCGCCGACGGCCGCCCCCGCTCCTTCCAGGAGACGGCGGGCCGGGTCGGATCCCGGACGGACGTGGCGAAGGCGGCGCGGGAGGTGCCGGTCTCCCCCGTCTTCTTCGACGCGCTCTCGGTCGGCGGCCACGACCTCCTCGACCTGCCCTTCGCCGAACGGCACGCGGAGCTGGCCCGGCTGGTCCCCGAGCCGATGCGGGTCCGCCGGGCCCTGGTGGCCGGTCCCGAGGACATGGCGGCCGCCGAGGAGTTCCTCGCCGCCACCCTGGAACGCGGCCACGAGGGCGTGGTCGTCAAGGGGCTGGACGCCCCCTACAGCGCGGGCCGGCGCGGTGCCTCCTGGCTGAAGGTCAAGCCGGTGCACACCCTCGACCTGGTCGTCCTGGCCGCCGAGTGGGGGCACGGCCGGCGCACCGGCAGGCTCTCCAACCTCCACCTCGGCGCCCGCACCACGGACGGCGGCTTCGCCATGCTGGGCAAGACCTTCAAGGGCATGACCGACGCGATGCTCAGGTGGCAGACCGCCCGGCTGAAGGAACTGGAGGTCTCGGACGACGGCCGGGTGGTGACCGTACGCCCGGAACTCGTCGTCGAGATCGCCTACGACGGCCTGCAGAGGTCCTCCCGCTACCCGGCCGGCGTCACCCTGCGGTTCGCCCGGGTGGTCCGCTACCGCGAGGACAAACGGCCGCGGGAGGCCGATACGGTGGAGACCCTGCTGGCCGCCCATCCGGAGGTACGGCGTTGACGGAGCCGAAGCGAAGCGCCGGACTGCTGCTGTTCCGCCGTACCGGCCAGGGCGTCGAGGTACTGCTCGGCCATATGGGCGGCCCCTTTTTCGCGAAGAAGGACGCGGGCGCGTGGAGCGTCCCCAAGGGCGAGTACGAGCCCGGCGAGACCGCCTGGGCGGCAGCCCGCCGTGAGTTCCAGGAGGAGCTGGGCCTGCCGGCGCCGGACGGCGAGGCGGTCGCCCTCGGCGAGGTCCGGCAGAGCAACGGCAAGATCGTGACGGTGTGGGCGATCGAGGCGGACCTGGATCCGGCCGCGGCGGTTCCCGGCACCTTCACGATGGAGTGGCCGCCGCGCTCGGGCCGGATCCAGGAGTTCCCGGAGCTGGACCGGGTGGCCTGGCTCTCTCCCCACCGGGCCCGTGAGGTGATCGTCAAGGCACAGGCCGCGTTTCTCGACCGGCTGGCGGAGCACACGGACTGAACAGCGGCGCACGCGTTGCGGTCCACGGGACCGCGCGCGAAGGTCGAAGCAAACCCGCTCCCAGGGAGGTCAGCCATGCCCATCGCGACGGTGAACCCGGCGACCGGCGAGACGCTCGAAACGTTCGAGGCCATGGACGAGGACGAACTCGAGCGCCGGCTCGAACTCGCCGAGGCGACGTTCCGGACCTACCGGACGAGCTCCTTCGCCGAGCGCGCCCGGCTGCTGCACCGGGCCGCCGACCTGCTGGACGCGGACCAGGACGACATCGCCCGCACGATGACCACCGAGATGGGCAAGCCGCTGGCGCAGGCCCGCGCGGAGGCCGGGAAGTGCGCGAAGGCGATGCGCTGGTACGCCGACCACGCGCAGGAGCTGCTGGCCGACGAGGAGCCGGCGGAGGCGGACGTGAAGGACTCGGGCGCGACCCGGGTGCGGGTGCGCTACCGCCCCATCGGGCCGGTGCTGGCCGTGATGCCGTGGAACTTCCCGCTCTGGCAGGTCGTCCGGTTCGCCGCGCCGGCCCTGATGGCGGGCAACGTCGGTCTGCTCAAGCACGCCTCGAACGTGCCGCAGACCGCCTTGTACCTGGAGGATCTCTTCCACCGGGCGGGCTTCCCCGAGGGCTGCTTCCAGACCCTGCTGATCGGCTCCGGGGCGGTCGACGACCTCCTGCGTGACGAGCGGGTGCGGGCGGCCACGCTCACCGGCAGCGAGCCCGCGGGCCGCGCGGTCGCCGCCACCGCCGGCGAGATGATCAAGAAGACGGTGCTGGAACTGGGCGGCAGCGACCCCTTCGTGGTGATGCCGTCGGCGGACGTCGACCGCGCCGCGAGGACCGCGGTGACCGCGCGGGTGCAGAACAACGGGCAGTCGTGCATCGCCGCGAAGCGGTTCATCGTGCACACCGACGTCTACGACGCCTTCGCCGAGCGGTTCGTGGCGGCCATGGCGGCGCTGCGGACGGGCGACCCGATGGACGAGGGGACGGACGTCGGGCCGCTGTCGAGCGAGCAGGGACGGGCCGACCTGGAGGAACTCGTCGAGGACGCGAAGCGGTCGGGTGCGCGGGTGCTGTGCGGCGGACAGCGGCCTCAGGGGCCCGGCTGGTTCTACCCGCCGACCGTGCTCGCCGGGATCCACCGCGACATGCGCATCCACCGCGAGGAGGCGTTCGGGCCGGTGGCCACGCTCTACCGGGCCGGAGACCTGGACGAGGCTGTTCTCATCGCCAACGACTCTCCTTTCGGGCTGAGTTCGAACGTGTGGACGCGGGACGAGGCGGAGGTGGACCGGTTCGTGCGGGATCTGGAGGCAGGTGGCGTGTTCGTCAACGGCATGACCGTCTCCCACCCGGCGTTCCCGTTCGGCGGTGTGAAGCGGTCCGGCTACGGACGTGAGCTGTCCGGGCACGGAATCCGGGAGTTCTGCAACATCACCACCGTTTGGCACGGTGCGTGACGGTTGCGCGGCTACGATCCGGGTGTGAACCGGGAAGTGACTCTGCCTCTGATCGTCGACGACCGCGGAAACTTGCAGGTGACCGCCGCCGACGTGAGTAAGTTGTTGCGGACCATGGGTGGGCGGTGGGTACGCCTGGTGGAGGCCGGGGAGAGCGGGCTGGACGAGGACACGGTGGCCGCGCTGACCATTGAGCTGGCGAAGCTCGCGGACCGGATCGACGTGGCGTGTATCGCCCACAGCAGCGGGCAGCAGGGCTAGTTCGGCGGCTGCGGGTGAACGGGGGCCCGTCGCGCCCGCGCGGCGGCATCGGCACCGCCCCGCGCCCCTCCGCGTGAGTGCGGCCGACGACGTCAAGGACTTCTCCTCGTACGCTGCGCCGCGACCCGGACGGCGCACTGCGCCAGATGCAGGAACGCACGTCGGCGGGCGGGATCACCCGGTGTTTTCCGGAGCATGTGCGGCACGTTTCTCCCGACTCGCCCGGCCACTGGTCACCTGCGGGGCCCTGGATCGGTGTTCGCCTCGGGGAAAAGCTCTGACCTGGCCGTTCTCGGCATTTTCGCAATCGTGTCCGGCGCCGTGTCCTCCTGACCGGGACAACTCTGCGCCGATCCGTCCCTGACACGGGGTCACCGGTTCGGAGTAGTCCGGCGCGAGATCGTCGCCCTCACGGGTGATCGTGAGGGAACCACCTCCTGAGGTGAACCACCTCTCTGACCGGTCGGGGCCAAACCCGCCGGAAGGCTGAAAGCAGGCACGGTTCATGGCGACTTTGTGCAAACCCTCAGTGTCGGTCCCGGAGTACGTGATCACGATGGAGGAGACGCTGGAACTGGCGCGCTCCCACCACGAGAACCACCCGCAGCTGCCACTGGCGCTGAGACTGATCGAGAACACGGGCGTTCGCACCCGGCACATCGTGCAGCCGATCGAGGAAACCCTCAAGCACCCCGGCTTCGAGGAGCGCAACAAGCTCTACGAGGTCGAGGCCAAGGCCCGGGTCCCCGCAGTCATCCAACGAGCGCTGGACGACGCAGAGCTGCTCACCCGCGACATCGACGTGATCATCTACGTCTCGTGCACGGGCTTCATGATGCCCTCGCTCACGGCGTGGCTGATCAACGAGATGGACTTCGACTCCACCACCCGCCAGATCCCCATCGCGCAGCTCGGCTGCGCGGCCGGCGGAGCGGCTATCAACCGGGCGCACGACTTCTGCTCGGCGTACCCGAACGCCAACGCGCTCATCGTGGCCTGCGAGTTCTGCTCGCTGTGCTACCAGCCGACCGACCTCGGCGTCGGCTCGCTGCTCTCCAACGGCCTCTTCGGTGACGGCATCGCCGCCGCCGTGGTCCGCGGCAAGGGCGGTACCGGCGTCGAGCTCGAACGCAACGGCTCGTACCTGATCCCCAAGACCGAAGAGTGGATCATGTACGACGTCCGGGCCACCGGATTCCACTTCCTGCTGGACAAGCGGGTCCCGGCGACCATGGAGCCGCTCGCGCCGGCCCTCCAGGACCTGGCAGGGCTGCACGGCTGGAACGCATCCGACCTGGACTTCTACATAGTCCACGCGGGCGGGCCCCGCATCCTGGACGACCTGAGCAAGTTCCTCAAGGTCGATCCGCACGCGTTCCGGTTCAGCCGGTCCACGCTCACCGAGTACGGCAACATCGCGAGCGCCGTCGTCCTGGACGCACTGCGCCGGATGTTCGAGGAGGGCGGTGCCGAGCACCAGGCACGCGGCCTGCTGGCCGGATTCGGTCCCGGCATCACCGCGGAGATGTCGCTGGGTCGCTGGCGGCGTGCGGGCGAAGAGGCGGCTTGACCGCGATGGCGCTCACCGAACCGCTCGGCCCCGCCGACGAGGCCGCGGACCGGTCCTCCGGCGCGGCCGCCTGCCCGGTCCGGCACTGGGAGGTGCCGGACCTGGCGGGAGTGGACTTCGACCCCACCCTGGCCGAGCTGATGCGGGAGGGTCCGGTCACCCGGATCCAACTGCCCAACGGCGAGGGCTGGGCCTGGCTGGTCACCCGGTACGACGACGTACGGATGGTGGCCAACGACCTCCGGTTCAGCCGTGAGGCGGTGATGGAGCGGCAGGTCACCAGGCTCGCCCCGCACTTCATCCCGGACCGTGGGGCGGTCGGTTTCCTGGACCCGCCCGACCACACGCGGCTGCGCCGCTCGGTGGCCTCCGCGCTCACCTCCAAGGGCGTGGAGCGGGTCCGGGACAAGGCCCGCCGCATGCTGGACGAGCTCGTCGACGAACTCGTCCAGGACGGCCCGCCCGCCGATCTCACGGCGACGGTCCTGAGCCCCTTCCCCATCGCGGTGATCTGCGAGGTGATGGGCGTTCCGGCCGCCGACCGGCACACCTTGCACATCTGGACCCAGCTGATCCTGTCCTCCAGTCACGGCAAGGAGGTCAGCGAGAAGGCCAAGCGCGAGATGGGCGCCTACTTCGCCGACCTCATCGCCCTGCGCGACAGCAGCACGGGCGAGGACGTGGTCTCGCTGCTGGGCGCGGCCGTGGGCCGCCGCGAGGTCACCCTGGCGGAGGCCGTCGGTCTCGCCGTCCTCCTCCAGATCGGCGGCGAGGCGGTCACCAACAACAGCGGGCAGATGTTCTACCTGCTGCTGACCCGCCCCGACCTCCTGGACCGGCTGCGCACCGATCCGGCGGTCCGCCCCCGGGCGATCGACGAGATGCTGCGCTGGATCCCGCACCGCAGCGCGGTCGGGCTGTCCCGGATCGCCCTGGAGGACGTGGAGATCAGAGGCGTGCGAATCCGTGCGGGAGACGCGGTCTACCTCAGCTACCTGGCCGCCAACCGGGACCCGGACGTCTTCCCGGACCCCGAGACGGTCGACTTCGCCCGCACTCCCAACCCGCATGTGTCCTTCGGGTTCGGCCCGCACTACTGCCCCGGCGGCCAGCTCGGCAGGCTGGAGGAGGAACTCCTGGTCGACGCACTGGTCGACCGGCTCCCCGGGCTGCGGCTCGCCGTGCCCGCGGACCAGGTTCCCTTCCGGAAGGGCGCGTTGATCCGGGGACCCGAGGCACTACCGGTGAGGTGGTGAGTGGCCCATGACGACCACCGAGGGACTCCTCGTACCGCCGGGACACGGACGCGTGGTCCACACGCCGGCCCAGCGCGTCACCTTCAAGGTGACGGGCACGCACTCGATGGCGGCCTCCACCTTCGAGGTGGAGGTCCCGCCGGGCTTCGACGTGGGCGCCCATGTGCACACCCGCAGCGAGGAGCTGTTCTACGTCCTCGAAGGCGAGCTGGACGTTCTCGCCTTCGAGCCGCGCATCCGCACTCCCGACAACTGGCAGAAGTGGGAGTCGACTTCGGGCACGCGGGTGGTGCGGGCGACCCCGGGCACGCTGATCGCCGTACCCCCCGGCTGTCCGCACGCCTTCGCCAACCCGACGGACACCCCGGCGCGGATGTTCTTCCAGTCGTCCCCGCCGCCCGACCACGAGCGCTACTTCGAGGAACTCCTGGAGATCCTCGGCAGCGGCGGTCCACCCGACCACGAGGCGATCGGGCAGCTCCGCAAGCGCTACGACATCGAGCAGCTGACACCTTTGAAGCACCGGTGAGCCGAGCGCCCCGTCAGGGGCGCCGCGCTACCGGATCGGCATCCCGGACAAGGTACGGGCGATCACCAGCCGCTGCACCTCACTCGTGCCTTCGAAGATCGTGTAGATCGCCGCGTCGCGGTGCATCCGCTCCACCGGGTACTCCCGCGTGTACCCGTTGCCGCCCAGGATCTGGATCGCCTGGGCGGTGACCTTCTTCGCGGTCTCGCTGGCGAACAGTTTCGACATCGAGCCCTCGGCGGCGGTGAACGGCTTGCCGTTCACCGCCATCCACGACGCACGCCACACCAGCAGCCGGGCCGCGTCGATCGACGTACGCATGTCCGCGAGCTGGAAGGCGACACCCTGGTTGTCGATGATCGGCCGCCCGAACTGCTCACGGGTCTTGGCGTAGTCGAGCGCGACCTCGTAGGCGGCGCGTGCGGTACCGACGGCCATCGCGCCGACGGCGGGGCGTGAGGCCTCGAACGTCGCCATCGCCGCGTTCTTGACCCGCTCGCCGCCCGCCCTGGCCCGCTCCCGGGCACGGGCGAGGCGCTCGTCGAGCTTCTCCTTGCCGCCGAGCAGGCAGGAGCCCGGCACCCGGGCGTCGTCCAGGACGACCTCGGCGGTGTGCGAGGCACGGATCCCGTGCTTCTTGAACTTCTGGCCCTGGCTGAGCCCCGGCGTCCCCGGCGGGATGATGAAGGACGCGTGGCCCTTGGACCCGAGGTCCGGGTCGACGACCGCGACGACGACATGGACGTTGGCGATGCCGCCGTTGGTCGCCCAGGTCTTCGTGCCGTTGATCACCCACTCGTCCTTGGCCTCGTCGTACACGGCCCGGGTGCGCATGGAGGCCACGTCGGAGCCGGCGTCGGGCTCGGAGGAACAGAACGCGGCGACCTTGACGTCGTTGGCGTCGCCGTACATCTGCGGGATCCAGGTGCCGATCTGCTCCTCGGTACCGTTGGCGAGGACGCCGACGGCGGCCAGGCCCGTGCCCACGATGGACAGCGCGATGCCCGCGTCGCCCCAGAACAGCTCCTCCATCGCCATCGGGATGCCGAGGCCGGTGGTGTCGAAGTACTGCTGGGCGTAGAAGTCCAGGGAGTAGATGCCCACCTTGGCGGCCTCCTGGATGACTGGCCAGGGAGTCTCCTCACGCTCGTCCCATTCGGCGGCCGCGGGGCGGATGACGTCGGCGGCGAAGCCGTGCAGCCAGTCCCGGACCTCCTTCTGTTCGTCGTTGAGCTCCATGGTGAACTCGGCCATGACCCCTCCAGCGGCAGCGCATAATGTGTTACTAGCGGTAACCAAAGTCTGTTACTCGTCGGTAGGAAAAGTCAACTCCCAAGGTCACCTCGGCAGCCAGTTCGAGATGGGTCGGCTGTCAGGTGTTAGTTTGCGCAGGCGTCACCGAAACAGCACGGGGTGGGGAGAGCACATGGACACCACACAGCGGACGGAACAGCAGCGATCCGCCGACCGCCGACGGCGGGAGCTGTTGGAGGCCGCCGACCGGGTGGTGCTGCGCGACGGCCCGCAGGCCTCGATGAACGCGATCGCGGCGGAGGCCGGCATCACCAAACCCATCCTCTATCGCCACTTCGGCGACAAGGGCGGCCTCTACGCGGCCCTCGCCAAGCGGCACACGGACGCGTTGCTGAACTCCCTGCGGGCCGCGCTGGACGCACCCGCGGAGCGCCGTGAGCGGGTCGAGGCGACCTTGGACACCTACCTCGCGGCGATCGAGGCACGGCCCCAGGTCTACCGGTTCCTGATGCATCCCGCGGAGGGCAGCACCGGGTCCGACCAGGGGTTCGACGTGGGGAAACATTCGGCTCCGCTGTTGCGCCGGATGGGTGAGGAGCTGGCCCAGGTCATCGAGGACCGGCTGGATCTCGGGCCCGGGAGTCAGCAGCTGGCACGGGTCTGGGGGCACGGCATCGTCGGGATGATGCACGCGGCCGGGGACTGGTGGCTGGGGGAACGGCCCTGCACTCGTGCGGAATTGGTGAAGGGTCTGGCGGACCTCCTGTGGGGCCGGCTGGCGGCCGCCGGGGACAAAGTGGGCGGTCCGGGGTTCTGAGGGGTCCGGTTTCCCGCTGTGCGCCCGGTGCGGGCCCGTCGCGCCGCCCGCCGGATACGTCCGCTCACCGGCGCCAAGGAGACCTGGCCACCTGTCGCACGAGTCTGCGCTTGCGCCAGCCCGTCACGTGGTCGGCGTACACGCGGCCCTCGAGGTGGTCCGTCTCGTGCTGGAGGCAGCGCGCGAAGAAGCCCGTGCCGTGGATGGTGACCGGCTCCCCCGCCGCCGTACGGCCCTCCACCACCGCGTGGTCGTAGCGTTCCGTCCCCGCCTCCAGGCCCGGCAGGGACAG
This sequence comes from Streptomyces sp. NPDC059224, assembly GCF_042754285.1. Classification (NCBI taxonomy): domain Bacteria; kingdom Bacillati; phylum Actinomycetota; class Actinomycetes; order Kitasatosporales; family Streptomycetaceae; genus Streptomyces; species Streptomyces sp. NPDC059224. Next base: position 83,700 of record NZ_JBHZAN010000016.1, read on the forward strand.
GCAGCCCTCCGGGCCGCGGATCGTCACACCGTCGGTCGCCACCAGGCGGGGGTTCACCACATGGCCCAGATGCCGCACGTCCTCGTCGTCGGGGCAGTCGAAGACGAACACCCGCAGCGGCTGACCGACCTGGTTCGCCGCCAGGCCCACGCCCTGCGACGCGTACATCGTCGCGAACAAGTCCTCCACCAGACGAGAGAGTTCGGGACCGAAATCGGTGACCTCCGCGCAGCGGGTGTGCAGCACGGGGTCACCGAGCAGGGTGAGGGGCCGGACCCGCCCGCGGGCGCCCGGAATGGAACCTTGTCGCATGGCCGCAAGGGTACGGTTCGATCAGCCCCCGCCCGCCGCGCAGGCGAGGGCCGGAATTCGGGTGTGCGAATAGATCTCGATAGGCTGAGGTGCACACCACGTTGCCGGATGGCTGATGCGCGGCGCGTAGTCAAGGAGGATCGAGAACTGATGGCAGGCAACTCGGACCCGCTCACGCCGCGGGCCAAGATCGCCGTGACCGCCGGCAAGGCGGTCGCGGCGGCGTCCCGTGCCGCGGGACGCGGCAGCGGATCCGTGATCGGCGGCCGGGTCGCACTCAAACTCGACCCCGACCTTCTCGCCCGGCTCGCCCAGAACCTGGACGTCACGCTCGTCTCGGCGACCAACGGCAAGACGACGACCACCCGGCTCATCGCCGAGGCGCTCAAGGCCGCGGGGCCGGTCGTCTCCAACGCGCTCGGCGCCAACATGCCCGCCGGCATCACCTCGGCGCTGGCCGGCGGCTCCGACTCCAAGTTCGGTGTCATCGAGGTCGACGAGAAGTACCTCGCCGGGGTGGCCCGGGACACCGACCCGAAGTGCATCGCGCTGCTGAACCTCTCCCGCGACCAGCTCGACCGGGCCGCCGAGACCCGGATGCTCGCCGAGAACTGGCGGGAGGGCCTGGCCGGCTCGAAGGCCGTCATCGTGGCGAACTGCGACGACCCGCTGGTGGTGTGGGCCGCGTCCTCCTCCCCCAACGTGGTCTGGGTCGCCGCCGGGCAGATGTGGAAGGACGACGCCTGGTCCTGCCCGTCCTGCGGCGGTGTGATGCAGCGCCCGGGCGACGACTGGTTCTGCGGTGAGTGCGGGTTCCGGCGGCCGACCCCCAGCTGGGTGCTGTCCGGGGACCACGTCCTCGACCCGCACGGGTCCGCCTGGCCGATCCACCTCCAGCTGCCGGGACGCGCCAACAAGGCCAACGCCGCCTCCTCGGCCGCCGTCGCCGCCGTCTTCGGGGTGCCGCCGCAGGTCGCCCTGGAGCGCATGTACCAGGTGCAGGCCGTCGCGGGACGGTACGACGTCGTGCAGTTCCAGGGACGTGACCTTCGGCTGCTCCTCGCGAAGAACCCGGCCGGCTGGCTGGAGACCTTCTCGCTGATCGACCCGCCGCCGGCCCCGGTGATCCTCTCCGTGAACGCACGCGGCGCGGACGGCACCGACACCTCCTGGCTGTGGGACGTCGACTACACCCGTCTCACCGGCCACCCGATCTTCGTGCTCGGCGACCGCAAGCTCGACCTCGCGGTGCGGCTGGAGGTCGCGAACCAGCACTTCCAGGTCTGCGACTCCCTCGACCAGGCCGTGCAGATGTGCCCGCCGGGCCGGATCGAGGTCATCGCGAACTACACCGCGTTCCAGGATCTGCGCCGCCGCGTCGGCAACTGACTGACCCCGAAGGACGATCATTGATGAGCGACAACCAACTGCGGCTGGTGTGGATCTACCCGGATCTGCTCAGTACCTACGGCGACCAGGGCAACGCGCTTGTCGTGGAGCGCCGGGCCCGGCAGCGCGGTCTCGACGTGGCCCGCCTCGACGTGCGCAGCGACCAGCCGATCCCGACCTCCGGCGACATCTACCTGATCGGCGGCGGTGAGGACCGTCCGCAGCGGCTCGCCGCCGAGCGGCTGCGCCGCGACGGGCACCTGTACCGGGCCGTGGAGAACGGCGCGATCGTGTTCTCGGTGTGCGCCGGCTACCAGATCCTCGGGCACGAGTTCGTCAACGACCTGGGCCAGCGCGAGCCGGGCCTCGGCCTGCTCGACGTGACGACCGTGCGCGGCACCGGGGAGCGGTGCGTCGGGGACGTCCTCGGCGACATCGACCCGCGGCTCGGCCTGCCCCCGCTGACCGGCTTCGAGAACCACCAGGGCGTCACCCAGCTCGGTCCCACCGCCCGCCCGCTCGCCCGGGTCAGGCTGGGCAAGGGCAACGGCACCGGGGACGGCACCGAGGGCGCGTACAACGACACCGTCTTCGGCACGTACATGCACGGGCCGGTACTCGCCCGCAACCCTCTCATCGCCGACCTGCTGCTGAAGCTGGCACTCGACGTGAACGCGCTGCCGCCGATCGACGACCGGTGGTACGAGGCGCTCCGCAACGAGCGCATCGCGGCCGCCGAGCAGCCCGCCTGAGCTGTACCGCAGAGGTGGATTCCGGGCCCGCCTGACAGGGTGTCCGCTCACATGTGCGGGCGCGTCCAGCAGGCGGACGCCCGGTACGGCGGGACCCCCTCCCGCCGGTAGGGTGACGGCGATGTCAGCCGGACAGCGTGGTCCGGTCTCCGGCCCACGTGAAGAAGGTTGTTTCGGGCTATGCGCATTGGTGTCCTCACGTCCGGCGGCGACTGCCCCGGCCTGAACGCCGTCATCCGGTCCGTCGTGCACCGCGCCGTCGCCGACCACGGCGACGAGGTCATCGGCTTCCGGGACGGCTGGAAGGGCCTCCTGGAATGCGACTATCTCAAGCTCGATCTGGACGCGGTGGGCGGCATCCTGGCCCGTGGCGGCACGATCCTCGGCTCCTCACGCGTCCAGCCCTCGCACCTGCGGGACGGCGTGGAGCGGGCCAGGGGCCATGTCGCCGAGCTGGGCCTCGACGCGATCATCCCGATCGGCGGTGAGGGCACGCTGAAGGCGGCCCGGCTGATGTCCGACGCGGGTCTGCCGATCGTCGGCGTGCCGAAGACCATCGACAACGACATCGCCGTCACCGACGTCACCTTCGGCTTCGACACGGCCGTGGGTGTGGCCACCGAGGCACTCGACCGGCTGAAGACCACCGCCGAGTCCCACCAGCGGGTCCTCGTCGTCGAGGTCATGGGCCGGCACACCGGCTGGATCGCCCTGCACTCCGGCATGGCGGCCGGCGCCCACGCCATCGTCGTACCGGAGCGCCCCTTCGACATCGAGGAGCTGGCCCGCCGGGTCGGCGAGCGGTTCGAGGCCGGGAAGCGGTTCGCGATCGTGGTGGCGGCGGAGGGTGCCAAGCCGAAGACGGGCACGATGGCCTTCGACGAGGGCGGCAAGGACATCTACGGCCACGAGCGGTTCGCCGGGATCGCCCGGCAGCTCTCCGTCGAGCTGGAGCAGCGGCTCGGCAAGGAGGCGCGGCCGGTCATCCTCGGGCATGTGCAGCGCGGTGGCACGCCGACGGCGTACGACCGGGTGCTGGCGACGCGGTTCGGGTGGCATGCGGTGGAGGCCGTGCATCGCGGGGAGTTCGGTCACATGACCGCGCTGCGGGGGACGGACATCGAGATGGTGCCGCTCGCCGAGGCGGTGGAGACGCTGAAGACGGTTCCCGTGGAGCGGTACGACGAGGCGGAGACGGTGCTGTAGGGCTCACGGCCGCGTGCCGGGTGCGGGTGAGTTGTGGCAGGTCGCGCAGTTCCCCGCACCCCTGACGGGACGATGTGGTGCCCCCGGTCGTAGCGGTGCCCGCGGCCGGTTCTAGTCTTGGGGCGGCAGAAACGTACAACCCCCCACGAATCAGGAGCCGCCGGATGGATCACAGCGGGCACGGCATGACCATGGACTTGCCGCCGTTCACGCTGGGGCGGGGGCTGGAGTGGTCGGCGGATCCCTTCTTCCTCGTGGCCTGTGTCGCGGGGCTCGCCCTGTACGGGTGGGGTGTGGTGCGGCTGCGGCGGCGCGGGGACGCGTGGTCCGCCGGTCGTACGGTGTCGTTCGTCGTCGGCGTGCTCACCATCATGCTGGTGATGTGCACCGGGCTGAACGACTACGGGATGGTCATGTTCAGCGTGCACATGGTGCAGCACATGGTCATCAGCATGCTCTCGCCCATCCTGATCCTGCTGGGCGCGCCGGTGACCCTGGCGCTGCGCGCGCTGCCCGTCGCCGGGAAGGGGCGGAAGGGACCGCGTGAGCTGCTGCTGGCCCTGCTGCACAGCCGGTACATGCGGATCATCACCCATCCCGCCTTCACGATCCCGCTGTTCATCGCGAGCCTCTACGCGCTCTACTTCACCCCGCTGTTCGACTTCCTGATGGGGTCGAAGGCCGGGCACGTCGCGATGATGGTGCACTTCCTGGCCGTCGGCGTCGTCTTCTTCTGGCCGATCATCGGCGTCGACCCGGGACCGCACCGGCCGGGATATCTGATGCGGATGCTGGAACTCTTCGCGGGCATGCCGTTCCACGCCTTCTTCGGTATCGCGCTGATGATGGCGTCGGAGCCGATGGTCGAGACCTTCAAGAACCCGCCCGCCTCGCTCGGTATCGACGCGCTCTCCGACCAGACCGCGGCCGGCGGTATCGCCTGGGCCTTCAGCGAGGTCCCCTCCGTGCTGGTGCTGATCGCCCTGCTGTTCCAGTGGTACGGCTCCGAGCAGCGGCAGGCACGGCGCACCGACCGCGCCGCGGACCGGGACGGCGACAAGGAGCTGGAGGCCTACAACGCGTATCTGGCCTCGCTCAACACGCGCAAGACCTGAGCCGCCGCGCGCACTGTTCTCAGCCGCCCCGTCCCGCCCGGAGCGGAACCGGGGCACCATGGAGGGAGTCGGACCACGAGGAGGGTGTCGCGATGCCCGGTTCTGCGAACGGCTCGAACGGTTCCACCAAGGCGATGGGGGTCCTGACCGTGAGCGGGCTGGTGGTCGTCACGGCCTACACGGTGGCGCTCGGCAGCAACGGCTGGCTCTGGTTCGGGTGGGTGGTGCTCGGGCTGCTGACGCTCGCGATGGTGGTCACCCAGAGCGGCTGACGGGCCGAGCGGTCACTCGGGGGTGAGGCGCGCCGCCGGGTGCACGCCGGGCTGGTACTTGGGCAGCCGGGCGGTGATCCTCATGCCGGCGCCGGGGGCGGTCTCGATGACGAGGCCGTGGTCGTCGCCGTACACCTGGCGGAGCCGGTCGTCGACGTTGGACAGGCCGATGCCGCCGGACGGGCTGGTCTCGCCCGCGAGGATGCGGCGCAGCAGTCCCGGGTCCATGCCGCTGCCGTCGTCCTCGATGACGACCAGGGCCTCGGCGCCCTCGTCCTGGGCCGTGATCTGGATGTGACAGGTGCCGGTCTTGCCCTCCAGGCCGTGCTTGACGGCGTTCTCGACGAGGGGCTGCAGGCAGAGGAAGGGAAGGGTCACCGGCAGCACCTCGGGGGCGATCTGGAGGGTGACGGTGAGGCGGTCGCCGAAGCGGGCCCGGACCAGCGCCAGGTAGTGGTCGATGGCGTGCAGTTCGTCGGCGAGGGTGGTGAAGTCGCCGTGCCTGCGGAACGAGTAGCGGGTGAAGTCGGCGAACTCCAGGAGGAGCTCACGGGCCCGCTCGGGGTCGGTGCGCACGAACGAGGCGATCACCGCGAGTGAGTTGAAGATGAAGTGCGGGGATATCTGGGCGCGCAGGGCGCGGATCTCCGCCTCGATGAGCCGGGTGCGGGAGCGGTCCAGGTCGGCCAGTTCCAGCTGCACGCTGACCCAGCGGGCGACCTCGCCGGCCGCGCGGACCAGCACGGCTGACTCGCGCGGGGCGCAGGCGACCAGGGTGCCGTGGACGCGGTCGTCGACGGTGAGGGGCGCGACCACCGCCCACCGGACCGGGCAGTCGGGCTGCTCGCAGTGCAGGCGGAAGGCCTCGCCGCGGCCGGACTCCAGCGGTCCGGCGAGACGCTCCATGATCTCGGTGCGGTGGTGGCCGCCGACCCCGTCCCAGACCAGCAGGTTCTCGTGGTCGGTGAGGCAGAGGGCGTCGGTGCCGAGCAGGGTGCGCAGCCGGCGGGCCGAACGGCGGGCGGTCTCCTCGGTCAGGCCAGCGCGCAGCGGGGGCGCGGCGAGGGAGGCGGTGTGCAGGGTCTCGAAGGTGGCGTGTTCGACGGGGGTGCCGAGGCCGCCGAGGCTCTCGGGGCGTGCGGTGCGCCGGCCCAGCCAGAAGCCGGCGGCCAGCAGCGGGAGGACGGCCACCAGGAGGCCGGCCAGGAACCCGGTCACGCCTTCACCTCCGCGCGCAGTTCCTCGGGGAGGTGGAAGCGGGCCAGGATCGCGGCCGTGCCCGCCGGGACGCGGCCCGGCGTCGCCAGGGAGACCAGGATCATGGTGAGGAAGCCCAGCGGCACCGACCAGAGGGCGGGCCAGGCGAGCAGGGCGTGCAGGTTCCCGGCGCCCGGGAAGTCCGCCATGGTCGCGGCCACCGCGCAGAACGCCGAGCCGCCCCCCACCAGCATCCCGGCGGCCGCGCCGGGCGGGGTCAGCCGCCGCCACCAGATGCCGAGGACCAGCAGCGGGCAGAAGGAGGAGGCGGACACCGCGAAGGCGAGCCCCACGGCGTCCGCGGCCGGCAGCCCGCCGACGATCACGCTGGCCGCGAGCGGTACGGCCATGGCCAGCACGGTCCCGAGCCGGAAGTGCCGTACGCCGCGCGCCGGGAGGACGTCCTGGGTGAGGACGCCGGCGACCGCCATGGTCAGTCCGGAGGCGGTGGACAGGAACGCGGCGAAGGCGCCGCCGGCGACCAGGGCGCCGAGGAGGTCCCCGCCGAGGCCGCCGATGATCCGGTCGGGCAGCAGCAGGACGGCCGCGTCCGCGTTGCCGTTGAGGGTGAGCTCGGGGGTGTAGAGCCGGCCGAGGGCGCCGTACACGGGCGGCAGCAGGTAGAAGAGGCCGATCAGGGCGAGCACGGCGACCGTGGTGCGGCGGGCGGCGACGCCGTGCGGGCTGGTGTAGAAGCGGACGACGACGTGCGGCAGCCCCATGGTGCCGAGGAAGGTGGCGAGGATCAGCCCGTACGTGGCGTACAGCGGGCGCTCCTCGCGGCTCTCGGCGAGCGAGGTGGACATGCCTCCGTTGGTGCCGCGGTCGGTGGCGGGCACCCGGGTGCCCTTGGCGAAGGTCAGGCGGGTGCCGGCGGTGATGTGGTGGGTGCCCTCGGGGAGGGTGACCCTCGCGTCCCGGTGCGGGCGGCCGTCGACCTTGCCCGTCACGGTGACCGTGAGGGGGCCGTCGAGCTTCAGGTCGAGCGTGTCCTGGACGGCGACGGTGCGCTGGTCGCGGAAGGCGGCCGGTTCGTCGAAGGCGTGCGTGGGGGCGCCGTCGCCCTGCCAGGCGAGGACGAGGAAGAGCGCGGGGACCAGCAGGGCGGTGAGTTTCAGCCAGTATTGGAAGGCCTGCACGAAGGTGATGCTGCGCATGCCGCCGGCGGCGACGGTGGCCACCACGACCACGGCGACGATCAGCCCGCCCAGCGCGTCCGGGGCGCCGGTGAGTACCGTCAGCGTCAGTCCGGCGCCCTGGAGTTGGGGCAGCAGATAGAGCCAGCCGACGCCGACGACGAACGCCCCGGCCAGCCGTCGTACCGGCTGCGAGGCGAGCCGGGCCTCGGCGAAGTCCGGGAGGGTGTAGGCGCCGGAGCGGCGCAGCGGGGCGGCGACGAAGAGCAGCAGGACCAGATAGCCGGCGGTGTAGCCGACCGGGTACCAGAGCATGTCCGGGCCCTGTACCAGGACGAGTCCGGCGATGCCCAGGAAGGAAGCCGCGGAGAGGTACTCGCCGCTGATCGCGGCCGCGTTGAGGCGGGGGCCGACGGTGCGGGAGGCGACGTAGAAGTCGGATGTGGTCCGGGATATGCGCAGGCCGAAGGCGCCGACCAGGACGGTCGCGACGACCACGAGGGCGACGGCCGGGACGGCGTAACCGGAGTTCATCCGGCCTCTTCGGGACGGGAGTTCATCGGTCCTCGACGAGGCGGACGAAGTCCTCCTCGTTGCGTTCGGCGCGGCGCACGTACCAGCGGGCCAGCAGGATCAGCGGGGCGTACAGGCAGAAGCCGAGCACCAGCCACTCCAGGCGGCGGGTCTGCGGCGCGGCGGCGAAGACCAGCGGAAGCGGGCCGACGAGCAGCACGAGGACCGTGAACACGACCACGGCGACGCGCAGTTGGGAGCGCATGAGGGAGCGGACGTAGGTGTGGCCGAGGGTGGTCTGTTCGTCGATCTCGGTGCGCGCGCGACAGTAGTCGGAGCCACGGCGGGCCCGGCGGCTGCGGCGGGGCGGGCCGGTGACGGTGACCCGGCGCTCGGCGGGGTCGGTGGGCACCGTCAGACCCTCCTCATCAGCAGGTCCCGCAGCTCGCGGGCGTGGCGGCGGCTGACCTGGAGTTCCTCGCCGCCGACCAGCACGCTCACCGTGCCCGCGTCCAGGCGGAGTTCGCCGATGTGGCGCAGGGCGACCAGGTGACGGCGGTGGATGCGGACGAAGCCGCGGGAGCGCCAGCGGTCCTCCAGGGTGGAGAGCGGGATGCGCACCAGGTGGCTGCCGCGTTCGGTGTGCAGGCGGGCGTAGTCGCCCTGGGCCTCGACGTGGGTGATGTCGTCGACTGCCACGAACCGTGTGACACCGCCGAGTTCGACCGGCAGCTGGTCCGGGTCGGGTTCGTGCACGGGTATGTGCGGTGCGGCTCCGCGCAGTTCGGCGACCCGGCGTACCGCCTCCGCCAGGCGTTCCTTCCGCACGGGCTTCAGGACGTAGTCGACCGCCTTGAGGTCGAAGGCCCGCACCGCGAAGTCCTCGTGGGCGGTGACGAACACGACCAGCGGGGGCCGGGCGAAACCGGTGAGCAGCCTGGCCATCTCCAGGCCGTCCAGGCCGGGCATCTGCACGTCCAGGAAGACGACGTCGACGGCCTCGGGGCCGTGGGGCCCGGACTCCAGGGCGCGGGTGATGCGGCGCAGCGCCTCGGTGGCGTCCCCGGCGCCCTCGACGCTGCCGATGCGCGGATCGGCGTTCAGCAGATAGAGGAGCTCCTCCAGCGAGGGGCGTTCGTCGTCGACGGCGAGGGCGCGCAGCATGAACGGAGTGTAGGCGGCGGACCGGGGCGCTGGACATGTACCGGACGTGGCCGTCCGCGTCCCGGGGACCACCGGAGGTGGCGCTCCTGAAGTGCTCCGTGCCGTGGATACAGTGCGGACATGAACAGCGGCACCGCCCCCTTCGACGATCTCGACCGGAAGATCACCACCGCGCTGATGGCGAACGCGCGGACCAGTTTCGCCGAGATCGGCGCGGCCGTCGGACTGTCCGCGACGGCCGTGAAGCGTCGGGTCGACCGGCTGCGCGAGACCGGTGTGATCACCGGGTTCACGGCCACCGTCACCCCTTCGGCCCTCGGCTGGCGGACGGAGGCGTACGTCGAGGTGTACTGCGAGGGCGCGGCCCCGCCCCGGCGGCTCGCCGAGGTGGTCCGCAACCATCCGGAGATCACCGCGGCCATGACGGTGACCGGCGGAGCGGACGCCCTGCTGCACGTCCGCGCCCGGGACGTGGACCACTTCGAGGAGGTGCTGGAACGCATCCGGGTGGAGCCGTTCATCCGGAAGACGATCAGTGTGATGGTGCTGTCGCACCTGCTCCCGGAGAGCCCGGAGGCCGGCGCGACCCACGCGGCACCCCAGGCGCCCGGGGGCGGACCCGGGTAAACGCACCGATGCTGCGTTCGTATGATCGAAGACGCAGCATTCCTGCGCAGACACGCAACATCCATTGCTTGTCCACCGTATCCGACGCTTTCTACCTTGGTTTCACCCCTCGTCGACACCGCAGGAAAGCGGAGGAACACCTCTGTGGCCGAAACCCGTGTGCCGCGCGTCCGGCGCTTTCTCGTCTGCGAACCCAGACACTTCGCCGTGCAGTACGCGATCAATCCCTGGATGAACCCCGACACCAGGGTCGACGTCGACCTCGCCCATGAGCAGTGGACCGCGCTCATCAGCGCCTACCGCGCCCACGGCCACACGGTCGACCACCTGGAGCCGGTCCCCGGCCTGCCCGACATGGTCTTCGCCGCGAACTCCGCGGTCGTCGTCGGCGGCCGGGTCTTCGGCTCGCTGTTCCACGCGCCCGAGCGGCGCCCCGAGTCCTCCCACTACGACCTCTGGTTCAAGACCGCCGGCTATGACGTGTACCGTCCCGGCTCGGTGGTGGAGGGTGAGGGCGACCTGGTCTGGACGGGCCGCTACCTGCTCGCCGGCACGGGCTTTCGCACCACCCGGGAGGCGCACCGCGAGGCGCAGGAGTTCTTCGGCCACCCGGTGATCAGCCTGACCCTGGTGGACCCGTACTTCTACCACCTGGACACCGCGCTGTTCGTCCTGGACGACGAGAACGTCTGCTACTACCCCGAGGCCTTCTCCAGCGGCAGCCGCGAGGTGCTCGGCCGGCTCTACCCGGACGCGGTCCTCGCCACCCGCGACGACGCCATGGCCTGGGGGCTGAACTCCGTCTCCGACGGCCACCGGGTCTTCATCGCGCCGCAGGCCGAGGTGCTGGCCTCCCGGCTCGCCGACCACGGCTACGAACCGGTCCCCGTCGACCTGTCCGAGTTCCACAAGGCAGGCGGCGGCATCAAGTGCTGCACCCAGGAAATCCGCTGAGGTCCGAGGAGAGTCATCGATGACCGCACCCGCGCACACCCGTACCTCCGCCGAGCTGATCGAGGCCGAGGGGCCGGTCCTCGCGCACAACTACCACCCGCTGCCCGTGGTCGTCGCCCGCGCCGAGGGCGCCTGGGTGGAGGACGTCGAGGGGCGCCGCTACCTCGACATGCTGGCCGGTTACTCGGCGCTCAACTTCGGCCACCGCCACCCGGCTCTGATCGAGGCCGCCCACCGCCAGCTGGACCGCCTGACCCTCACCTCCCGGGCCTTCCACAACGACCGGCTCGCCGGGTTCGCGGAGCGGCTGGCCGCGCTGACCGGCATGGACATGGTGCTGCCGATGAACACCGGCGCCGAGGCGGTGGAGAGCGGCATCAAGGTGGCCCGCAAGTGGGCCTACGACGTGAAGGGCGTCCCGGCCGACCGGGCCACGATCGTCGTGGCGGCGGACAACTTCCACGGCCGTACGACGACGATCGTCAGCTTCTCCACCGACGAGACCGCCCGCGCGGGCTTCGGCCCGTTCACGCCGGGCTTCCGGATCGTGCCGTACAACGACCTGGCCGCGCTGGAGGCGGCGGTCGACGAGACGACGGCCGCCGTGCTGATCGAGCCGATCCAGGGCGAGGCGGGGGTCGTGATCCCCGACGACGGCTATCTGGCCGGGGTCCGCGAACTGACCCGGCGGGCGGGCTGCCTGTTCGTGGCCGACGAGATCCAGTCCGGCCTCGGCCGCACCGGCCGTACCCTCGCCGTCGACCACGAGGGCGTCGTCCCGGACGTCGTACTGCTCGGCAAGGCGCTGGGCGGCGGGATCGTGCCGGTGTCGGCGGTGGTGGCCCGGCGCGAGGTGATGAGTGTGCTGCGGCCGGGCGAGCACGGCTCGACGTTCGGCGGCAACCCGCTCGCCGCCGCGGTCGGCACGGCCGTGGTCGAGCTGCTGGAGGGCGGCGAGTTCCAGCGCCGGGCGGCCGAGCTGGGCGTGGTGCTGCGGGAGGGTCTGACGGAGCTGACCGGCCGGGGCGTGGTCGGGTTCCGCTCCCGCGGACTGTGGGCGGGCGTCGACGTGGACCCGGCGATCGGCACCGGGCGCGAGATCAGCGAACGCCTGATGCGCGAGGGCGTCCTCGTCAAGGACACGCACGGCTCGACGATCCGGCTGGCCCCGCCGCTCACCGTCACCGCGGAGGAACTGCGCTCGGCGCTGGGGGCGTTGGAGAAGGTACTGGCGGCCTGAGCCGGTGGGGGCGCGCCCGCGCGCGCGCGCCCCCCCCCCCCACCACCACCGCTCAGCCACCAGGGAACCGGCATGGCCGTCCCGCGGCCACCGGCCCCGTGGCCGGGCCCCGGAACCGCGGTGCCCGGCGGCCCCTACTTCTCGGTCACGCCCGCCGAGTCGAACGTGGCCACCTCGTGCATGGCCCTCGCGGTGCTCTGCACCAGCGGCAGTGCCAGCAGCGCGCCGGTGCCCTCGCCGAGGCGCAGGTCCAGGTCGACCAGGGGGCGCAGGCCCAGCTTGTTGAGGGCAGCGACATGGCCCGGCTCCGCGCTGCGGTGGCCGGCGATGCACGCGGCCAGGACCTCGGGGGCGATCGCCCGGGCCACCAGGGCGGCGGCGCCGGCGCTGACGCCGTCCAGGATCACCGGCGTACGCAGGGACGCGCCGCCCAGCAACAGGCCCACCATCGCCGCGTGTTCGAAGCCGCCGATCGCCGCGAGGACGCCGATGGGGTCGGCCGGGTCCGGCTGGTGGAGGTCCAGGGCACGGCGGACGACCTCGGTCTTGCGGGCGAGGGTCTCGTCGTTGATGCCGGTGCCGCGGCCGGTGACCTCGGCGGGGTCGGCCCCGGTGTAGACGGAGATCAGCGCGGCGGACGCCGTGGTGTTGGCGATACCCATCTCACCCGTGAGCAGGGCCTTGTTGCCGGCCGCCACCAGATCGCGGGCGGTCTCGATGCCCACCTCGATGGCCTGCTTGGCCTCCTCGCGGGTCATGGCCGCGCCGGTGGTCATGTCGGACGTGCCCGCACGGACCTTGCGGGGCAGCAGGCCGGGCGTCGCGGGGAGTTCGGAGGCGACGCCCACGTCCACCACGCACACCTCGGCGCCCACCTGGGAGGCGAACGCGTTGCAGACCGCTCCGCCGCCGAGGAAGTTGGCCACCATCTGGGCGGTGACCTCCTGCGGCCAGGGGGTGACGCCCTGGGCGTGCACCCCGTGGTCGCCGGCGAAGATCGCGACGGCCGCGGGCTCCGGGATCGGCGGCGGGCACTGCCGGGACAGACCGGACAGCTGGGCGGAGATGATCTCCAGCATGCCGAGCGCTCCGGCCGGCTTGGTCATCCGCTTCTGCCGCTCCCAGGCCTCGCCGAGCGCCTTGGCGTCCAGCGGGCGGATCCCGGCGACGGTCTCGGCGAGCAGGTCGTGCGGGTCCTCGCCGGGCAGGGCACGACGGCCGTAGGTCTCCTCGTGGACCACCCAGGACAGCGGGCGCCGCTTGGACCAGCCGGCCTGCATCAGCTCCGGCTCGTCCGGGAACTCGTCGACGTACCCCACGCACAGGTAGGCAATGACCTCGAGGTGCTCGGGCAGGCCCAGCGCGCGGACCATCTCGCGCTCGTCGAAGAAGCTGACCCAGCCGACGCCGAGGCCCTCGGCGCGGGCGGCGAGCCAGAGGTTCTCGACGGCGAGGGCCGCGGAGTACGGCGCCATCTGCGGCTGGGTGTGCCGGCCGAGGGTGTGCCGGCCGCCGCGGGTCGGGTCCGCGGTGACCACGATGTTGACCGGGGTGTCGAGGATGGCCTCGATCTTCAGTTCCTTGAACTGCTTCGCGCGGCCCTTGGGCAGGGACTTGGCGTACGCGTCGCGCTGGCGCATGGCCAGTTCGTGCATCGAACGGCGGGTGTCGGCCGACCGGATCACCACGAAGTCCCAGGGCTGGGAGTGGCCGACGGAGGGCGCGGTGTGGGCCGCCTCCAGGACGCGCAGCAGCACCTCGTGCGGGATGGGGTCGCTGCGGAAGCCGTTGCGGATGTCACGGCGTTCGCGCATGACCTTGAGCACGGCCTCGCGCTCGGCGTCGTCGTAGGCGGGCGCGGCCGGGCCGGTGGACTGGGGTGCTTCTGCCACGGCGGCCGTGCTCTCTTCCTGGTCGGCGGCCCTGGTCTCCAGGTCCTCCGCGTGCTGTACGACATCGAGCGGGTGCTCCGCCACCGGACCGGGCTCGGCCTCGCGGGGCGCGGGGACGGTGGCCGTGGGCTCCGGCACGCTCTCGCCCTGGTCCTGGGCGGGCAGGACCAGCGGGTGCGGCGGGGTCGGGGCGAGGTGCGGTGTGGTCGGCACCTGGCCCTCGACGGCGACGAACTCACCGAAGGACTGGTCCGGCGCGGGCTCCGGCGAAACGTCCCCGGCCAGTGCCTCCTGGGCCGCCGGGGTCTCCTCCGGCTGGGCCGCGGGGCTCGGCGGGGTGCCCTGGATCTGGGGGCCGGCGAGCGGCTGGGCGGGCAGCGGTTCAGTCGGCTCGGGGGCGGCGGGGGTCTCCGCCTGCGGTACGACGGCCGCCTCGGGAAACCCGCCGGGGGCCTCGGTCGTCACGGCGTCCGGCGCGGGCCGCTCCGTCCCGGGGGCGGCGAACGGCTCCGGCGGCTGCGGGGCGTCGGCGACCGCAGCGGGGGCCGCGGCGGCGGGCGCCTCGGCGGCGGCCTCCTGCGGCTGCGCCGGCGCGGCCGCGGGGGTGACCACCGGCTGACCGGCCTCGGCCGGGACGGCTTCCGGGGCGGCGACCGGGTGGGCCCCGCCCGCCTCCGGCATCGGGACGGACTCGGAGGCGACGGTCTCCACGGCGTGCTCGGGCCCGACAGGCTCCGGGACCCGCGGCTCCGGCGCGACCGGCGGCACGTGCTGGACCACTGCGGGCTGCGCCGGCTCGGCCGCGGCGTCCGGTTCCGGTGGTACCGCGTCCACGAGCTGGCCCGGAGCCTGAGCGACGGGCCCGGACCCGGGCCCGGCCACCGGGTCGACAGCCGCACCGGGCGCGGGCGCGGTCTCCTGCGTCTGGGAAACCTCCGGGATCTCCGGAGCCCGTGGAGCGTGCACGGCCTGCGGGACCTGCGGGGCCTCCGCGATCACCGGCGCGGCCTCCGGAGCCGGTCCCTGGGCACCGCCCGGAGCCCCAGCCCCGGCGGCCCACGGATCCACCGGCTCGGCCACGGGCGCCGGAACGCTCCCGTCGACCGGCTGGGCCGCGCCCTGCGGGCCGTACGCGTTCTCGGGCCACGTCCCGGGGCCCGCCGGTGCCTGCTGCTGTGCGGTGAAGCCCGCGGCGTCCGCCGCCAGGTGCTCGTGCGCGAAGGCCGCGGGAGCGGCGACGGCGGCGGCCATGGAGGCCACTGCCTCCGGTGCCGGAACAACCGTTTCGGCAGCCTGCGCCCGTGCGGCCACCTGTGCCACCGGCGCCGCCTGCGGGACCGTCTGCGGTGCGCCCCAGGGCGCGGCGGGCTGCGGCGTGGCCTCGCCCTGCGGCTGGGCGTCCAGGTACTCGGGCCCGGCCGTCGGCAGGCCGGGCTGCCGGGTCGCCGGCGCGCCGGCCGGGCCGCGGTCGGCGAGGGAGCGGACCGGGCTGGCGGAGGTGTCGGGGATCGGCGGACCGAGGTGCAGCGGGCGGCGGGGGGCCGGGGTCGCGGTCGGGTCGTGCGGGACGGAGAGGATCGGGGACGCCGGTACCGAGCTGGGCAGCCGGACGGCGGTGAGGTCGACCGAGCCGCTGTCGCGGCCGTCCGTCTCGTGCGGGCCGGGCTCGTGGACGGTCTCGACGACCGGTTCCGGGGCCGGTGGCGGCACCTCGTTGCCCCAGGCACCCTGGGCGCCCGGGAGCAGCAGGTCCTCGTCCTCGGCGGGCGACTCGGAGAGGTAGGTGTACGCGCCGTGCTCGGGAACGCCCGGCTGTTCCACCATGCCTGCGCTCTCCGGCAGTCCCTCGCCCGGGACCTGGCCGGTGTCCGTCATGCGTACCCCTCGCCCATCGGTTAGTGCCTTCTACGACCAGCTCGCTCGGGGCGGCGCACCGACCGTCCCGCAGTGAAGAACGAGCGTGCGTGCCCAGCGGCACGAACGACCCGCCGGAAAAGGCGACAAAGCCATTCAGTGCCATTGTCCCGGCCGTTCGACCGTCACGGCAGCGTGATCCGCGACAGCCCGCTGTGGACTGCGCCACGTTGCGCGTCCCCGGTTTCTGCAGTACCACACCCGCCCCAAAAGGAGCGCGTTTTCCGGATATTGACGAACGAATGTCCGGGCCACCGGTGCGGTGCAGCGATCGGCCAGCCTACCGCGCGCTGTACGACAACAGGATCACGGGGCGCGCTCGGACAGGCCCGCCCCTCGCCCGGCCACCGCCTCTCAACGAGACGCTTCGCGCTGCGGCAATGTCCCGCTGAGCAGGAACGCGACGTTCCGCTCGGTCTCCGTCCAGGCCCTGGTGTCGAGTTCGACGGACTGCAGCAGGGCGCATTCGACCTGATACCCGTGCTCGGTCAGGTCGCGCCCGATGAGTTCGGCCGCGTCACGGGTGGCGGCGTGGGTGACGATGCGCTGCGGGCGCCGGTCGGCGACCGCGGTGACCACGGCCGCTCCCCCGCCGCCGACCCGGACGACGTCGGGCTCGGGCAGGTTCTCCAGCACGTGGGGCGCGCCGCCGTGCACGATCTGGAACTGGACCCCGAACTTGCGGCCGGCCGCGTCGCTGCGGACGCAGGCCGCCAGGTCCCGGTCGACGGCGATGACGGCGGCCCCGGCACGCGCCGCCTCGGTGGCGAACGCGCCGCTGCCGCAGCCGATGTCCCAGACGAGGTCCCCTACCCGCGGGCCAAGCCGGGCGAGTTGGGCGGCCCTCAGCAGATCCGTTTCGCCTTCGCCGAGCGCGGCTCCCTCGCCGTACTCCGCGTCGGGCTGCACCCAGCCGCGCGGGCCGGCCGACGGGTCCCGGCCGGCGATCCAGCCGCCGCCCTCGCCCGCCGGCACCGGTGCGGACGGCCCGCCGATGACGATGACGACGTTGGGGTCGCGCCAGGTGTGGTCGGCGGCCTTGTCGGAGGTGACGACGCTGACCTGCTCGCGGTCGGTGCCGAGTTCCTCGCAGATGACGAAGGTGCGGTGGACACCCTCCATCAGCAGACCCAGTTCGGCAGGTCCGGCGCCGGGCGAGGTGAGGACGGCGACCTTGGTATGGGCGCGGCACACGTTCACCGCGCGTCGCAGGGTGCGCCGGTGTGCGACGACCACCTGGGCGTCGTCCCAGGGCATCCCGGCACGGGCGAAGGCGGCGGCCACGGAGGACACCGCGGGGACGACCTCGACCTCCAGGCCGAACTCGGGCGCGCGCAGGGTCCGTACGACACCGAAGAAGCCGGGGTCGCCGTCGGCGAGCACCACCGCGGTGCCGCGGTGGCCCGCGATACGGCGGGCGGCGAGGGCGACGCTGCCGAGGCGGACGCGCTCGGCGGCCGGTGGCACCTCGGGGAGAGCCAGATGGTGCGCCGCGCCCGCGACGAGTGTGGCGGCGCCCAGCGCGCCGCGTCCCGCGGCGGTCAGCGGCGAGCCGTCCCAGCCGATCACCGTGACCCGGTCGGCCATCGTCGTCAGTCTCCAGGGATGTCGCAGGTCGTCAGGGTCCAGGGCCCGTGCGCGGGCTCCGTGAGGGTACCTGGTGGAGCTGTCCGGCGGGTGACGGGAGGAGTCCCGCCCGCGTCAGTTCCAGGAGGTGAAGCCACCGCTCTCGGCGAACTCCTCGCCGGCGCCTTCCAGGTCCTCCGGGAGCAGGCTCCACACGATGAAGTCGGTGCGCACGTCCGACCACGTGCCGTCGTCGGCGCGCACGTGGACTATGCAGGCGTTGCGCAGCACGCCCTCGCTGATACCGCCGATCTTCTGGGCCACCTGCTGGGAGGCGGTGTTGTCCGCGGCGGTGCGGATCTCGATGCGTTCGAGCTTCTGGTCGCCGAAGAGCCAGTGGGCGGTGGCGAGCGAGGCTTCGGAGGCGTAGCCCTCACCGCGGGCCCAGGGGGCGATGATGTACGACAACTCGGTCGACCGGATGTGCCAGTTGGTCTTGGTGAGCTGGATGACGCCGACCAGGCGCTGGGTGAGGAACTCGGTGACCGCGAGGTCCAGGCCCCGGCCGTCGGTGCGTTCGGCGGGGGCGTAGTCGCTGATCCAGTGCCGGGCGGCGTCCTCGGTGAACGGCTGGGGCACGTCGGTCCAGGCCGCGACCTGCTCGTCGTTCATCATCTCGGCCAGGGCGGGCACGTCGTCCTCGTCGAGGGGACGCAGCACCAACCGCTCCGTGCTGATGGAGATGTTGGGGAAGGTGCTAGTCATGCGCCACTCCGTAACCTTCGGAAATCCTGCAGGGCGTGCGAACTGCCCAGCATGCAGCATGAAACCACTGAACGGCACGACGGGGTCCGCCCGCGGTGAGCGAGTGGACCCCGTGCGTGGCGTTACGCCGTATACGTGCCGTCGGACAGACGTACACCGCCCGTCGGGAAGACGGTCAGAAGGACGGGATGACCGAGCCCTGGTACTTGTCCTCGATGAACTTCTTGACCTCCGGCGAGGTGAGGAGCCTGGCGAGCTTCTTCACCCGCGGGTCCTTCTCGTTGCCCTCCTTGACGGCGAGGAAGTTGCCGTAGGGGCTGTTCTTCGCGGACTCCAGGACGAGGGCGTCCTTGGCGGGCTTGATACCGGCCGAGATGGCGTAGTTGCCGTTGATCACCGCGGCGTCCACGTCGTCCAGGGAGCGTGCGGTCTGGGCCGCCTCGACCTCCTTGAACTGGAGGTTCTTCGGGTTCTTGGCGATGTCCTGCGGGGTCGCCTCGCTGCCGGCGCCGTCCTTGAGGGTGATGAGCCCGTTGGCGGCCAGCAGCTTGAGGGCACGCGCCTCGTTCACCGCGTCGTTCGGGACGGCGACGGTCGCTCCGCTCTTCAGCGCGTCGGCGCTCTTGACCTTGTGGGAGTAGAGGCCGAGCGGCTCCAGGTGCACCGTGACGACGGGCACGATGTGGGTGCCGCGCTTCTTGTTGAAGTCGTCGAGGTACGGCTGGTTCTGGAAGTAGTTGGCGTCCACCGAGCCGTCCTCGGTCGCCGTGTTCGGGACGATGTAGTCCTGGAACTCCTTGACCTCCAGGTCGAGTCCGGCCTTCTTCGCCAGGTTGTCCTTGACGTAGTTCAGGATCTCGGCGTGCGGGGTGGGGCTCGCGGCGACGACGAGCGGTCCGCTGTGGTCGGCGGAGCCGGAGGCGGAGTCGTTGTCCGAGCCGCAGGCGGTGAGCCCGAAGGTGAGGGCTCCGGCGGCGAGGACGGCAGTGGTGAGTTTGGCGGTGTTACGCACGAAAAGTGCCTTTCCTTAAGGGTGGAGCGACCCCGCGTGGGTGGTGCGGGGAAATCTGGCGGGACGCCGAAGGCGCTCAGGCGGCCTCGCCGTCGACCGCGGCGGCCTTCAGCAGCCGCAGTCTCGGCGCCGGCCCGGACTGCCCGCCGCGGCGGTGCAGGGAGCGGGCCGTGTAGTCGCCGGCGAACTGGATGAGCGAGATGACGACGGCGAGGATCGCCACCGTGATCCACATCAGCTGGGTCTCGAAGCGCTGGTAGCCGTAGCGGATCGCGATGTCGCCGAGACCGCCGGCGCCGACCGTGCCGGCCATGGCCGAGTAACCGATGAGCGCGACGATCGTGGTGGTCGTGGAGGAGATCAGCGAGGGCAGCGACTCGGGCACCAGGACCTTGCGTACGACGGTCCAGGTGTTGCCGCCCATCGCCTGCACGGCCTCGACGAGTCCGCCGTCCACTTCGCGGACAGCCGTCTCGACCAGCCGCGCGAAGAAGGGGATCGCCCCGATGGCGAGCGGCACGATGGCGGCCTCACGGCCGATGGTCGTCCCGGTGACGGAGCGCGTGAAGTTCATCAGCGCGACCATGAGGATGATGAACGGCATCGAGCGGGCGATGTTCACGACCTGCCCGATGACCTTGTTGGCCAGCACGTTCTGGAGCAGCCCGCCGCGGTCGGTGAGGACCAGCAGGACGCCGAGCGGGAGACCGCCTACGACGGCGATCAGCGTGGACCAGCCGACCATGTAGAACGTGTCCCCACACGCCTGGGAGAGCAGCGGCTGCATCGCAGACCAGTCCGTCCAGGTCACTTGGCACCTTCCTTCACCAGCACGGGCTCCTGGCCCACCACGTCGATCTGCAGGCCCTGTTCGCGCAGGAAGCCGATCGGCACCACGTTGTCCTCGTAGCGGCCGGGCAGTTCGATGCGCATCCGGCCGATCTGGAGGCCACCGACGGTGTCGATGGCGGCACCGAGGATCGATATGTCGATGTTGTAGGTGCGGGAGAGCTGGGAGATGACCGGCTGGGTGGCGGCCTCGCCGTGGAAGGTGACGTCGAGGACGGTGCGGTCGTCGCCGGAGGCCTCCCCGCCGACCGGGAACAGCGCGGCGGCCAGCTCGGAACCGGGGGTGCCGAGCAGCTCGCTGACGGTCCCGGACTCCACGACACGTCCCTTGTCCATGAGGGCGGCCGAGTCGCAGATCGACTTCACCACGTCCATCTCGTGCGTGATGAGCAGGACGGTCAGGCCCAGCTGCCGGTTCAGGTCGCGCAGCAGCTGCAGGATGGAGCGGGTGGTCTCCGGGTCGAGGGCGCTGGTGGCCTCGTCGGAGAGCAGCACCTTGGGATCGCCGGCGAGGGCCCGGGCGATGCCGACGCGCTGCTTCTGGCCGCCGGAGAGCTGGGCGGGGTAGGACTTCGCCTTGTCGGCGAGGCCGACCAGGTCGAGCAGCCCCAACGCCTTGCGGGAACGTTCCTTCCCTGACGTGCCGAGGATTTCGAGCGGCAGCTCGACGTTGTCCTGGACGGTCCGGGAGGAGAGCAGGTTGAAGTGCTGGAAGACCATGCCGATACGGCTGCGCGCCTGCCGCAGCTCCCGGCCGGCCCGCGGGCCGCGTCCGGCGAGGGCGGTGAGGTCCCGGCCGTCGACGGTGACGGTGCCGGCGGTGGGGCGCTCCAGGAGGTTGACGCAGCGGATGAGTGAGGACTTGCCGGCGCCGGACTGGCCGATCACGCCGAACACCTCGCCCTCGCGGACGTGCAGATCGACGCCGTCGAGGGCGGTGACCTCGCGGCCGCGGGTGCGGTAGACCTTGGTCAGGCCCGTTGTGGTGATCACTGGGATTCCATCACTGTTGAGTACGCGGGCGTGGGTGTGCCCTGGTACGGGAGGGAAAATGTGCGCGGGGCAGCCGGGTCACATACGGCGCAGGGCGTACGGACAGGCCACGGCGGCGGCTCGCTTCGGGGCGCGAGGCTCTGGGGTGGTGCGGGGGCCCTCTAGAAGGCGCACATTCGACACATACAACGAGCACCGGGCGTCATGGTCGCCTCGGTCGCAGGGGTGCGGTCGCTCGTCGTGGTCATGCGATCAGTAAACCAGACCGATGGTCCTGACAAGCCGCCGCTGTCCGCATCCTGGACAGCGGCGGACACGTGTCAGCGGCGCGCGGAGATCTCGACGACGTGGTCGGTGACCAGTGCCGACAGGGCCGAGAGGTCGCGCACCACGAGGTCCGCCTCCAGCTCGTGCGCCGGGTGGGTTGTGGCCAACGCCACGGTCGCCATTCCGGCTGCCCGGCCCGCCTGGAGTCCGGCCGGGGCGTCCTCGAAGACCACGCAGCGGGCCGGGTCGACGCCCAGCCGGCGGGCGGCGAGCAGGTAGGGCTCCGGGTCGGGCTTGCCGCGGGTGACGTCGTCGGCGGCTATCAGCGTCTTGGGCCGTATCGCGACCGCCTCCAGACGGGCCTCGGCGAGCCGGCGGGTGGCGGAGGTGACGACGGCCCAGCGGTCGGCGGGCAGGGAGTCGAGGAAGGCGGTGGTGCCGGGCAGCAGCCGGACCCCGCCGTCCGGCACGTCCTCCACCTCCAGCTGCTCGATCCGGGCGACGGCCTCCGGGACGAGGTGGGCGGGGAGCAGGTCGGCGACGATGGCCACGGCGGTCCTGCCGTGCAGTTCGACTCGGGCGTACTCCTCGGTGACGCCGTACTCCGCCGCCCAGCGGGTCCAGCAGCGCTCCACGGACTCGAGGGAGGAGACCAGGGTGCCGTCGTTGTCGAAAAGCAGGGCTTGTGCGTGGATCGTCATGGTCCAGACCCTACGGCGTAGGGCAGGGGCGACGGCGGGGGCCCGTTTACGCCGTAATAGGGTCACCGCATGCTCAATGCCCTGCTGCTGGTGACCGCGGTCGCCGCACTGCTGCTCGCCGCCTGGTGCGGCTGGGCCGCGTACCGGGACCAGCCGACCAAGGACTGGCACTTCATCGGCATGGCCGTGGTGTCGGTGCTGGCGGTGATCCAGCTGGTGGCCGGGATCGTCCTGCTGGCCGGGGGCGACAAGCCGGCCCAGGGTACGACGATCTTCGTGGCGTATCTGCTGGGCGCCTTCGCGTGCGTCCCGGCGGCGGGGTTCATGTCGCTGGCCGAGCGGACCCGGTGGGGCTCCGTGACGGTCGCCGCGGGCGGTGTGGTGCTGGCCGTGCTGGAGGTGCGGCTCTATGACATCTGGGGAGGGTGAGATGACGACCGTGGAGGAGAAGCCGAGGCGGCTCACCAGCGGGCCGGGCACGCTTCTCGTCTGGTTCTACGGCGTGATGGTCGTCGGGGCGGTGTCGCGGTCCGCTTACCAGATCGCGACCGAGTTCGACCGGGCGCCGCTCGCGTACGCGCTGTCGGCGGTCGCGGGTCTGGTGTACGCGTTCATCACGTACACGCTGGTGCGGGGCGGCGAGACCGCGCGCAGGGCGGCGCAGGTGTGCTGCGCCGCCGAACTCGCGGGGGTGTTGGTCGTGGGTACGTGGACCCTGGTCGACTCGTCCGCGTTCCCGGACGCGACCGTGTGGTCGGACTACGGGATGGG
Organism: Streptomyces sp. NPDC059224; assembly: GCF_042754285.1. Taxonomy (NCBI): domain Bacteria; kingdom Bacillati; phylum Actinomycetota; class Actinomycetes; order Kitasatosporales; family Streptomycetaceae; genus Streptomyces; species Streptomyces sp. NPDC059224. The sequence continues at coordinate 106,367 of NZ_JBHZAN010000016.1, forward strand.
ATACGTGTTCATTCCGGTGCTGTTGCCGGTCTCCGCGTTGTACTGGTTGCGGAGGAACGCCAAGGGGGCGTGAGCCGGGGCGTGCGCGACCACCGGTGACTCGCGGCTTGTCGCGCAGTTCCCCGTGCCCCTCAGGCCAGCGATCAAGCCGTCGTCGCGTACGTGCCGGCCGGCTTCTCCAGGACGATCATCGGGACGCCGTCCGCGCCCTTCGACGTGCCTACCGTTTCGTAGCCGACCCTGCGGTACAGGCGGAGGTTGTTCTCGCTGCGGTGACCCGTGAAAAGGCGGAACCTCTTGGCGCCGCGCTCCTCCTGCAGCGCACCCTCGGCCGCGCGCAGCAGCCGCGCGCCGATGCCGTGGCCCTGGAGGCGGGGGTGGACGCAGAGCTTGCCGATGGCGGCGGCGCCGTCCTCGGTGACCGAGCCGCGGACCGAGCCGACGACCTCCTCGCCGAGCCGGGCGACGAAGACGCAGTCGGACACGAGCTCCTGACGGACCGACTCGAGACTCTGGACGAGCGGGTCGATGCGGTAGTTGCCGTACAGCGCCGCCTCGCTCTGGAAGCACAGGTACTGGAGCCTGAAGATCTGCTCTGCATCCTGCTCGGTCGCCACCGAGATGGTCACGCTCATGCCCATGTGCGCACGCCTCCCGCTCACCTGATCGCCTGTCGTCCTCACTCCTATCCCCGCGCTTCGCGGGGCGCAACCTCCGGCGTCAACAATCGGCGCAGACAACCAAGACATCTGGAACGTTCCGGTCCCAGACTGCCCTGTGAGATACCCAACTCCCCCGCGATCTCCCGGTATGTCAGGTCTTTCGGGGAGAGCAGCGCCTGCACCAGACGGGGGCAGCGGCCGGGGAGGCGGGCGACCGCCTCGCGCAGGGCGCGGTGACGGGCGTCGGCGAGGGCGAGCAACTCGGGCGTGGGGGTGGCCCGGTCGGCCGGTTCGGTGCCGTAGGGACGTTCGCGGCGGGTCGTACGGCGGGTGCGGCGGGACTCGGCGCGGACGGCTCTGCGCAGCCAGTCCTCGGGTGCCCGGGGCGGCCCGTGGGTCTCCAGGTGCTCCAGGAGGCGGAGCCAGACGGTCTGTTCCAGGTCGCCCGGGTCGCTTCCGCAGGCATACGCCTCGGCCGCGGCCTCGGCGGTGAGCAGGGGGCCCAGGGCGGCCACCAGGTCGTCCGTCATACGCGGAACGACGCGGCCGCCCCGGGACAGGTTGCCGGGGCGGCCGGAACACCCCCCGAACGAGGGGCGGGCGCTCAGTCGTTGACGAAGGCGTCGCGGGCCAGGATCGCGGTGTCCGCGTTGTCCGAGAAGACACCGTCGATGCCGGTCTCGAAGTAGGCCTGGAAGACCGGGAAGACGTTGCCGTACGCGGTGACGTCGCCGCCCTTGCGGTAGGCGGGCGGCAGGAAGGGGTTCTCGTTGCGCATGGTGTAGGGGTGCAGGACCAGGCCCACCTTGTGCGCGTCCGCGACCAGCGTGCTCGGCGTGGTGAAGTCGCCCTTGGCGTCCTTCGGGATGATCAGGTCCAGGGTCGGGCCGATGCCCTGCGCGTAGCCGGCGATCTCCCGCAGGCCCTTCGGCGTGATCAGGTCCGCGACCGTGCGCGGGTCGCCGGTCGCGACGAAGTCGTAGGGCTGGGTGTTCGCCGCGGAGAGCAGGACGACCAGCGGGTTGTCGACCAGCGTGTTCAGGCGCTGGATGCTGGTCGGCTCGAAGGACTGGAGGATGACCGGCGAGTTCCGCCTGTCCTTGCCGTACTTGCGCAGCAGCTTGGCGACCCGCTCCTCAAGACCGAGTCCCAGCTTGCGGAAGTAGGTGGGGTGCTTGGTCTCGGGGTAGATCCAGACCTGCTTGCCGCGCTTGCGGGTCTGCTCGTCCTGCCACTTGAGGACCTCCTCGAAGGTCGGGATCTCCCAGTGGCCGTTGTAGAGCGTGTTGTGCGGGCGGTTGGCCGGGATGCGCTCGATCGCGCGCAGCCTCTTCAGCTCGGCGAGCGTGAAGTCCTCGGTGAACCAGCCGGTGGTGGGGACGCCGTCCAGGACCTTGGTGGTCCTGCGGTCGGCGAACTCCGGGTGGTCGGCGACGTCCGTGGTGCCGCCGATCTCCGGCTCGTGACGGCAGACCAGGTGACCGTCCTTGGTGGGGACGAGGTCGCCGGCCTCGACTATGTCGGCGCCGAGGTCGAGGGCCAGGTCGTACGAGCCGAAGGTGTGCTCCGGGCGGTAGCCGCTGGCGCCGCGGTGACCGATGATCGTCGGCTTCGGCAGGCTCTTCAGGCCGCCGTGGGCGTGGCCGGACTGCTTCGCCTCGGCCGCTCTGGCGGCACCGGGCAGTCCGAGGACCGCTCCGCCGGCACCGAGCACCGCGGCGCCGAGCAGGGCCCGCCGTCCGGTCGTACCGTTCACCTGTATCCGCTCGTTCGAGTCGTTCGTGTTCATGAGCGCTCTCCTGACCTTCGCCCTTGGATGCCGGCCGATCGTAGGGCTGCGGTGGTGACCGACGGGAGACCGCCGGCCCAACGGCCGGGTGACGCCGTATGGCTGATGGGCGGCGCGCCATGACGGTCCGTCGGCGACTTCCGTCACATCGCCGCGGCCCGGCCGCAAGCTGTCCCGCGGGCGGCACCGCAGGTAAACCAGCGTCAACAGTGCGTAAGACCTCGGTGAACCGGCCGTAGCCGATGTGCGCTCCCCACGGACCCGCGAGTAAAGTCCTCACCTGCACAGACTCATATCGCCCCTCGACATCGGAGGACCCGTTGTCCCGCTTCGCGCTCATCAAGGCAGTGCTCGGACCGATCATGCGCCTGATGTTCCGCCCCCAGGTGGAGGGCGTGGAGCACATCCCGGGGGACGGTCCGGTCATCCTGGCGGGCAACCACCTCACGTTCATCGACTCGATGATCCTGCCGCTGGTCAGCAGGCGGCAGGTGTTCTTCATCGGCAAGGACGAGTACGTCACGGGGAAGGGCTTCAAGGGCCGGCTGATGGCCTGGTTCTTCACCGGCGTCGGCATGATCCCGGTGGACCGGGACGGCGCGAGCGGTGGTGTCGCCGCGCTGATGACCGGCAAGCGGATCCTGGACGAGGGCCGGATCTTCGGGATCTACCCGGAGGGCACCCGCTCCCCCGACGGCCGGCTGTACCGGGGCCGTACCGGCATCGCGCGGCTGACGCTGATGACCGGCGCGCCGGTGGTGCCGTTCGCGATGATCGGCACCGACAAGCTGCAGCCGGGCGGCGCGGGCATCCCGCGGCCGGGCAAGGTCACCGTCCGCTTCGGCGAGGCCATGGAGTTCTCCCGGTACGAGGGCATGGACCGGGACCGCTACGTGCTGCGGGCCGTGACCGACTCGGTGATGGCCGAGGTCATGCGGCTGTCCGGGCAGGAGTACGTGGACATGTACGCCACGAAGGCGAAGGCCGCCTGACACCCTTTCGGCGCAGGGCACGGACCAGGCGTCCGTGCCCTTCTGTCTGCCATCCGCCTGACATCCGTCCACGTCCGCCTGGCGGTGGAATCTGGGCCGACACTCCGGTCGTTCCTTCACATTTACCGGCCATATGAGCACACAGCATGTCTTATTCAGACATGCAGAAACCTTCTCGGCGTACCCTGCTCCGTGCTCCGTTCGCTGCCGCCGGCGCGGGGCTACTGGCCTCTTGCTCCGACTCCGACTCGCCGTCCCGCTCCGGCCCGCAGCAGACGGCCGGGACGACGGCGTTCGTCCCGCAGGGGCCCAAGGGGTTTGTCAATCCGTCGGGTCCAGAGGTGCTCGCGACCGAGCGGAAACGCGGCTCCGGGCCCGTCCGCATGGTCACCTTCACCGCCGCCGAGAGCATGCTGGACCTGGGCGGGCGGTCGGTGCACAGCTGGGCGTACAACGAGTCGGTTCCGGGTCCGCTGGTGCGAGTCACCGCCGGTGACGTCCTGAGCCTGACCCTCAAGAACCGGCTGAAGGACAAGACCACGCTGCACGCGCACGGGGTGCGGCTGCGCTGCGACATGGACGGCGTTCCGGACCTGACCCAGGCGAGCATCGCGCCGGGGACGGACTTCATCTACCGCTTCGTCGCCGCCCACCCCGGCACCTACCTGTTCCACTCGCACGTCGGCATGCAGCCCGACCGGGCCCTGTACGCGCCGTTCGTCGTCGACGACCCGAAGGAGACCCTCGCCTACGACCAGGAGTGGATCGTCGTCCTGGACGACTGGGTCGACGACATCGACGGCTCCAGCCCCGAGCACGTGCTCGACCAGCTCAAGCCCGGCGGCTCGATGGCGATGAACATGCACATGGGCATGGGCCCCGGCCCCGGCAGCCCGGGCCCGCACCGGTCGGCGAGCGTGCCCCCGGCATCGCCGAAGTCCAAGAAGGGCCTGGGCCCCGACCGGGTGCTGCGGGACTCCCACAGCAGCCTGCTGCACGGCGAGGGCGGCAACGTCGCCTACCCGCACTACCTGATCAACGGGCGGCTGCGCACCGACCCGTCCGTCTTCCGCTGCCGTCCGGGCGACCGCATCCGGATCCGGCTCATCAACGCGGGCTCCGAGACGGCCTTCCGGGTGGCGCTCGGCGGGCACCCGATGACCGTCACCCACACCGACGGCTACCCCGTGCAGCACAAGACGACCGACGCCCTGCTCATCGGCATGGCCGAGCGGTACGACGTCCTGGTCACCGCCAAGGACGGCGTCTTCCCCCTCGTCGCGCTCGCCGAGGGCAAGCCGGGCAAGGGACTCGCGATCCTCCGTACGGACAAGGGGAAAAACCTTCCGTCACCGGATGTCCGCCCGGCCGAACTGGACCGTGTGATCGTGCCGGCCCGCCAGCTGCTGCCGGCCGACTCGGTCCGCCTGGACGAGCGCAAGCCGGACCGCGAACTGCGGATCAGGATCACGGGCTCGATGCAGCGCTACGACTGGGGATTCGACCACAAGGCGTACGACGTGCGGCAGCGGCACGCGGTACGGGCCGGCGAGCGGGTGCGGCTGACGCTCGTCAACGCGACCGACATGTGGCACCCGATGCACCTGCACGGGCACACCTTCGCCGTCGGCGGACTGAACTCGGAGCGGGCCCGGAAGGACACGACGGTCGTACTGCCGCACCGCAAGCTGGTGCTCGACTTCGACGCCGACAACCCCGGGCTGTGGATGCTGCACTGCCACAACCAGTACCACTCGGAGAGCGGGATGATGACGGTGCTCGGCTACCAGAAGTGAGGCGTCAGATGAGGCGTCACACGGACTGGGTGTCTTCCAGTTCCTGCCCCCTCAGCAGGAACCAGGCGGCCACCGCCGTCGCCAGGAGGACCGCGGCGCCCGCGCCCGAGGCCAGGTGCAGGCCGTGGACGAAGGAGTCCCGGGCCGCCGCCAGCATCTCGTTCGCCGTCCGCGGGGGCAGGGCCGCCGACGCCTGCACCGCAGCGCCCAGGGATTCGTGGGCGGCGGCCGGGGTGCCCGCCGGGGCCGGGAAGCCGCGGTAGACGCCCGTCACGATCGAGCCGAGCAGGGCGATGCCCAGGGCCGCGCCCAGTTCGTACGCCGTCTCGGAGACCGCCGAGGCGGCGCCGGCCTGGTCCCTGGGAACGCTGGAGAGGATCACGTCCGCCGTGACCGTGAAGGAGAGGCCGGCGCCGACACCGACCACCAGGAGGGCGGTGCCGAGGACCGGGTAGCCGGTGGACTGCGAGAGCGTGGTCAGGGCCGCGAGGGCCACGCCGACGGCCGCCAGGCCGCCGGAGACCACCGCCCGTACCGAGTGGCGGCGGGCCACCCGGCCGGCCACCAGGCCCGCCGCCACCGCGCCGACGGCGGCGGGGAGTTCGGCCAGGCCCGCCTCGAACGGGTGTCTGCCCTGGACCAGTTGCAGGTACTGGGAGAGGAAGAACACCAGGCCCGACATGCCGAGCACGGTCAGCAGGTCGGCGAGGACCGCGCCGCTGAAGCCGCGCCCGCGGAACAGCCTCATGTCCAGCAGCGGCTTGGGCAGGGTGAGCTGGCGGCGGACGAAGCCGTAGAGGGCCGCGGCACCGAGGAGGGCGGTTCCCGCGGTGACTCCGGTGAGGCCGTGGGTCGCGGCCTCCTTCACCGCGTACACGACCGCGATCATGCCGACCAGGGACAGGACGACACTCGTCAGGTCCCAGGGACCGGGGTCGGGGTTGCGGGACTCGGGCAGCGTGCGGATGCCGACGAGGACCAGGACCACCATCACCGGCAGGTTGATCAGGAAGACCGACCCCCACCAGAAGTGTTCGAGCAGGAAGCCGCCCGCGATCGGGCCGACGGCGGTGCCGGCGGAGGCGGTGGCGCCCCAGATGCCGACGGCGAGGCTGCGCTCGCGCGGGTCGTGGAAGAGGTTGCGGATCAGGGCGAGGGTGGCCGGCATCAGGGTCGCGCCGGCGACGCCCAGCAGGGCACGGGCCGCGATCATCGTCCCGGGGCTCCACGCGTACGCGTTCAGGACGGATATCGCACCGAACGCCGTCGCACCGCCGAGCAGGATCCGCTTGCGCCCGATGCGGTCGCCGAGGCTGCCCATGGAGACCAGCAGGCCCGCGATGACGAACGAGTAGACGTCACCGATCCAGAGCAGCTGGGTACCGGAGGGTTCGAGGTCTTCGCTGATGTAGGGGGTGGCGAGGCCGAGGACGGTCGCGTCGACGGCCACGAGCAGCACGGCGAGCACGAGGACGGAGAGCGCCAGCCAGCGGCCCGGGCGCTTCCCCTCCGTCTCCGTGGCGAACGCCGGCCGCACGGTGCTGGTCATGATTCCTCTCTTCGTCGTGCACCGCCGAGCAGCAGCTCGACGATCATGTGGGTGAAGTCCCTCGGCGCGACCCTGCCCTCCGTCACCGCCCAGGCGGCGGAGGCCAGCAGGCCGTACAGCGCCTCGGTGAGCCAGGCGGGAGTGAGATCGATACGGAACTCGCCGCTTCGCTGGCCGCGCCGGAACAGGGCGGCGATGCGCTCGTCGATACGGGTCCAGCCCTGGTTCTGCTGCTCCCCCTCGAACAGCTGGTTCTCGGTGTAGAGGAAGGCCAGCAGCCCGGCGGCCGGTTCGATCTCGCGGACCAGCCGGTGCACGGCGTCGGCCGCCGGGCCCTCGTCGAGGCGGGCCGCGCCCAGCGCCGCCTCGCACTCCTCGATGCCGAGCGCCTCCAGCGCGCGGACGAGCGCGTCCCGGCCCGCGAAGTGCCGGTGCAGGGTGGCCCGGCTGATGCCGGCGGCCTTGGCGACCTCGTCCATGGTCGCGGTGGATTTACGGGTCAGCAACGCGGCTGCGCTGCGCAGCACCTGCTCACGGTCGAGGGCCATGAGACAAGAATAACCCACATGAGACAGATCTGTCTCACACTAGGCATGTGTGGGCCACAAGGGGCTGGCCGTGGGGGTCTCGTCAGTGCCAGGGCAGGCTGCCGCGGCGCTCCCAGTAGACGTGCGGCTCCTCGGCCAGGGCGGCGAGCCGGGTCAGCTGGTCCTCGTCGAGGTCGACCGCGGCCGCGTGCAGGTTGGACGCGAGCTGCCCGAGCGTCGCCGCGCCGGACAGGACGACACCGGCCCAGGGCTGCCGCAGGACGAGGGCGAGGGCCACCGCGTCGCAGCCGAGACCGGTCTCCTCGGCGACGGCCCGCAGCGCGTCAGGGGCGTGCGGGGCGGCGAGCCGACCGTTGGCCATGCCCTCCTTCACGATCACCGTCAGTCCGGCGTCGCGCGCCTCGGCGAGGGCGGGACCTGCCGAGGTCTCCAGGGCGTTGTACGTCGACTGGACGGTACGGAAGAGCGGCTCGCCGTCGACCGTGACGGCGAGGGCGGCACGGACGGCCTCGGCCTGGGCCGGGCCGCTCGTGGAGAAGCCGACGGTGAGGCCGCCGGCCGCCGCCTCCGCGAGGCGGGCGTGGAGTTCCTTGTCGGTGAGGGCCGGGCTGTCCGGGGTCACCGAGTGGATCTGGTAGAGGTCGAGGTGGCCGTCGAGAAGTTCGGCGCTCTCGGCCCGCTGGCGGTCGTAGGTCTGGACGCTGTGGTCCTTGACCTCGTGCGTCTCGGCGTCCGCGGACCAGCCGGCGGTGTAGGTGTAGCCCCACTTACTGCCGACGACCACGTCGGCGGCGGCCTCGGGGCGGGAGTCCAGCCAGTCGGCGAGGAACTCCTCGGAGCGGCCGTAGGAGCGGGCCACGTCGACGTAGCGCACGCCCTGGGCGTAGGCGGCGTCGAGGAGTTCGTGCGTGCGGGCGCGGAGGGCGGCGACGCTGCGGTCCTCGCCGAGGTCCTCCTCGCGGCCGAGGTTGATGTAGCCGGGACGGCCGACCGCGGCGAGGCCGAGGCCGATGTGACAGGTGGGAGTTGTTGCTGTTGCCAGTCGGGCGAAGGGCATCGCGGGCTCCGTCGGGTCGGCTTCGGGTCGGCTCTGACCAACGTAACCCGCGACGACCTTCGCCTCAGCACTCGGGCGGTGCGGTGTCGTCGCGGGTGCGGACGCGTCGTGGCTGGTCGCGCGGTTCCCCGCGCCCCTTTCAGGCCCGCTGTCGGGCGGTCGCCCAGGAGTGCTGATCCGCCACGTCCGCCTTCACCTCGGCCAGCTGGATCGCGACCGCGCTCGGGGCCGTGCCGCCGCGGCCGTCGCGGGAGGCCAGGGCGCCCGGGACGTTGAGGACCGTCCGCACCTCCGGGGTCAGGTGAGCACTGATCTTGGCGAACTGTTCGTCCGTCAGCTCGTCCAGTTCCTTGTTCTCGGCCTCCGCCGCCTTGACGCACTCGCCCGCCACCTCGTGGGCCACGCGGAACGGGACGCCCTGCTTGACCAGCCACTCCGCGATGTCGGTGGCGAGGGAGAAGCCGGCCGGGGCCAGTTCCTCCATGCGCTCGCGATGGACGGTGAGGGTGGCCATCATGCCGGTGAAGGCGGGCAGCAGGACCTCCAGCTGGTCGCAGGAGTCGAAGACCGGCTCCTTGTCCTCCTGGAGGTCGCGGTTGTAGGCGAGGGGCAGCGCCTTGAGGGTGGCCATGAGGCCGGTCAGATTGCCGATCAGGCGGCCGGACTTGCCGCGGGCCAGCTCCGCGATGTCCGGGTTCTTCTTCTGCGGCATGATCGACGAGCCCGTGGAGAACGCGTCGTGCAGGGTCACGAAGGAGAACTCCTTCGTGTTCCAGATGATGACCTCCTCGGCGATCCGGGAGAGGTTCACCCCGATCATCGCCGTGATGAAGGCGAACTCCGCGACGAAGTCACGGGAGGCCGTGCCGTCGATGGAGTTCGCGGAGCTGCCGCGCTCGAAGCCGAGGTCCCTCGCCACCGCCTCCGGGTCCAGGCCGAGCGAGGAGCCGGCGAGGGCGCCGGAGCCGTACGGGGAGACGGCCGTGCGCTCGTCCCACTGGCGCAGCCGCTCGGCGTCCCGGGACAGGGACTGGACGTGGGCCAGGACATGGTGGGCGAAGAGCACCGGCTGGGCGTGCTGGAGATGGGTACGGCCGGGCATGGCCACGTCCGGGTGGGCCTCGGCGAGGCCGATCAGGGCGTCCTGGAGGTCGGCGACCAGGCCGCCGATCACCCGGGCGTGATCCCGCAGGTACATCCGGAAGAGGGTGGCCACCTGGTCGTTGCGGGAACGGCCGGCCCTGAGCTTGCCGCCGAGGTCGGGACCGAGCCGCTCCAGCAGGCCGCGCTCCAGGGCCGTGTGGACGTCCTCGTCGGCGATGGTGCCCACGAAGGAGCCGGCCGCGACATCGGCCTCCAGCAGGTCGAGGCCCGCGATCATGCGCTGCAGTTCGTCCGCGGTGAGCAGGCCCGCCTTGTGCAGCACGCGCGCGTGGGCACGCGAACCGGCGATGTCGTAGGGCGCGAGCCGCCAGTCGAAGTGGACGGACGCGGACAGCTTCGCCAGGGCCTCGGCGGGACCGTCGGCGAAACGGCCGCCCCAGAGCCGAACGTCACCGCTGTTGCTGCTCACTTGCGTTGCTCCTAGGGAGGGTTGAAGGGTGGACCGGATCCTTGCAGATCTATGCCAGGTCGCGCTTGGCGGCGATCTTCGACGACAGGCTGTAGATGTCGATGAAGCCCTTGGCCGCGGCCTGGTCGAAGGTGTCGCCGGTGTCGTAGGTGGCGAGGCTGAAGTCGTAGAGGGAGGAGCCGGAGCGGCGGCCGGTGACGACCGCGCGGCCGCCCTGGAGCGTCATCCGGATGTCTCCGGTGACGTGCCGGTTCGCCTCGTCGACGAAGCAGTCCAGGGCGCGCCTGAGCGGGGAGAACCACTGGCCGTCGTAGACGAGTTCGCCCCAGCGCTGTTCCACCTGGCGCTTGTAGCGGGCGAGTTCGCGCTCGACGGTGACGTTCTCCAGTTCCTGGTGTGCCGTGATGAGCGTGATGGCGCCCGGGGCCTCGTACACCTCGCGGGACTTGATGCCGACCAGCCGGTCCTCCACCATGTCGATCCGGCCGACGCCCTGGGCTCCCGCGCGCTCGTTCAGTTCCTGGACGGCCTGAAGGACGGTGACGGGCCTGCCGTCGATCGCGACCGGGGCGCCCTGCGCGAAGGTGATGACCACCTCGTCGGGCTCGCGCGGGGTCGCCGGGTTCTGCGTGTACTCGTAGATGTCCTCGATCGGCCCGTTCCAGATGTCTTCCAGGAAGCCGGTCTCCACGGCACGGCCGAAGACGTTCTGGTCGATGGAGTACGGGGACTTCTTGGTGGTCGCGATCGGGAGGCGCTTCGCCTCGCAGAAGGCGATCGCCCTGTCCCGGGTCATCGCGTAGTCGCGGACCGGGGCGATACAGGTCAGGTCGGGGGCGAGGGCGACGATGCCGGCCTCGAAGCGGACCTGGTCGTTGCCCTTGCCGGTGCAGCCGTGGGCGACCGTGGTGGCGCCGTGCTTGCGGGCCGCGGCGACCAGGTGCTTGACGATCGCCGGCCGGGAGAGCGCGGAGACCAGCGGATAGCGGTCCATGTAGAGGGCGTTGGCCCTGACCGCCGGGAGGCAGTACTCCTCGGCGAACTCGTCCCGGGCGTCGGCGACCTCGGCCTCGACCGCGCCGCAGGCCAGGGCTCGCTTGCGGATGACGTCCAGGTCCTCGCCGCCCTGGCCGACGTCCACCGCGACGGCGATGACCTCGGCGCCCGTCTCCTCGGCGATCCAGCCGATGGCGACGGAGGTGTCCAGCCCGCCGGAGTAGGCGAGTACGACGCGCTCGGTCATGGGTTGCTCCTCCCGTACATCCCCCTGCTGTGCATGATTATGCAGAGGTCTGCATGATTCGTCAATCGAGCCCGCTCCGGTCAGGGGGCCTTCCGGGCGCTGCCAGAGGTTCGTGAAGGGGGTTTGAACAAACGAAACCGCTTTCTCGTACCCATGCCTGAACGCCGGCGCCGTGATTGTCAACCCTCCTCCGACCCAAGTGAGGCAACCGCATGTCGAGGGCTCTCCCGAAGTACAACAAGCGTCGCGTGGCACTCGTCGGCGGTGCGGCCGCCGTGGCGCTGTCCGGTGCGGTCATCGCCGGTTCGGCCCTCGCCGGTACGCCCGACCAGAGCAACGGCACGAACGACGCGCGCACCCTCGCCGCGTCTCCCGCCACCATCACCTGCCCGGACGTCGCCTCGCAGCTGCCCGCGATCCCCGCCTCCGCGAAGGCCGAGGTCCACCGGAACCTCGCGCTCCTCCGGACGCAGATCCAGGAGGCCGGCAAGCGGCTGGTGGACACGGTGGGCCAGGGCGGGCCGAACTTCGTGAACAACGCGATCCTCGGGCCCCTCAAGGACAAGCGGGTGGCGACCGTGAACCGGATCGCGACGGCGATCGGCCGCACGGCCGCCAGGCCGGCCGGCCTGGACGCGCTGGCGCCGTGCACCCTGAACGCGGGCGGAACCACCGGCACCAGCACCGGCGGCGGTACGGCGACGGGCGCCGCTTCGGCCGCGCCGAGCACGGCGGCCACCCAGCAGCAGCCGACCGGCGGCACCGGCACGGGCGGCTCGGCGGTGGGCACGATCACCTGTCCGGACGTCGCCTCGCAACTGCCGGCGGTCCCCGCGTCCGCGCAGGCCGAGGTCGACCGGAACCTCACCCTGCTCCAGACTCAGATCAGCGAGGCCGACAACCGGCTGCGGACCACGTTCGGCCAGGGCGGCCCGGACTTCGTGAACAACGCGATCCTCGGCCCCCTGACGGACAAGCGGAAGTCGACCATCGACCGGATCGCGATCGCCATCGGCCGTACGTCGGCCAAGCCGGCCGGTCTCGACTCCCTGGCCGCCTGCACGCTCACCCAGTGACGTGACAGGCAGCTGTGGCCGCCCCGAGGAGAGCGCCGGCCGGGGCGGCCACAGTGGTGTCCGGATGCCGGAACCGCCCGGACGTCCGGCGCCCACGCGCCGATAATTTCGCGGTATGGGAAAGACCTACGAGCGCATCGACGGCAGACTCCGCACGTTCATCGAGGAACAGCCCCTGTTCTTCACCGCCACCGCCCCGCTCGCGGGCGACGGCACGGTCAACCTCTCCCCCAAGGGTCTCAAGGGCTCCTTCACGGTGCTCGACGAACACACCGTGGCCTACCTGGACTTCGCCGGCTCCAACGCCGAGACCATCGCCCATCTGCGGGAGAACGGCCGCATCACCCTGATGTGGTGCGCGTTCCAGGGGCCGCCGAACATCGTGCGGGTGCACGGCCGCGGCGAGCCGGTCTTCCGCGACGACCCGCGCTTTCGCGACCTGCTGACCCGCTTCCCCGGCATCGACCCCACCCCGCACGGACTGCGCGCGATCATCGTCGTGCACGCCGAGCTCGTCCGGGACACCTGCGGTTACGCCGTCCCCCACATGGCGTACGACGCCGACCGCGACCTGCACGGGAGGCGCTTCGCGCGCGAGGACGACGCCTCGCTGAACGCGTACTTCGAGAAGAAGGACCACATCGCGGTGAGCCTGGATGGCCTACCCGGGCTGCCGTTGCCGTTGCCGCCGTCTACCGTCTGAGCCATGCGTCCACGCCTTGTAGTCACCCTCATCTCCGCCTCCCTGCTGCTGCTCGGCGCCTCGCCGGGCGACGGGGACGCCACGCCGCTGCCCGCGAAGCTGGCCGACACGGGCGGCGGCGACCAGCTGATCACCGCCGAGGCGCCCGCGCTGAACTCGACCTCGGGCACGGTGACCTGGTGGGAACGCCGGGACGGGCAGTGGGCGAAGGTGGGGTCGGCCCCCGCACGGTTCGGCGCGAAGGGCCTGGTCGAGGGGGCCGCACGGCGCCAGGGCACGAACACGACGCCGACGGGGCTGTACGGCCTCCCGTTCGGCTTCGGCATCCAGCCGGCGCCGACGGGGACCTCCGTGGACTACCGCGCGGTGAAGGCGGATTCGTGGTGGTGCCAGGACAACGACTCGACCTCCTACAACCGTTGGGTCGAGCCGCTGCCGGCCGACTGCCGGGCCGCCGAGGCGGAGAAGCTGTCGTCGTACACCACGCAGTACACCTACGCCCTGGTGATCGGCTTCAACTACGAGCAGCCCGTGCGGGGGCGCGGCGCCGGGATCTTCCTGCACGTCAACGGGCAGGGGGCCACAGCCGGTTGTGTCTCCGTGCCGTCGGAGGCGATGCAGGAGATCCTGCGATGGGCAAATCCGGCCAAGTCCCCGCACATCGCCATCGGGACCGAGAGCGGCGACACGGCGATCACCCGGTACTGACACGGAACCGCGCAGGTCTCTGAACACTCGGGCGTCACGACACGTACCTGTGGGCCAAGGGTCAAGTCCCACGGAGGAACCGTGACCACCACGCTCGCAGGCGGACGTGCCGCCCGCCGCCAGACGATGCGCCGCATCCGCCCGCGCCGCTCCCCGGCCGTACCGCTGCTGCTCGCCGTATGGGCGGGCGCGGCGGCCGTGCTGTGGCTGTGGTGGCACAACACCCCGTCCATCGCCGACCAGAACGGCAAGATCCTCAACGCCGGCCGCATCACGGGTCTGCTGGCCGGCTATCTGATGGCCCTCGTCGTGCTGCAGATGGCGCGGGTACCGGCGCTGGAGCGACGGGTCGGCTCCGACCGCGTCGCCCGCTGGCACGCGATGAGCGGCCGCTACACCCTCTGCCTGGTCTTCGCGCACGTCTTCCTGATCATGTGGGGCTATGCCCTGCAGGCCGGCAGGACGCTGAACGACATCGTCCAGCAGACCATCGACTCCATCAACCAGCTCCCCGACATGGGCAAGGCGGCCATCGGCACCGGCCTGTTCGTGGTCATCGGCCTGACCTCGATCGGCCCGGTCCGGCGCAGGATGCCGTACGACACCTGGTACCACGTGCACCTGCTCACGTACGCGGCGGTGTTCCTGACCTTCTGGCACCAGATCACCACCGGCAACGACTTCGCCCTCACGCCGATGGCCAAGACGTTCTGGTACGGCCTGTACGGCGCCGTCACCGCGCTGGTCGTCTGGTACCGGATCTTCACGCCGATCCGGCTCAACCTGCGGCACCGGATGCGGGTCGAGGCGGTCATCGAGGAGACGCCGGGCATCGTGTCGGTGCTGATCGGGGGGCGCAAGCTGCACCGGATGGGCGCGGAGGCCGGCCAGTTCTTCCGCTGGCGGTTCATGGCCCCCGGGATGCGGTTCAGCTCGCATCCGTACTCGCTGTCGGCAGCGCCCCGGCCCGACATGCTGCGGATCACCGTCAAGGCGATCGGTGACCACAGCGCGCGGCTGCGTGAGCTGCGGCCCGGGACCAAGGTGTGGGCGGAAGGGCCGTACGGGGCGATGACCGCGTCCCGGCGCAGCCGCGGCAAGGTGCTGCTGGTGGCCGGCGGCGTCGGGATCACGCCCATGCGGGCGCTGTTCGAGACGCTGCCCGGTGCCGCCGGCGACCTGACCCTGCTCTACCGGGCCAACACCACGCAGGACCTGGCGCTCTGGGACGAACTCGCCAAGATCGCCAACGAGCGCGGGGCCCGGCTGATGTACGCGGTCAACAGCCCGGACGGCGAGCGGCCGGACATCTCCGCGGAGAACCTCCAGCGGAAGATCCCGGACATCGTCGACCACGACGTCTTCATGTGCGGCCCGCCAGGGTTCGCGCAGGGCGTCTACGAAGCGCTGCGCGGCGCGGGGGTTCCCGCCCGCCGCATCCATCACGAGTCGTTCGAGATGTGAGCGACGGGACCACGGAATCCACGGAATCGGGAGTTCGGAAACGATGAGGAAGAGTCACCCCGTCAGGCGTGTGGTGCTGGCCACCGCGGCGACCGTCTCCGGTGTCGTGCTGCTGCTGTCGCTGAAGCCGTCGTCCGACCCGGCGTCCGCGGCGGCGGGCGCGGCCCCGTCGGCCGCGGCGGCGGGTCAGGAGTCGCCGCAGGGCGGCACCGGGGCCGCGGGCGCCACCACAGTCACCGGTGACGCGGCCCAGACCCAGTACGGGGTCGTGCAGGTGCGGCTGACCGTGGCCGGCGGGAAGATCACCCAGGCCGAGGCGGTCCAGGCGCCCAAGGGCGGCACCAGCGACCAGAAGACCGCGCTGTCGGTGCCGCAGCTGAACAAGGAGACGGTGGCGGCACAGAGCGCGAACATCGACGCGGTCTCCGGCGCGACCTACACGAGCAACGGCTACAAGCAGTCGCTGCAGTCGGCGCTGGACAAGATGAAGGAGTCGGGCCCGGCCGGCTCGGCGGGCGCCTCGGGCGCCTCGGGGTCCTCCGGCTCCGCGCAGGCCAGGACCGTGACCGGGCAGGTCGCGCAGACCCAGTACGGGCCGGTGCAGGTCAGGATCACCGTCTTGGGCGGGAAGATCACCAAGGCGGAGGCCGTGCAGGCGCCCAGCGGCGGCACCAGCGACCAGAAGACCGCCCTCTCCGTGCCGAAGCTCAACCAGGAGGCGGTGGCGGCGGGCAACGCGAACATCGACTCCGTCTCCGGGGCCACCTACACCAGCACCGGCTACAAGCAGTCACTGCAGTCGGCGCTGGACCAGGCCGGTGGCTGAGACGGTGGCGGACGCGGAGGCGCCTGTCACGGTGCGTCATGCGGAAGAGGTCATGGGGACCGTCTTCTCCTTCGACGTCCGCGGCGGCGATCCGGACGCCGTCCGGGCGGCGCTGGACGAGGCCGTCGCCGGACTGCACCAGGTCGACGCGGTGTTCAGCACCTACCGCGACGACAGCCAGGTGTCCCGGCTGGCGCGGGAGGAGGTCGGTCTCACGGAGTGCGACCCCGAGGTGGCCGAGGTGCTCGACCTCGCGGCCGAGGCCGAACGGGTGAGCGGGGGCTGGTTCAGCACCCGCTACCGGGGGCTCCTCGACCCCACCGGCATCGTCAAGGGCTGGTCGGTCGAGCGGGCGGCGCGGGCCCTGGCGCGGGTGGCCGGGGTGAGCGGGGTGAGCGTGAACGGGGGCGGCGACGTCCAGATGTTCGGCGCGCCCGAGCCGGCCCGGGCGTGGCGGGTGGGGATCGCCGACCCGTTGCGGCCCGGCGGGCTGGCCGCGGTGATCACGGCGGCGGGGGTGGACGAGCTGGCGGTGGCCACCTCCGGTACGGCGGAGCGGGGCGCCCACATCGTCGACCCGCGGACCGGGAAGTCGGCGGTGACGGACCTGGTGGCGGTGACGGTGGTGGGCCCGCGGCTGACCTGGGTGGACTGCTGGGCCACGGCGGCCTTCGCGATGGGATCGCGGGCGGGGCTGGCGTGGCTGGAGTCCCTGCCGGGCGTCGAGGGCCTGCTGATCACGGCCGGCGACGAGGTCCGCTGCACCGGGGGCCTGGCGGCGCGTCTGGGCTGAGGTGGGTGGCGGGAACGCTCACCGGCGCTTGCGGGGTGCCTCCCCGGGCGGAGGCCGGGCGGAGGAACTGCGCGAGCAGCCCCCGCCCACCCGCGGCGGCGGGTCGGCCTCAGTGCCCGTTCTGGGCGAGCCGCAGCAGATGGTCGGCCAGGGCCTGACCCCCCGTCGGCTCCCGGCTGATCAGCAGCAGCGTGTCGTCCCCCGCGATCGTCCCCAGGATGTCCTGCAGCTCCGCCTGGTCGATCGCGGACGCGAGGAACTGCGCCGCGCCCGGAGGGGTCCGCAGGACCACCAGGTTCGCCGACGCCTCCGCCGAGATCAGGAGTTCCTGCGACAGGCGGCGCATCCGCTCCTCCTTCGCCGACTCCCCCAGCGGTGCGCGCGGGGTGCGGAACCCCCCCTCGCTCGGCACCGCGTAGATCAGTTCCCCGTCGGTGTTGCGGATCTTGACCGCGTTCAGCTCGTCGAGGTCCCGGGAGAGCGTCGCCTGGGTGACCGTCAGCCCGTCGTCGGCGAGCAGCTTCGCGAGCTGGCTCTGCGAGCGCACCGGCTGCCGGTTGAGGATGTCCACGATCCGGCGGTGCCGGGCGGTCCGGGTCTGCGGTACCGCGGGCCCCGCCCCGCCGGACTGGTCGAACTCCTGCGCCTGGCTCATCGTCGTCTCATTCTCCGGATCGTCCGTCCCCGCTCGCTGCGTCGAGGATGCCGGGCAGGGCCCGCAGCAGCGCGTCCGCCTCGTCGTCGCGGAGGTTCAGCGGGGGCATCAGCCGAACGACGTCCGGGGCGGGCGCGTTCACCAGGAACCCGGCCTCCTGAGCCGCCTGCTGCACCTGTCCTGCCAGCGGCTCGGTGAGCACGATACCCAGGAGGAGGCCCGCGCCCCGGACATAATCGATCAACCGGTGGCCGAGATCCTCGATTCCGTCCCGCAGCTTCTCGCTCTGCCGCTTGACGTTCTCCAGCAACCCCTCGTTCTCGATGGTGTCGAGGACGGCGAGCCCGGCGGCGCAGGCGACCGGGTTGCCGCCGAAGGTCGTGCCGTGGTGGCCCGGCTGGAGGAGGTCGGCCGCGCGGCCGAAGGCCACCGTCGCGCCGAGCGGCAGTCCGCCGCCGAGCTGCTTGGCGAGGGTGACGACGTCGGGCAGCACGCCCTCGTGCGCCTGGTACTCGAACCAGGTGCCGGTCCGGCCGATCCCGGTCTGCACCTCGTCCAGGACCAGCAGCGCGCCGGTGGCGGCGGTGATCGCGCGGGCCGCCTTGAGATAGCCGGCCGGGGGGACGACCACGCCGTTCTCGCCCTGCACGGGCTCGATGACGACCAGGGCGGTGTCCTCGGTGACGGCGGCGGCCAGCGCCTGCGCGTCGCCGTAGGGCACGTGGGTGACGTCGGCCGGCAGCGGGCGGAAGGGCTCCTGCTTGGCGGGCTGCCCGGTGAGTGCCAGGGCGCCCATGGTCCGGCCGTGGAAGCCGCCCTCGGTGGCCACCATGTGGGTCCGTCCGGTGAGCCGGCCGATCTTGAAGGCGGCCTCGTTGGCCTCGGCGCCGGAGTTGCAGAAGAAGACCCTGCCCTCCCGGCCGAAGAGCTGGAGCAGCCGTTCGGCGAGGGTGACGGTGGGCTCGGCCATGAAGAAGTTGGAGACGTGGCCGAGGGAGGAGATCTGCCGGGTCACGGCCTCGACGATCGCCGGGTGGGCGTGGCCGAGCGCGTTGGTGGCGATACCGCCGACGAAGTCGTAGTACGGGCGGTCCTCGGTGTCCCAGACCCTGACGCCCTCGCCGCGTACCAGGGGCAGCCGCGGGGTGCCGTAGTTGTTCATGAGCGCGCCCTGCCACCGCGTGGTCAGCTCCTGGTTGCTCATGGCCTTTCCCCCTGTCGCTCGTCGGGCACGACCATCGTGCCGATGCCTTCGTCCGTGAAGATCTCCAGCAGGATCGAGTGCTGGACCCGGCCGTCGATGACGCGGGCGGTGGTGACGCCGTTACGTACGGCGTGCAGGCAGCCCTCCATCTTCGGCACCATGCCGGAGCTCAGCTCCGGCAGCAGCTTCTCCAGTTGGGAAGCGGTGAGACGGCTGATCACCTCGTCGGAGTTCGGCCAGTCCTCGTAAAGGCCCTCGACGTCGGTGAGGACCATGAGGGTCTCGGCGCCCAGCGCAGCAGCGAGTGCCGCAGCCGCCGTATCAGCATTGACGTTGTAGACATGTCCGTCGTCCTGGGAGCGGGCGATCGAGGAGACGACCGGGATCCGGCCGTCGGCGAGCAGCGCCTCGATCGCGCCCGTGTCGATCGCGGTGATCTCGCCGACCCGCCCGATGTCGACGAGTTCGCCGCCGATCTCGGGCCGGTGCTTGGTGGCGCTGATGGTGTGGGCGTCCTCGCCGGTCAGTCCGACGGCCAGCGGGCCGTGCTGGTTGAGCAGGTTGACCAGCTCGCGCTGCACCTGCCCGGCCAGCACCATCCGGACGACGTCCATGGCGTCCTCGGTGGTGACCCGGAGTCCGGCCTTGAACTCGCTGACGATGCCGTGCCGGTCGAGGGCGGCGCTGATCTGCGGGCCGCCGCCGTGCACGACGACCGGCTTGAGGCCGGCGTGGTGCAGGAAGACGACGTCCTGGGCGAAGGCGGCCTTCAGCTCTTCGTCGACCATGGCGTTGCCGCCGAACTTGATGACGACGGTCTTCCCGTTGTGCCGGGTCAGCCAGGGCAGGGCCTCGATGAGGGTCTGGGCCTTGGGCAGCGCGGTGTGCTTTCGCGTGGTGCTCATGACGAGTAGGCGCTGTTCTCGTGGACGTAGTCGGCGGTCAGGTCGTTGGTCCAGATGGTGGCGGTCTCGGCGCCGGCGGCCAGGTCGGCGACGATGTGCACCTCGCGGTAGCGCATGTCGACCTTCTCCCGGTCCTCGCCGACACCGCCGTTCTTGCAGACCCAGACGCCGTTGATGGCGACGTTGAGCCGGTCCGGTTCGAAGGCGGCCCCGGTGGTGCCGATCGCGGAGAGCACGCGGCCCCAGTTGGGGTCCTCGCCGTGCACGGCGCACTTGAGGAGGTTGTTGCGGGCGATGGAGCGGCCCACCTCGACGGCGTCGTCCTCGGAGGCGGCGTTGACCACCTCCACCTTGATGTCCTTGCTGGCGCCCTCGGCGTCCCGGATCAGCTGCTGTCCCAGGTCGTCGCAGACCTGCCGTACGGCCTCCGCGAACTCCTCGTACTCCGGGGTGATTCCGGAGGAGCCGGAGGCGAGCAGCAGCACGGTGTCGTTGGTGGACATGCAGCCGTCGGAGTCGACGCGGTCGAAGGTGGTCCGGGTCGCGGCCCGCAGCGCCTTGTCCAGGACCTCGCTGCCGGCGACGGCGTCCGTGGTGAGCACGACCAGCATGGTGGCGAGGCCGGGGGCGAGCATGCCGGCGCCCTTGGCCATGCCGCCGACGGTCCAGCCGTCCCCGGTGGCCACCGACGTCTTGTGCACGGTGTCGGTGGTCTTGATGGCGATGGCGGCCTTCTCGCCGCCGTGCTCGCTCAGGGCGGCGGCCGCCGTCTCCACTCCCGGCAGCAGCTTGTCCATGGGGAGCAGGACACCGATCAGGCCGGTGGAGCACACGGCGATCTCGATGGCACCGCGCCCGAGCACCTCAGCGGCCTTCTCGGCCGTCGCGTGGCTGTCCTGGAAGCCCTTGGGGCCCGTACAGGCGTTGGCGCCACCGGAGTTGAGGACGACGGCGGAGACCTGGCCGCTCTTGAGGACCTGCTCGGACCACAGGACCGGCGCCGCCTTCACCCGGTTGGAGGTGAAGACGCCCGCGGCGGCGCGGCGGGGCCCGTCGTTGACCACGAGGGCCAGGTCGGGGTTGCCGTTCTCCTTGATCCCGGCCGCGATGCCCGCGGCCGTGAATCCCTTCGCTGCCGTCACGCTCACGGCGCAACTCCGATCGTGGTCAGCCCGGTGGTCTCGGCGAGACCCAGGGCGAGGTTCATGCTCTGGACGGCACCGCCGGCGGTGCCCTTGGTCAGGTTGTCGATGGCGCTGATCGCGATGATGCGGCCGACGGCGGCGTCGTACGCGACCTGCACCTGAACGGCGTTGGAACCGTAGACGGACGCCGTGGCGGGCCACCGGCCCTCGGGGAGCAGATGGACGAAGGGCTCGTCGGCGTAGGCCTTCTCGTAGGCGGTCCGGACGGACTCGGCCGTCACTCCGGTCCTCGCCGCGGCACTGCACGTGGCGAGGATGCCCCGGGGCATCGGCGCCAGGGTCGGCGTGAAGGAGACGGCGATCCGCTCCCCCGCCACCGCGCTGAGGTTCTGGATCATCTCGGGGGTGTGCCGGTGCCCGCCGCCGACGCCGTACGGCGACATGGAGCCCATGACCTCGCTGCCCAGCAGATGGGGCTTGGCCGCCTTGCCGGCGCCGGAGGTGCCGGACGCGGCGACGATCACCGCCTCGGGCTCGGCGATCCCGGCGGCGTAGGCCGGGTACAGGGCGAGGGAGACGGCGGTGGGGTAGCAACCGGGTACCGCGATGCGCCTGGACCCCTCCAGCGCGGCGCGGGCACCCGGCAGTTCGGGGAGGCCGTAGGGCCAGGTACCGGCGTGCGGGGAGCCGTAGAAGCGCTCCCAGTCGGCCGGGTCCTCGAGGCGGAAGTCGGCGCCCATGTCGACGACCAGGACGTCCGGGCCGAGCTGCTCGGCGACGGCGGCGGACTGGCCGTGCGGCAGGGCGAGGAAGACGACGTCGTGCCCGGCGAGGGCCTCGGGGGTGGTCTCCGCCAGCACGCGGCCGGCCAGCGGCAGCAGGTGCGGCTGGAGCGCTCCCAGGCGCTGCCCGGCGTTGGCGTTGCCGGTCAGGGTGCCGATCTCGACCTCGGGGTGTGCGAGGAGCAGCCGCAGGACCTCTCCGCCCGCGTATCCGCTCGCTCCGGCAACCGCCGCACGTACCGCCATGTCCATCCTCCTCTGGATGGCATGACTATACGGTTCCCTGCACTTTTATGCAACGGGTTCCCGGCGGCCCTGCGCCGCCTCCACCTTCGGCAGCATGACCCGCCGCGACACCACGAAGGTCACCGGAATCGCCGCCGCCGACGCCATCAGCGGAGCGAACCGGCTGCCCGCGTGCAGGACGTCGACGATCACGTACACACCCACCGTGGTGATCACGAAATTCGTCGCGTTGGTCAGCGGGAACAGCAGGAATTTACGCCAGGTGGGCCGTATTCGGTAAGTGAACCTCGCATTGAGGAAGAACGAACCGATCATGCTCAGAAGAAACGCGAGAATATGCGCGGCGAGGTACGGCAAATACATCAGGAACAGCAGGTAAAGGCCGTAGTAGGTCGCCGTGTTGATGACGCCGATCACCGCGAAGGTGATGATCTGGCCCGATATCGAGCGGGTGGGTCCGGTGGTCGACAGGGCGTTCGTCATCAGGGGATGAGGTCCTTCGTCGTGCCGCGGGTGCGGTCTTCCGTTCGGTGCACGTTCGTCGCCTTCACCAGGAAGTGCGGACGCCCCTTGACCTCGTAGTAGATCCGGCCGGTGTACTCCCCGATGACCCCGAGCATGATCATCTGTACGCCGGCCAGGGCGGTGACGGCTGTAATGATGGTGACATAGCCCGGCGTCTGGACGCCGTTGATCATCGCTCCGCCCACGATCCACGCCGTGTAGGCGCCGGCCAGGGCCAGCAGGGTCATGCCGAGGTGGAGCGCGGCGCGCAGCGGGCGGTTGTTGAAGGAGAGCAGCCCGTCCAGGCCGTAGTTGAGCAGGCTGCGGAACGACCAGGAGCTGGCGCCGTGTTCGCGTACCGCGTTCTCGTACTCGAAGGTGGTGCTGGGGAAGCCGACCCAGGCGAACAGGCCCTTGGAGAACCGGTTGTACTCGGTGAGGTCCACGACCGCGTCCACCACCCGGCGCGACATCAGCCGGAAGTCGCCCACGCCGTCGACGAGTTCGACGTCGACGAGCCGGTTGATGAGCCGGTAGTAGAGGCGGGCGGTGAGGGTCCGGGTGAAGCGGTCACCCTGCCGGGTGCGCCTCGCGATGACCTGGTCGTAACCCTCGCCGCGCAGTTCGACCATGCGCTTGATGAGCGACGGGGGGTGCTGGAGGTCGGCGTCCATGACGATCACCGCGTCGCCGGTGGCGTGTTTCAGTCCGGCGAGCAGGGCGGCCTCCTTACCGAAGTTTCGGCTGAAGGAGACGTACCGCACCCGCGCGTCGCCGTCGGCGATCCGGCTGAGCAGGGGCAGTGTTCCGTCACGGCTGCCGTCGTCGACGTACACGAACTCCATGTCGTGTCCGAGCGGCAGAAGCTCGTTGGCGATCTTCTGGACCTGCTCGTGGAAGCGTTCGACGACGTCTTCCTCGTTGTAACAGGGCGCGACGATGGATATCAGCATGGGTTTCTCCCCCCGGGGACGGGTCAGCGAGCGGCGGTCGGGCGCTCACCGGAGCGGACGGCGGTTCTGCGGCGTACGGCCGAGAGGGCGCCGAGCAGGATCAGGGCCAGCAGCGAGGCGCCGCCGACGGCGGTGCCCAGGCGCAGGCCGGGCGGATGGAACGTGCAGGTGAGGCTGGTGGCGGAGGCGCCCAGCGGGACGGCGATCAGGCCGTGGAACTCGCCCGCCGGGACCTCGTCGCCGCCGGCGGAACAGCGCCAGCCGGCGATCCGCGGGGCGGCCACGACGGCGGTCCCCGTGCTGCCGGCGGGAAGCCGGGCGTGCAGGGTCCCGTCGCCGACGGTCACCTCGGTCGCGCCGGTGGCCTTCAGCTGCCGCACGGCGGCGCGCAGTCCGCCGGTGTCCAGGCAGCCGACCGCGCCCCGCGCCGGGACGCGGCTGGGCCGGTCGGGCAGCAGGTCGATCCGTACCCGCCCCGAGACGGTGACCGTGCCGAGCGGCTGCATCGCGGCGATCTTCGTACCCGCGGCATCGGACCGGAACAGCTGCTGCCCCACGCCGTCGGCCAGCTGTGCCGTGCCGGAGTAGTGCGGCGCCCACAGGAACACCTCGCTGCCGGCCCGGCAGCGCGCGGTGAGCGTCCGCGCTCCGTCGACCAGCAGCCCGCGCGCCTCGTCCCCCCTGCGGGCACCGCTGAGGGCGATGCGGGGCAGGGTGTAGACACGGGTTCCGAGCAGCAGTTCCTGGTTGCGGTACGGCGAGGGGCCGAAGGCGGCCGGCGTGGTGCGCGGAGCGGCCGGACGCACGGTCACCAGCGGCGGGACGTCCTCGCGGGTGACGGTCGACGGGCCGCCGCCCCGGGGCAGCCACTTCTGGTGCGGGTCGGGCGGGCTGTGCACCCGGGCGCCCACCGAGAAGACGGCGTCGGTGACCGGGTTGTCGAGGCTCTGCAGGCTGCGCCCTCGGGAGGTCCAGCCGCCGCCGAGCGCGGTGAGGGTACGGCTGAGGACGTCGGAGGTGAGGCTGCTGTAGTACTGGGAGCCCTGGCCGCCGACCATCATCGGGTCGTTGGCGACGGTCTGGTCGCGGCCGGGTTCGGTGCGGTACTCCGGCCAGGCGTCGGCCCCGGCGACGGCGTCCGCCTCCCGCTGCTGGCGGTCCCCCCAGGGGGCGTAGTCGTCCATCTGGCTGAGGCGCATGCGGGTGGCCACGGCGGAGGTGGCGGCCGCCTCGCCGAACTGGGCGCCGAGCAGCAGCACCACGGCCAGTCCGGCGAGCACGGGCCGGCCGTGCCTGAGGCTCAGGAGCGCGAGTCCGCCGAGGGCGCCGACGACCGCGAGCAGCACCACCGGCCAGGTGTGGTGGGCGTGCTGCCGGGTCAGGGTGCTGCGGCCGGCGACCGCGGCGACCAGGACCAGGAGCACGGCGGCCGCGCCCAGGGCGCGCCGGTCCGGCAGCCCGTAGGCCAGAGCGTGCCAGGCGGCCATGACCAGCAGGGCGCAGAACACGAAGGCCTGCCGGTAGGAGCTGCCGTTGGGAGCGGCGAAGGCGTGCCAGGCCAGGCTGGTGGGCGCCCACTGCAGGGACAGGCCCACGGCGAGCACCAGCACCGTCCAGCCCGCCCGCACCCGGACCGGGACCTTCCGGTGGAAGGGCAGGGCCAGGGCGAGCACCAGGGCGGTGATGCCGACGTAGAGGGCCGGGGAGCTGTAGCTGTAGGTGGCCGGCAGCAGCCGGGCGAACAGGTCGTCGGCCCCCACCGGGGCGAAGTGGGCCTCGCGGCCCGGGTAGGCGTGCCGGGTACCGGAGTAGACGACGATCACCAGGGGCGCGGCCAGGCCGGCCCCGAGCCCGACGACGACCGCGGCCCGCCCGACCACCGCCAGTGCGCGCCGCCACGGCGGCTGGGCGAGCACCAGCCGGAGCAGCAGCACCAGGGCGGCGCCGAGGGTGGCCATGTAGGCGGTGTAGAAGTTGGCGGTCCAGGCGAGCGCCACGATCAGCACGCTGAGCAGCGGGCGCCGGCCGGCCGTGGCCCACTCCCCGACCAGACAGAGCAGCGGCAGCGCGATCAGCCCGTCCAGCCACATCGGGTTGAAGGAGGCGAGCGCGAGGCTCCAGCCGCACAGGGCGTAGGAGGCGCCCAGGAGCCCGGCCGCCCACCAGCGGCCGCGCCGCAGGCTGAGCAGCAGCCAGGCCATGGCCGCACCGGCGACCGCCGTCTTCAGCACGGTGATCACGTACACCGCGAGGTCGATCTCGTCGCGCGGGAACACCCCGACCAGCAGCGCGAACGGGCTGCTGACGTAGGTGCCGATGTCCGGCAGGAAGCTGGAGCCGTAGCCGGACTGCCAGTTGAGGACGAGCCCGCCGTCGGCGTGGCCGTGCAGCAGGTCCCACAGGTGGGCGTGGAAGGGCACGTACTGGTTGCCGAGGTCGTTGACGTCGCGGGTGTGGGAGCCGAAGGGGTAGCTGCGGGCCACGGCATCGGCCGCGCAGAGGGTGACGGTGGTCAGCAGCGCCGCGAGCAGGGCGGCCGCCCGGCGCGGATCGGCGTCGGGCCGCCGCGCGGGTCCGGTCTCCCGCTCGTCGCCCCCCGCCGGTTTCACCCTTCGTTCGTGTCCGGTCAGGGTCGTGCGATTCATTCTGTGCGGCCCCCAGAGAAAAACGGGGGTGTACTCCCCGCTGATCGGTGATTCGCCGACTTAGACGGGTGGAAGTTCCTGCTGGTTGTGCGCCGACCGTGAAGTAATAAGCCGAATTCCGAATCCGCTTGCAATATCGGAAAGAATTCGCGACGTCAAAGGAAACTGAAGATTTCAGGAAGATGTTTTCCTGGTTAACGCGCCTCGGAGAAGCCGGTGCCGGTACGCCGGAGAGCCGTGTCGCGCACCTCCGCCGAGGAGACCGCGCGATGGGCACGTTCGACGGATTGCGCCCAGTACGTCCCCGAGACGATCAGTGCGGCTCCCAGCACGGCGAGCGCGGTGAGGCGTTCGCCCCCGAGGCCGACGCCGACCAGGAGGGCCCACACCGGTTCGGTGCCCAGCAGCAGACTGGCCCGGGTCGCCGAGGTGCGCTGGACCGCCCAGGTCTGGGCGAGGAACGCGCACAGACCGCAGCCCAGCGCGAGGTAGACCAGCTCGGCCCAGGTGATGGCGCCGGTCCGGGCGAGTGCGGGCAGTCCGGGCGCCGCCGGCACCAGGAAGAGGGCCGCGCCGACGGCGGTCTGCACGGCCGTCAGCTGGAACGGGCGCACGGCCCGGCCCGCGGTCAGCCGTCCGACCAGCACCACATGACCGGCCCGGACCACCGCGGCGGCGAGCATCAGCAGGTCACCCGCGCCGGGGGCGCGCAGCCCGTTGCCCGACACCAGCAGACCGACACCGACCACGCACGCGCCGACGGCGAGGAAGAACCGCGCCGGCAGCCGCCGGCGGTCCAGGACCGGGGTGAGGACGAGGGTCAGGCTGATGATCAGGCCCGCGTTCCCGGCGCTGGTACGGGCGACGCCACAGGTCTCCAGGACGAGGACGGCGGCCTGGGTGAGGCCGAGGAGCGCGCCGGAACGCTTCTCGTCCCGGGTGAGCGGGCCGAGCCCGCGCAGCGCGACGAGGCAGACCAGGGCGCCGATGGCGTAGCGCAGGAAGAGGACGACCAGCACGGGGAGGGCGTCCGTGGCCGTCTTCGCCGTCAGGTAGCTGGAGCCCCAGACGACGGCGAGAGCCAGGAGCACCCCGTCGGTACGACGGGTGTTCGGCATGCCGCTCACGATCCACGTCCCGGACCGTGAAGTAAATGACGACCTGCTCAACCGATCCTGTAGCGAAGCTACACTCACGAGGTGGACGAACGGCAGCTGCGCGTACTGCGGGAGCTGGGAGAACTGGGCAGCGTCACCGCGGTCGCGGAGGCGCTGCGGGTGACGCCCTCGGCGATCTCGCAGCAGCTGCGCCTGCTCCAGCGGTCCCTCCCGGTACCGCTCACCGAGCGCGCCGGACGGCGGCTGGTGCTCACCCCGGCCGGGCGGGCCCTCGCCGACGCGGCGATCGGGGTGGAGACGGCACTGGCCCGGGCCCGCCAGACCGTCGAGGAGTACGTCGAGGAGCCCGCCGGCACGGTGTCGGTGGCGGCCTTCCACAGCGGGGCCGCAGCGTTCTATCCCCTGCTGCTGCGAGCACTGCGCGGGCCGGGCTCCCCGAGGCTCACCCTGCACGACGAGGACGTACCCCAGGCCGGCTTCCCGCCCCTGACGCGCGCCTACGACCTGGTCCTCGCCCACCGCCTCGACCACGCCCCGCCCTGGCCGCGGACGGCCGCGGCCACCCCGCTGCTGCGCGAACCCCTCGACGTCGCCCTCCCGGCCGGCCACCCGCTGGCCGGCCGGGCCGCGCTGACCGCGCGGGACGTGTCCGGCGAGCCCTGGATCACCGTGCACGACGGTTTTCCGCTGCTCGCCACCATCGAGGCGATCGCCGCCGCGGCCGGGCACCGGCTCGACATCGTGCATCGTGTCAACGAGACCTCGGTGGTCGCCGAACTGGTCGCCGCGGGCGGCGGGATCGCCCTGATGCCCCGCTGGACGTCCCGCCCGCATCCGGGCGTCGTCCTCAGCCCCCTCGACGGCATCGAGGCGTACCGCCACATCGACGTGCTCCACCGCCCCGAGCGCACGGCCCGCAGGGCGGTACGGACCGTGCTCCGCGAACTGCGGGCGGCGGCGGAGACCATCCGCGTCCGGGACTGAGCACACCGCCGGCTTGACCTGGAGCGTGCTCCAGCTCCTGGCGTTCTCCCCATGGACGCACGAGCTGACACGAGCGAGAGCACCACCCGCGACGAGCGTTTCGCCCGCGGTCTGGAGGTCATGGGCCAGGTCGACGGCGGGCTCGGCGAGCGGGTCCTCCAGTCGCTGGCCGGCATCAGCCCCGAGCTGGGCCACCAGGTCGTCGCCTGGGGCTTCGGGGAGATCTACTCCCGCCCGAACTGGTGCCCCGCGACCGCCAGTCGGTGACTCCGGGCATGCTCACCGCGCTGGGCGGCCGCGAGCCCCGGCTGGAGATGCACGTCAACTTCTTCCTGAACGCGGGACTCACGCCCCAGGAGATCGTCGAGGCGTTGCTGCACTCCGCCGGGTACTGCGGGTTCCCCAAGACGCTCAACGCCACCATGGTCGCCAAGAAGGTCTTCGCCGAACGTGGGCTGCTGCCGGTCGGCCAGGAGCCGTGAGCGCGCCGTCGGGGCGGACGTAGGGTCGGGGCATGCGGGGGCACCGGCCGCCGCGTATGCGGAGGCGTTCCGGGTGACCGGCCGTGGCGCCCCCAGGAGATGCGGCAGCAGGCCGGGCGCGGGGCACCGACCGGCTCGCCCCGGCCGGAGAAGGGATGACCATGGGTGAGTACTGGCCGGTGGCGGACGTACTGGCTCATCTGGCCGGGCGGTGGCGCGTCGAGCGGTCCGTGCGGGACCTGGCGGGCCGGGCCGAGGGGTGGTTCGAGGGGGCGACCGTGTTCCGGCCGCTGGACGGCGGCGGGCTGCTGCACGAGGAGTCGGGGACGTTCACCTGGCAGGGGGTGGCCCGGCCGGCCGAGCGGACGCTGCGGTTCCTGCCGGGGTCGCGGCCGGGCACGGCGGACGTTCGGTTCGCCGACGGGCGGCCCTTCCACGACCTGGACCTGACCTCGGGACGGTATGTCGCCGACCACCCGTGCGCGGCCGATCTCTACCGGGGCGAGTTCACCGTCCGGGACGCCGACCGCTGGCGGACGGTGTGGCGGGTCGGCGGCCCGGCCAAGGACCTGGTCCTGACCACCGGCTACGTGCGCGAGGCCTGAGCCGGCGACACGTCGAACCGCAGGTTCCAGCGACCGCCGTGGCCCGTCACCGTGGTCGTCGACAGGGGCCGTACGTCGATGTTCCAGTAGGTCGCCGGCGGCACCTTGAGCGCGTAGACGAGTGCGGCGCGGATCACCGAGGGTTCGGCCACGGCGACGATGCGGCCGCCGTCGCCCACCGGGCGGGTGTCCAGCCAGCCGCCGACCCGGGAGATGAACGACAGCAGCGACTCACCGCCGTGCGGGGTGGCACGCGGGTCGGAGAGCCAGGCGTCCACCTGGTCCGGTTCCCTGGCCATCGCCTCGCCCAGGGTCAGGCCGCGCCAGCGGCCCATGTCGCAGTCGCGCAGGGCGAGCTGGACCAGCGGGGCGTACCCCAGACCCTCGCCGGTCGCGCGGCTGCGCGGCGTCGGCGAACAGTAGCGCAGCTCGGCCGCCGCGAGCGGTAGCAGGTCGGCGGCGACGCGCTGCACCTCGTCCCAGCCCGCCTGGTCCAGGGGGCGGGCGTCCTCGAAGCGCTCCGCCAGCAGCGGTGAGCTGCGCGCGGCCGCGACGAACGTGACCCGAAGTGACATGCGGTGATGGTGTGACGCTCATGTGCGCAGGTCAAGGGCTCTTGATAGGTGAATTACGTGAGGAGGGGGAAACGTTACCCAATGGTCAGGAGGTGTCCGACAAGTCAGCCGGAATGTCACTTCGCCGGCTCGTAGTGGAGCGCCATCCACTGGTCCGGGCGTTCGAGCGCGGCGAATCCGAGCTTCTCGTAGACCCCGTGGGCGTCGTGCGTGGCGAGCAGCACCCGTCGGATTCCGTACGGCCGCAGGTGCTCCCGGATCGCCCCGACCATCGCCGTACCGACACCCCTGCCGCGTACCGACGGGTCCACGTACACGTCGGCGAGCCAGGCGAACAGCGCCTGGTCGGTCACCACGCGCGCGTACGCGACCTGCTTTCCGCCGGCCGTGTCGTACATGCCGAAGTTGAGCGAGCCCGCCATGGCCCGCCGGTGCTGCTCCAGCGGGCGGCCGGTCGCCCAGTAGGCGTCGGTGGACAGCCAGCGGTGGACGCGTTCGACGTCCACCCGGTCGGTGTCGGCGGAGAACTCGTAGCCCTCGGGGAGGCCAGGCGCAACGGTCATGCCGGGATCCTCGCCGGTCGGCCGCACCGGCGTCGATCGGATTTCGGGGGTCCGGAGTTCAGGGTCCCGGGCGCAGCACCTCGTCGCAGGCCGCCCGCAGCCGTCGTACGCCCTCCACGAGCTCCCCCGTCCCGGCGACCGCCGCGAAGGAGAGGCGGACGTGGGCGGCCGGGGGTTCGGCACTGAAGTACGGGCGGCCGGGGGTGACGGCGACGCCGGCGCGCAGGGCGGCCGCGGTCAGGGTGCCGTCGTCGACGCCGTCGGGGAGGCGGAGCCAGAGGTGGTAGCCGCCGGCGGGGATGTGCGGGAGGGCGAGCTCGGGGAGGTGGTGGGCGAGGGCGCCGGTGAGGGTGGACCGGCGCGTCTTCAGCCCGGCCGACAGGGCGCGCAGGTGGCGGGGCCAGGCCGGGGAGCCCACGAGCTCCAGGGCGGCCTCCTGGAGGGGGCGGGGGACGAAGAAGGTGTCGACGATCTGGATGGCCCGCAGGCGTTCCAGGACCGGTCCGCGGGCGGCGAGCGCGGCCACCCGGAAGCTGGGCGAGGTGGCCTTGGTCAGCGAGCCGACGTGGACCACGACGCCGTCGGGGTCGTCGGCGGCGAGCGGGCGGGGCAGCGGGCCCGCGTCGGCGTGCACCAGCCGTCGTACGTAGTCGTCCTCGATCACGAAGGCGCCGGCCTCGCGGGCGATGCGCACCACCTCGGCGCGGCGGTCGGGGGCGAGGACGGCGCCGGTCGGGTTCTGGAAGAGGGGCTGGCAGACGAAGACCCGGGCGCCGGTGGCTCGGAACGCGTCGGCGAGCAGGTCCGGCCGCACCCCGTCGGGGTCGACCGGGACCGGGACCGGGCGCAGGCCCGTGGCGCGGGCGACGGCGAGCATGCCGGGGTAGGTGGGGGACTCGACGAGGACCGGGGCGCCGGGCGGGGCCAGCGCGCGCAGGGCGGTGGCCAGCGCGGACTGGCCGCCGTTCGCGATCAGCACCTCGGCGGCGGTGACCCCGCCGCCGATGTCCCGCGCGAACCATTCGCGCAGCTCGGGCAGCCCGTCCAGGGGCGGTCGCCCCCAGGCGCCGGGCCGCCGGCCGGCCCTCGCCAGGGCCGCCGCCATCGCGCGCTCGGGTTCCAGACTGGCGTGCAGGTAGCCGCCGCTGAGTTCCAGCACGCCGGGCGGCGGGACGGCGAGGCAGACGGTGACCCCGGACGCGTCGACCGTGCGCGGGACGACGTCGAGGGCGCCGTCGGCGCTGAGCGCGACCTCCTGCCAGGAGGTGTCCCCGACCGGCCCGGTCGTGGCCCGCGGCCGGGCCTTGAAGGCGCCGGCGCCGGGCCGGGTGACGACCAGTCCCTCCGCGACCAGCTGGGCCAGCGCCCGGGAGACCGTCACGGGGCTCACCCGGAACCGCTCGACGAGCGCACGGCTCGACGGGAGCTTTCCACCAGGCGAGTAGCGGTCGAGGTCCTGTCGCAGCCGTTCCGCCAGTTCAAGGACACTGCTACGCTCTTGCATGAGAGCACAGAGTAGCGCTATCGCGGAGAGTTCGATAGCGGTCGGCACTCCTCCGGCCGCCCCCGTCTCCCACCGGGCCGGCACCCTGCAGGCCGCACTCGGGGTCGTCGCCTTCTCCCTCACCTTCCCGGCCACGGCCTGGGGTCTGGAGGGCTTCGGGCCCTGGGCGCTGGTGGCGGTCCGCAGCGTGCTCGCGGCGGCCCTGGCGGGCGGCTGCCTGCTGTTCCTGCGGGTACGGCTGCCCGAGCGCCGGCACTGGGCGGGGCTGGCGGTCGTCGCGGCCGGCGTGGTGCTCGGCTTCCCGATGCTGACCACGCTCGCCCTGGAGACCTCCACCACCTCGCACGCGGCCGTCGTGGTGGGGCTGCTCCCGCTGACCACCGCCCTCTTCTCCGCTCTGCGCACGGGTGTGCGGCCCTCCCGCACCTTCTGGGCGGCGGCCCTGGCGGGCGCGGCGGCCGTGCTGGCGTTCACGATCGCCCAGAGCGGCGGGGTCCTCACGGCCGCCGACGGGTACCTCTTCGCGGCGCTCGTGGTCTGCGCGGCCGGTTACACCGAGGGCGGCCGGCTGGCCCGGATCATGCCGGGTTGGCAGGTCATCGGGTGGGCGCTGGTGTGCTGTCTGCCTCTGACCGTGCCGGCCGCGGCCGTCGCGCTGTCGTACGAGCCGGTCGTCTGGACCGCGCACGGCGTGGCCGGTGTGCTGTGGGTGGCGGTGGGCTCGCAGTTCCTCGGCCTGGTGGTCTGGTACCGGGGCATGGCGGCCGTCGGCATTCCGAAGGCCAGCCAGTTGCAGTTGGCCCAGCCGCTGCTCACACTGGTGTGGTCGGTGCTGCTGCTGGGCGAGCACCTCACCGTGGCCGCGCCACTCACGGCCGCCGCCGTGCTCGTGTGCATCGCCGTCACCCAACGATCGCGATCGTGAGGAGGCCCTGGAGATGCGTGCATCCGAGGGCGACCAGCTTGTCCAGCACGGCAGGGTGGTCGGACAGCACGACCAGGTATCGGAAGTCGTCCAGGTACTGGGTCCCGAGGGCAACCCGCCCTACCGGGTCCGTTTCGAGGACGGCCACGAGGCCATCATGTCCCCCGGTCCCGACTGCCAGGTCAGGCACCAGGAGACCCATCCGCAACTGTAGGCAGGCCGCAGCGAGGGTCGTCGGCCGCGCGCCGGTCAGCCCGGCGGGAGCGCCGGCTGCCGGTAGTGGTCGGCGACCACCCGTGACAGCGCGCCGATCGGATCGGCGGCCACGTCCTTGGCCGCGAAGTACACGTGCCCGCCGACCTGCGGGTACCGCGAGGCCAGGGTCAGGTGCCGGGACAGCTCGGCCGGGTTCTGCCAGGCCGAGGGGGAGTCGGCGGCTCCGGCCCGGTACAGCGCCTCACCGATGTAGAGCCGGGTCCTGGACCCCTTGGCCACCCCCGCCCACCAGTCCACGACCTTGGTGTAGTCGGCGGCCGCGTTGCCGATCTGCCAGTACACCTGCGGGACGATGTAGTCGATCCAGTTCTTCTGCACCCACTTGCGGGTGTCCGCGTACAGGTCGTCGTAGGTCTCCACGCCCGCCCTGGTGTCCGAGCCCCGGGAGTCGGTGGTGGCGTTGCGCCACACCGCGAACGGGCTGATCCCGAACCGGGTGCCGGGCCGGAGCTTCTTGATCCCGGCGGCGGTCCCGGTCACCAGCAGGTCGACGTTGTCCCGGCGCCAGGCAGCCCGGGAGGAGAAGTCGCCGCCGTGGCTGTCGAAGGCGTCGTCGTCGTCGAAGGTCTGTCCGGCCACCGGGTACGGGTAGAAGTAGTCGTCGAAGTGCACCGCGTCCACGGGGTACCTGGCGACCGCGTCCAGGATCGCCTCCTGGACGAAGGCGCGGACGGCCGGGATGCCGGGGTTGTAGTAGAGCTTGCCGCCGTACCGCACCACCCAGTCCGGGTGTTTGCGGGCGGGGTGCGAGGCGGCCAGCTTGCCGGGGTCGGTGTGGTTGGCGATCCGGTAGGGGTTGAACCAGGCGTGCAGTTGCAGGCCGCGGGCGTGCGCCTCCTCGACGGCGACGCCGAGCGGGTCCCAGCCGGGGTTCCTGCCCTGGGTGCCGGTGAGGTACTGGGACCAGGGCTCGTGGGTGGACGGCCAGAACGCGTCGGCGGTGGGCCGCACCTGGAACATCACCGTGTTGAGCCGGTAGTCGACCGCCTTGTCGAGGAGGCCGGTCAGCTCCTTGCGCTGGGCGGAGGCCGACAGCCCGGTGCGCGAGGGCCAGTCGCGGTTGGCCACGGTGGCCAGCCACATGCCGCGCATCTCGGTGGCCGCGCGCCGGGGCCGGGCCGCGGCCGTCGCCCCCGGTGCCGCCATCGCCAGCGTCGACAGCGCCGCCATCGCGAACGCCCTGCGAGACACCTGTGCCATGGTGGGTCCCTCTGACTCTCCGGATCCGTGCGGTCACGGATCGCCTCCGCGCCACAGGATGCCCGCACCCGCACGATCGATCATCGATACTTACGGGTAACGTGCACGAACGGAGCAGGCACCGGATCCGGAGGTCCTGCCGGCCGCCCGTAGATCAGCGAAGGGGACGATGTGACCGACATCGAGAAGGTCGGAGTCGTGGGCTGCGGCCAGATGGGAGCGGGCATCGCCGAGGTGTGCGCCCGCTCCGGTCTGGACGTGAAGGTCGCCGAGACCACCGGCGAGGCCCTGGAGATCGGCCGTACCCGGCTGCTCAACTCCCTGGCCAAGGCCGCCGAGCGCGGCAAGATCAGCGAGGAGGAGCGGGACGCCACGCTGGCGCGGCTCAGCTTCACCACGGACCTCGGCGAGTTCGCCGACCGCGACCTGGTGATCGAGGCCGTCGTGGAGAACGAGCAGGTGAAGACGGAGATCTTCCAGGTGCTCGACCAGGTGGTGACCCGCCCGGACGCGATCCTGGCCTCCAACACCTCCTCGATCCCGCTGGTGAAGCTGGCGGTCTCGACCTCCCGCCCCGACCACGTGATCGGCATCCACTTCTTCAACCCGGCCCCGGTGCAGAAGCTGGTCGAGCTGATCCCGGCCCTCACCACCTCCGAGGGCACCATCAGCCGCGCCCAGGTCTTCGCCGAGAAGGTGCTCGGCAAGCACGCGATCCGCGCCCAGGACCGCTCCGGCTTCGTGGTCAACGCGCTGCTGGTGCCGTACCTGCTCTCGTCCATCCGGATGTTCGAGTCCGGCATCGCGAGCCGCGAGGACATCGACAACGGCATGGAGATGGGCTGCGCCCACCCGATGGGCCCGCTCAAACTGTCCGACCTGATCGGCCTGGACACCATCGTCTCCATCGCCAACAGCATGTACGCCGAGTACAAGGAGCCCCTGTACGCCGCTCCCCCGCTGCTCCAGCGCATGGTCGAGGCGGGCCGCCTGGGGCGCAAGACCAACTCGGGCTTCTACACGTACGGCTGAGCACACCCCCGCTGACTACAGGGAGCGATGCTCCACGGGCCCGGCACCGCCTTCGGTGCCGGGCCCGTGTGTTTCACACGCCGTGTGCGCCCCGGGCACGCATATGCCCTGCGCACACTCTCCCCACGCGCTCACCAGGCGAGTTCACTCTTCATGCGCATGCAAAGGGATGCGGAACGACATCTTCGACTACGCAAAGGAGTGGACCCGTGGCCACCGAACCGGAGCATCCCGTGGTCCAGGGAGAACTCGCAGAGTTACGTCGCCGCCTCGATGTGGCCTACGCCCGGGTCGAGGGCGGGCTGAACCTGCTCAGCCACCGCACCAAGGAGACGGCCAAGGAGCTCGACGACCTGAACGACCGTCTCGCCCTGCTGGATAACGCCCGCTGGCCCCTGCCCTCGATCGCCGCGCTCACCGCGCTGGGCGCCCTCGTCGTCACCGTCTGGCAGGCGCTGACCCACTAGTCCTGACGGTCCGTCAGGCGCAGGTGGTGCAGCAGGAGTAACGCGGCCGCCATGTTGGCGGCCGGGACCTCCCCGCGGGCGATCATGTCCGGGACGAGCTTGAGGGGGACCCACTCCCGGCGGTCCGACTCGAAGTCGTCCACGGGGTGTCCGACGTACTCGCCCTCGTCGGACCAGTAGATGTGGTGCCGGGCGTCGGTGAGGCCGTTGGACGGCTCCACGGTCATCAGGTGGTGCAGGGTTCCCGGCCGCCAGCCGGTCTCCTCCTCCAGTTCCCGGGCGGCCGCGACGGCGATGTCCTCGCCGTCCTCGACCACCCCGGCCGCGAGTTCCCACCCCCAGCTGTCGGTGATGAAACGGTGGCGCCACAGGAGCAGGACCTCGCCCGCCTCGTTGACCACCGTCGCCACGGCCACCGGCCGCAGCCTGATCAGGAAGTGGTCG
This sequence comes from Streptomyces sp. NPDC059224, assembly GCF_042754285.1. Classification (NCBI taxonomy): domain Bacteria; kingdom Bacillati; phylum Actinomycetota; class Actinomycetes; order Kitasatosporales; family Streptomycetaceae; genus Streptomyces; species Streptomyces sp. NPDC059224. Next base: position 142,360 of record NZ_JBHZAN010000016.1, read on the forward strand.
AGATGCCGACCGTCCGGCAGCTCGACATCTGCGAGATTGACGCTGAACCAGCGGTTTTCATACACAGTTTGTTCGTTCAGTTTCGCCCACTGCACGGTTCTGCCACCTTCCGCCGAGTAAGTGGCAATATCGCAGCAGGGACTCCTCAGACCTACAACGCGCCTGGACCGACGCCGGCGCGGTCTAGAGCGGCACGCGCAGCGCGCTGTCGATGAGTTCGGCGGCCTCCGCGGTGCCTGCCGAACCGCTGCGCACCAGGTGCTCGCGGACCGCGCGGAGTCTGTCGCGCAGGCGCTGGGACTCCATTCCGCGGGCCTGTTCGGCCATCTGCACGGCCGTGGCCACCGCGTTGTCCGCGTTCCCCTGGCGCAGTTCGATGGTGCTCAGCATGGCCAGCCGGTGCACCCGCCCCCGGTCGTGGGCCGGGTTGTCGACGGCTGCCGCGGCGTGCTCCCGGGCGGCGGCGAGCTCGCCGAGACTGAGCAGCGCCTCGGCCACCTGCACATTGACCAGGCCGGGTTGGACATAGCCGGTCTCCTCGGGTTCGTAGCCCCGCCGGATGCGTTCGGCGGCGGACTCCGCCCGCCGGATGCAGGACAGGGCGCTCGTGCCGTCGCCGAGGTGGGCGTACGCCTTCGCCTGCATCGCGTAGAGGTCGGAGGCGAGCGCGGGGGTGATGTGCTTGCCGGCGGCGCGCAGCGCGGCCTCCGCGAACGCGACGGCCTGCCGGAACTCCCGCATGAACAGCGCCTGGTTGACAAGGAGCGCGATCACATAGGCGCCGAGCCCCCGGTCGCCGCTCGCCTTCGCCAGGCGCAGGGCCTGGTGGAAGTAGCGCTGGGCGAGGCCGTGGGCATCGGAGTCGTAGGCGCAGATGCCCACGATGGCGACCAACCCGCCGGTCGCCCGGTGCAGTTGACGCCCGGTGGCGTCCGTGTAGCTGCCGCGCAGCAGCGGTGCGGCCTCGGCGTTGAGGAAGCCGACGACCCGGGTACGGGTCGCCATGCCGCCGGCCTTGCGGTACATCTGCTCGTAGTGGGCGCGGGCGGCGCGGAGCATCTCCAGATCGGCGGGGGTGACCCGGTGCCGGCCGCCGCGCGAGACGTCCACGTCCTCAGGGGGGTTCTCCCACTCCCACACCGGCATCACGGCGGGTGTGCCGGTGACGGCGGGCACGCCGAGCATGTGCGGGCGCTGCTGTTCGTCGGACCGCCACAGTGCGGTGGCCCGTTCGACGAACCCGGAGAGCGAGGTGGTGTGCGGGACGCTGGGTTCGCCGGGCACGCCGAGGCCGATGTCGTCGAGGGTGACCGTGCGGTGCAGCCGGGCGGCGAGTACCTCGCAGATCAGGTCGGGCACCTGCCCGCGCGGTCGCTGGCCCTTCAACCAGCGGGCCACGGCGGTGTGTTCGTAGCGGAGCGAGAGTTCGCGGGCCCGGCCCGCCTGGTTGACGTGGGCGGCAAGACCGGCGTGCGAGATCCCCGCCTCGTCCAGGATCGCGTCGAGCAGAGAGTTGGGCTGCATGACATGCCCCCCGAGTGGCCTGGTGTCGTCAGCGTAGTGCGTGGCTGTTCACACGGGGTGTGAACGGAGTACGCGCATCCGCAGCGTGCGCGCGCTGTCGCGGAGCGTGTCGGGCCGGTTGACTGAACTGCCTCGCAAGAGGCCGGCCGGGCCGCCGGCTCCCCCCTCGTACAGTGCGGTGGCCTGGCCGTCGGCTTGGCGGACGGATCGGAGGTCAGCGGTTCGTTGTCGGCTGCGGGTGCGTGGTGGCGGCTCGCCCAGTTCCCCGCGCACCCAGAAAGGCACGTTGCTGTGCACGCTCGTTGTTGAGTACAAGGAGTGCGATGTCGTCGGCAGGGCGGCCGCCGGTGTGGTGGAGCAGGGCCGTGAAGACCGTGCGGAGGATGGCCTGCGGGGAGGCCGAGGGCTCTCGTGCCGCTGCCGCCAGCGCCTGGGGCAAGGAGAAGAACCGCCCCCTGGCGTCTCTCGCGTCCTCCGCTCCGTCCGTGTACAGGACCAGCGACTCGCCGGAGTGCAGGCGACCGCAGTCGGTGGCCGCCGGGTTCGCCGGGAGGGGGAACGGGCCGAGGGGCGGCAGCGGCTCGGCCCCGGACAGCGGCACGACCCGTTGCCCGCACAGCAGATACGGCCACGGGTGGCCGCAGTTGATCGCCCGTACGTCGCCGTCCCCGGCGATCTCCAGGAGCAGCAGGGTGACGAACTCCTCGGCGACCGGATTGTCCGGGTCCACGCCGCTCGAGGGATGTTCGGCCCTCGCCCGTTCTCGCAGGTGTCTGGCCAGGGCGCGGTCCAGCCGGCCGAGCACCCGGCCCAGTTCGGGCTCGTCGTGGGCGGCCTCGCGGAAACTGCCGAGGACGGCGGCGGCGGTGCCGGTGGCGGCCAGCCCGTGCCCGCGCACGTCGCCCATCACGACCCGTACTCCGTGCTCGGTGGCGACGGCCTCGTAGAGGTCGCCGCCGATGGCCGCGCCCCGGTCGGCGGAGAGCTGGGCGGCGGCCACGTTCAGCCCGGCGAGCCGGGGCGGCAGGGGCCGCAGCAGCACGCTCTGCGCGGCGCCGGCGACCTTGCGGGCCTGCCGCAGCTCCCGGAGCAAGGTCCGCCGGACATGCAGTATCAGCCCGGTGCCGACCGCGAAGAAGACGGCGCTGGTGACGATGCGCGCACCGAGCCCGTGCTGCTCGGCGAGCGGGCATCCGAACTTGTACGAGACCGCGACGGCGCCCCACGCCGTGGGAAGCCCCAGGGTGAGCGCACAGCGCGAGTGCCGAGAGCTGTTCCGGGGCCGCCTTCTGTGGGGAACCCCAGCCTTGATGCGGATCATGCCGATGGCCCCCAAGTAGGCCCTGACAGAACAGACGGACCGACCTCGAAAGGCCAGTCCGATTCTGTCGACGGCATGCCCCGAAAAGGCCATGTCCCAGGTGGATCCCACCCGAATGAGTGATCCACCTGGAGACGTCTCCAGGCAGGCGCCCCGAGGGGCGCGCAGAACCGCGCGACCAGCCGCGCCGAAACCCGCGCCCGGCCGGAACGCGCGGCCCCCACGGCGCTAGCCGCGCAGCACCGCCCCCGTACGCTCCCCGGCCAGGGCGACCGCCGCGTCCCGCGCAGCCGACGCCTCGTCCACGGTCAGCGTGCGGTCGGAGGCCCGGAACCGCAGCGCGTACGCCAGCGACTTCTTCCCGTCACCGAGCTGCTCGTCGTTGACGTACACGTCGAACAGCCGGATGGCCTCCAGGAGTTCACCCGCGCCCTCGCGCAGCGCGGCCTCGACCTCCGCGGCCGGTACCGGCTTGTCCACCACGAGGGCGACGTCCTGCGTGGCCATCGGGAAGGCCGAGATGCGCGGCGCCTGCGGCGTGCCGTCGCCGGCCTGCTCCAGCGTGTCCAGGTCCAGCTCCATCGCGCAGGTGCGCGCGGGCAGCCCCAGCGCCTTGACCACACGTGGGTGCAGTTCACCGGCGTGGCCCACGACCCGCTCGGTGCCGTCGGCGACGACCACCAGCTCGGCGCACCGGCCGGGGTGCCACGGGCCGTACTGGCCGGACCGCACGGTCAGCTCGGTGCCGGCCTCACGCGCGACCGTACGTGCCGCCTCGACCGCGTCGGCCCAGTCGGCCGGACGGCCCGCGCCCCACCAGCCGGCCTGCTCGCGCGCGCCCGCGAGGACGACGGCGACATGGCGCGGCTGCCCGGGCAGCACGGCGTCCAGCGCGGCGAGTTCCGCGTCGCTCGGACGGCGGTCCACCGGCGGGTGGCCGGCGACGCCCTGCTCCTCGCGCGGCAGGAAGACCAGGCCGGTCTCGAAGAGCGCCAGGTCGTGCGCGCCGCGCCCGTCGTTGCGGCGCAGCGCACCGAGCAGACCCGGCAGCAGCGAGGTCCGCAGCGCGGGCTCCTCGTCGTTGAGCGGGTTGGTCAGCCGGACGACTCGGCGGGCCGGGTCGTCGGCGGCCAGACCCAGCTGGTCGAAGACCTGCTCGCTGACGAACGGGTAGTTCGGCGCCTCGACGTAACCGGCCCCGGCGAGCGCGCGGCCCACCCGGCGGTGCAGCCGCTGACGGTGGGTCAGGCCCCGGCCGGACCGCGGCCTGGGCAGCGTGGAGGGCAGGTTCTCGTAGCCCTCCAGGCGGATGACCTCTTCGGCCAGGTCGTTCTGTTCGAGGAGGTCGGGCCGCCAGGACGGCACGGTGACGAGCAGTGCGTCCTGTCCGCCCGTCGCCCGGCCGCCACCCCCCGACGACGCGCTCCACGCGGCAGGATTTCCATAGACGTCGCAGCCGACCTCCTGGAGGCGGCGCACGACGGTCTCCCGGCCGTACTCGACGCCCGCGACCCGGTCGGGGTGGTTCGCCGCGAGGGTGATGGTGTGCGGGGCGGACGGCGCGATGACCTCGGTGACGCCGGCATCGGCGGTGCCGCCGGCGAGCAGCACCAGCAGGTCGACCGTGCGCTGCGCGGCGGCGGCCGCGGCCTGCGGGTCGACACCGCGCTCGAAGCGGCGGGAGGCCTCGGAGGACAGCTTGTGACGACGGGCCGTGCGCGCGATGGCGACGGCGTCGAAGTGGGCCGCCTCGATCACCACGTCGGAGGTGGCGTTCTCGAGGTCCTCGTGGTCGGCGATCTCGGTGTCGGCGCCGCCCATGACGCCGGCGAGGCCGATCGGGCCGCGGTCGTCGGTGATCACCAGGTCCTCGGCGTGCAGCTGCCGCTCGACGCCGTCGAGGGTGACGATCTTCTCGCCCTCGGCGGCGCGCCGGACCCCGATGGTCCCCTGGACCAGGTTGCGGTCGTAGGCGTGCAGCGGCTGGCCGAGTTCCATCATCACGTAGTTGGTGACGTCGACGGCGAGCGAGATCGGGCGCATGCCGACCTTCTGCAGGCGGCGCTGCAGCCAGATCGGGGAGCGGGCCTCGGGGCTCAGCCCGGTGACGGTGCGCGCGGTGAAGCGGTCGCAGCCGATCGGGTCGGCGACCTGGACCGGGTAGCCGAAGGCGTTCGGTCCGGGTACGTCGATCAGCGCCGGGTCGCGCAGCGGCAGGCCGTAGGCGATGGCGGTCTCGCGGGCCACACCGCGCAGGGACAGGCAGTCGCCGCGGTTGGCGGTGACGGCGATGTCCAGGACCTCGTCGACCAGTTCGAGCAGCTCGACGGCGTCCTTGCCGACCTCGGTCTCCGGCGGCAGCACGATGATGCCGTGGCTGCCGTCGGAGCCCATGCCCAGCTCGTCGCTGGAGCAGATCATGCCGTGGGATGTCTTGCCGTACGTCTTCCGCGCGGCGATGGCGAAGTCGCCGGGAAGCACCGCGCCCGGCAGCACGACGACGACCTTGTCACCGACGGCGAAGTTGCGGGCGCCGCAGACGATCTCCTGGGGCTCACCCGTGCCGTTCGCCGTACCGACGTCGACGGTGCAGAAGCGGATCGGCTTCTTGAAGCCCTCCAGCTCCTCGATGGTGAGCACCTGGCCGACGACCAGGGGGCCCTTGAGGCCGTCGCCGAGCTGCTCGACGGTCTCGACCTCCAGACCGGCCGAAATCAGCTTGGCCTGCACGTCGCGGCCGGTCTCGGTGGCCGGCAGGTCGACGTACTCCCGCAGCCAGGAAAGCGGGACCCGCATCAGATCTCCATCCCGAACGGCCGGGTGAACCGGACGTCACCCTCGACCATGTCTCGCATGTCCTCGACGTTGTGGCGGAACATCAGCATCCGCTCGATGCCGAACCCGAAGGCGAAGCCGCTGTACCTCTCCGGGTCGACACCGCAGGCGGTCAGCACCCGCGGGTTGACCATGCCGCAGCCGCCCAGCTCGATCCAGCCCTCGGAGGAGCAGGTACGGCAGGGCCGGTCCGGGTTGCCGACGGACTCGCCCTTGCAGACGTAGCAGAGCATGTCCATCTCGGCGGACGGCTCGGTGAAGGGGAAGAAGTTCGGCCGCAGCCGGGTCTTCATGCCCTCGCCGAACAGCGACTGGACCATGTGGTCCAGGGTGCCCTTGAGGTCGGACATGGTCAGGCCCTCGTCGACGGCGAGCAGCTCGACCTGGTGGAAGACCGGGGTGTGCGTCGCGTCCAGCTCGTCGGTGCGGTAGACCCGGCCCGGGCAGATCACGTACACCGGCAGCTCGCGGTCGAGCAGCGAGCGGATCTGGACCGGCGAGGTGTGGGTGCGCAGCACGACACCGGACTCGGTGCCGCCCTCCGGGCCCGCCACGAAGAACGTGTCCTGCTCGCCGCGGGCCGGGTGGTCCGGGCCGATGTTGAGCGCGTCGAAGTTGAACCACTCGGCCTCGACCTGCGGGCCCTCGGCGACCTCGTAGCCCATGGCCACGAAGATGTCCTCGATGCGCTCGGACAGGGTCGTCAGCGGGTGCCGGGCGCCGGCCGGGACACGGTCGTGGGGCAGTGTGACGTCCACCGCCTCCTCGACCAGCACGCGGGCGTCCCGCTCGGCCTCCAGTTCCTCCTGACGGCCGGCGAGGGCCTTGTTCACGGCGCCGCGGGCCTGGCCGACCAGCTTTCCGGCGGCGGCCTTGGCGTGCGGGGGCAGGGCGCCGATCTCGCGGTTGGCGAGCGCCAGCGGGGAGGTGCCCCCGGTGTGGGCGACCTTGGCCTCCTGGAGCGCGTCGAGGGAGCCCGCGGCGGCGAAGGCGGCGAGCGCCTCGTCCCGCATGCGCTCGATCTCTTCCGGTTTCAACGCCTCGACCTCGACAGGGTCGTACGACTTATTGGGTGCCGACATCTCTTCCCGTACTTCCGTTTGTCCCCCAGCTGACGCTGGGAGGTGCCCCCAGGCGGTGGTCCCCAAGACCGTTGACCGGCCCTGTGCGGGACACAAAGGTGCCAAAGGCCGAGTCTAACGGGGTGGAGGTGTACGAAGAGCCCGTGGGCCGTCAGGCGAGATACGCCGGCGTGCTCACGGGCAGGGTAAACCGGAACTCGGCGCCGCCGCTCGCGGCGCGTCCGACGGTGATGGCGCCGCCGTGGGCCTCGACGATGCCCTTGACGATGTAGAGCCCCAGACCGGTGCCACCGCGCTTGCTGCCCCGCCAGAAGCGGGTGAAGACGCGGTTCATGGACTCCTCCGGGATGCCGGGGCCCTCGTCGCTCACGGTGACCGACGTGGCGGTGTTTTCGAGGTCTTCCCCTTCGCGGGGGGACACCGACGGCGTGACGTCAATGGTGACGGTTCCCTCGCCGTGGCGCACGGCATTTTCGATCAGGTTGCTGAGGACCTGGTCGACCTTGTCGGGATCGGCCCACAAGGGGGGCAGCGGCTTCTCGATGCGGAGCAGGAAGCGGTCGGCGGGCTGCCCGGCGGCGACGTACGCCTGGATGTGGCGTCCGACGGCCACGCCGATGTCCACGGGCTGCCTGCGCAGTTCCAGGCGTCCGCTGTCGATCCGGGAGATGTCCAGCAGTTCGGCGATGAGCCGGGTGACCCGGTCGGCGTCCGCGTCGACCGTCTCCAGCATGAGCCGTTTCTGGTCGTCGGTGAACCGTTCCCACTTGGCGAGCAGGGTGGCGGTGAACCCCTTGACGGAGGTCAGCGGGGAGCGCAGCTCGTGGGCGACGGTGGCGATCAGCTCGGCGTGGCTGCGTTCGGTACGGCGGCGGGCCTCGGTGTCCCGCAGCGAGACGACGACACGGCGGACGGGCCCGGTCGGCATGGCGCGAACGTAGCCGGCGGAGACCAGCACCTCCCGGCCGCCGGGCAGCAGCAGGTTCCGCTCCGGCTGGCCGGAGCGGATGGCGAGGCCGCCGTAGGGGTCGGTGAGCTGCCACCAGCGCCTGCCCTCCAGGTCCTCTAAGGGCAGGGCCTTCTCCAGCCGCTGTCCGAGGGCGTCGGCGGGGGCGGTGGCGGTGATCCGGGCGGCGGCGGCGTTGAAGCAGACGACGACGCCGTGCTCGTCGGCGACCACCAGGCCGTCGGGCAGCTGGTCGGGATCGATGCCGAGCCCCGTGAGGTCGCCCTGCCGGGGTGCCGGTACGCGCCCGGTGCCGCGGCCGCCCGGCGCGTTGCTGGTGCCGACAGTCATCCCCGTACTCCACCTCTCAGACGGCGCAGCAGGCCCCCGAGCTGGTCACCCTACTAGCTCTCGGTGACGGAACGGCACCCTCCGGAGGCGCGCTGTGCACGGGCCGTTGCGTAGAGACATACGGCGGCGGCGGTGGCGAGGTTCAGGCTTTCGGCCTTCCCGTGGATCGGGACGCGCACGACCGCGTCCGCCAGCGCGCGGGTCTCCTCCGGGAGGCCCCAGGCCTCGTTCCCGAACACCCAGGCCGTGGGCCCGCCCATGGTGCCCTTGTCGAGTTCGTCGTCGAGGTCGTCGGTGCCGGCGCCGTCGGCGGCGAGGATCCGCACACCGAGGCCCTTCAGTCCGGCGACGGCCTGCTCGACGGGCACGCCGACGGCGACGGGCAGGTGGAAGTGCGACCCGACGGAGGCGCGCACGGCCTTGGGGTTGTACAGGTCGACGGAGGCGTCGGTCAGTACGACGGCCTCGGCACCGGCCGCGTCGGCGCACCGCAGTACCGTCCCGGCGTTGCCGGGGTCGCGGACGTTGGCGAGGACCGCGACGAGCTTCGGGCGGGCGGCCAGGACGTCCTCGAACGGGGTGTCCAGGAACCGGCAGACACCGACCAGCCCCTGCGGGGTGACGGTGGTGGAGATGTCGGCGATGACCTCTTCGGAGGCGAGGTGGATCCGGGCGTCGACGTCCCGGGCCGCCCCGACGATGTCGGCGTACCGCTCCGCGGCCTCGACGGTCGCGAACAGCTCGACGAGCGTCGGCAGATCGCCGACGCGATGCCCGGCCGCCTCCCGGACGGCCTGCGGCCCCTCGGCGAGGAACAGCCGGTCCTTCCCCCGGAAGTTCCGCTTCTCCAGCCGCCGGGCGGCGGCGACACGTGCGGAACGGGGGGAGATCAGCTCGGGGCTGGGCATGAGGGTCACTTTCGAAGAAGCGCGTCGAGAGGCGCCCCCGTAGGGGCGCGGGGCTGTACTTGATCTGCGGCTGCCGCCGCGTGGGCGCGACCAGCCCCCACCGGCCCGCCCCGAACACACGGTCGCGGACCCCGACAACAGGACCCGCAAGCCCGAAGGCCTGCGGGTCCTCATGTCACGTCGGCCAAGGCCGGCGCCAGCGTCACGCGGCCTTCGGCGCGTTGACGTCCGCCGGCAGCGCCTTCTGCGCGACCTCGACGAGCGCGGCGAACGCGCCGGCGTCGTTGACGGCCAGCTCGGCCAGGATCTTGCGGTCGACCTCGACGTTCGCGGCCTTCAGACCCTGGATGAAGCGGTTGTACGTGATGCCGTTGGCGCGGGCAGCGGCGTTGATGCGCTGGATCCACAGCTGACGGAAGTCGCCCTTGCGCTTCTTGCGGTCGTTGTAGTTGTAGACCAGCGAGTGGGTGACCTGCTCCTTGGCCTTGCGGTACAGGCGCGAACGCTGACCGCGGTAGCCGGAGGCCGCCTCGAGGATCGCCCGGCGCTTCTTGTGGGCGTTGACTGCCCGCTTGACGCGTGCCACTTGTTAACTCCTTGTAGCGGGGCCGCGGTTGGACTCACGCGGCCCGGAAACGACTGGGTCCCGGTACTGACTTCAGGGCGCCGGCCGGCGCCCGCGTGTCACTTGCCGAGAAGCTTCTTGATCTTCGCGGTGTCGCCCGGGGCCATCTCGGCGGTGCCGGTGAGGCGACGCGTCACGCGGGACGACTTGTGCTCGAGCAGGTGGCGCTTGCCGGCGCGCTCACGCAGGACCTTGCCGGAGCCGGTCACCTTGAAGCGCTTGCTGGCACCGCTGTGCGTCTTGTTCTTCGGCATAGCGCCGTTATCTCCTCGTCGATGGCGTTCCGGTGCCCGGTCGCGAAACCGGGCACGGTGGAACGTCGCTCTTGTATCGGTTACATCCTGAGGCTTGCGCCCCTGGGTGCTGACCTGGGGCGGTTGCCCCGGGGATCACGCCTCGGCATGCTCCTCGGCGGGCGCCTCGGCCTCGACCTCGGCCTCCAGCTCGGCAGCGTTCTGCGACTTGCCGGGGTTGGCCTTCGCTTCGGCCTTGCGGGCTTCCTGCGCCTGCCGGGCCTCGGCCATCGCCTCGGTCTTCTTCTTGTGCGGACCGAGAACCATGATCATGTTCCGGCCGTCCTGCTTCGGGTTCGACTCCACGAAACCGAGGTCCTGGACGTCCTCCGCGAGCCGCTGCAGCAGTCGGTAGCCCAGTTCGGGCCGGGACTGCTCGCGACCACGGAACATGATCGTGATCTTGACCTTGTCGCCCTGCTTGAGGAACCGTACGACGTGACCCTTCTTGGTGTCATAGTCGTGCGGGTCGATCTTCGGCCGGAGCTTCATTTCCTTGATGACCGTGTGCGCCTGGTTCTTGCGCGCCTCACGGGCCTTCATGGCCGACTCGTACTTGAACTTGCCGTAGTCCATGAGCTTGCAGACCGGCGGGCGGGCGCTCGCCGCGACCTCGACCAGGTCGAGGTCGTACTCCTGCGCAAGCTCCAGTGCCTTCGCCAGCGGGACGATGCCCACCTGCTCGCCACTGGGACCGACAAGTCGCACCTCGGGAACGCGAATCCGGTCGTTGATGCGGGGCTCGGTGCTGATGGATCCTCCTCGGTAGCACCACGCGACGGTCTGGCGGACAGCCGCGTAACGTGTCTTTTCGTAAGACCTAACCGCACCGAAGCACAAAAAATGCCCCGGACGATCACAGGCAGGGCTCCTCGAACTACCGGAGCACCGCCGCGGGGATCGCGGGGCGCACTATCGGACGGAACGCCGTCGCCGTGAACGGCGAAGCGACCGTCTGACCGGTGACCCGCCGCCCGGCAGGGCGGTCAGGTGGGAGTTCGAAGCCTCCACTTGTGGGCCGGGTCGGTGAGCCGTGAGGCACTCCTGTTCGGCCGGTCGTCACACAAGGTTAGCAGCTAAGCCGGGAGAGGACCAATCGGGACGTCCTGGGGGCAGGTCGGGACCCCGCTCCCGCTGCGCCTATCGTGTGCGTCATGAGTGAAACGCCCCTTCCCGGCGCCGGTGACGCCGGTCAGCCCGACTTCGACGAGATGACCCGCGACATCGCCGAGGTCCCCGCGGTCGAGGTGATCGTGACGGTCGCCGTCAACCTGATGAGCGCCGCAGCGGTGAAGCTCGGCCTTACCGAGGAGGGCGACAAGTACAAGGACCTGGACGAGGCCCGCAAGCTGGTCACCGCCCTCGCCGGTCTGCTCGACGCGTCCGCGACCGAGATCAGCTCCTTCCACGCGGCGCCGCTGCGGGACGGCCTGAAGTCGCTCCAGCTGGCCTTCCGCGAGGCCTCGATCGTCCCCGACGAGCGGGGGCAGGGCCCGGGCGAGAAGTACACCGGGCCGATCTACGGCTAGCGGTCAGCTTCTTACGTACAAGGGCTCGCCGGGCGGCGTGGCCTCGGCCGGCAGCAGCGCCAGGTCGAGGCCGCGTACCAGGCGGGCCCGCAGTGTCTCGTCGGCGGCCAGCCGCTCGGCTACGGCCTGGGCGGTCTCGGCGGGCGGCGCGGCCGGATCGAGGACCAGGGCGAGGGTGCCGTCGGTCCGGCCCGGCCCGAGGTGGGCCCGGCGCACGGCGGGCTGGGCGGCCACCACCGTGCGGACGGCCTCGATCACGGCCGGGTCGGCGAGCGGGTCGGCCGTCGTGCGCCCCTCCGCGAGCGCGAGCAGCACCGGTCCGGTCAGCTCGAACGGCACCGGACCTGCCAGGTCCAGCACCACCGTGTCCGCCTTCTCGTGCGCGGCGGCCTGGAGCGCCTGGTGCAGGGGTACGGCGACGGGCCGCGCCTCCGGGTCCCAGCGGGCCAGGGACTCGGTGGAGGTGAAGGCGGGCAGGGCGGTGCGGGCGCCGGCCCTGAGGGTGGGGACGGCCATGTCGCTCGTCTTCTCGCGCCGCAGCCCGTTCCCGTCCTCCTCGGCCTCGCCGAGGACGGCGACCACCGGGACGAGCAGCCGGGCGCCCTTCAGGGCCGCCAGGACGGGTCCCACCGCTGTGCGGTCCCCGGCCCAGGCGGCCAGCGCGGCGGCCAGCCGGGGGTCTGCGGAGCCGTCGTCGGCGGAGTAGCCGGAGTCGGGAATGTTCTTGTTCGCCACGGTCCCCGACCCTATCGGGGGGATGCTGCTGCGGTTGTGCGGCCCCCGAAACCGGCCCGACACGGCTTTCACCGAATTCTCAGAAGTCCCTGACCTCCTTCTAACGTCCGGCAAACGGATCGCACAGTCCCCGCCCCGAGCATCGCGGGCATGGAGTCCCCCAGAGCCACCCCAGGATCCCGGCGGGGAGGCCGCCGTGCCCGGCCCCGGCGCCGGGCCCTTCTCTGCGTCGGCCTCGCCACGGTCGCCGTCGTCGGCGCCACCGCGGCGGGAACGGTGTACGTGAAGGCGCACGCCGGCGAGGGCGGCGCCGTATCCTCGGCTGGATCGCCGGCGCCCTCCTCCCCTTCCTCGGCCCCGGCGAGCGGGGAGGCATCGGTGGAACCCGTGACGGAGCCGGCCGTGGACCGGGACGCGCTGCTGAACACGGCGATGAGGACGGTGACCGTGCCCTCCGGGGCGAAGGTGTCGGTGGCCGTCCTCGATCCGGACTCCGGCGACAGCGCGGTCTACGGCGACGCCGCGTTCGACACGGCGAGCATCGTCAAGGTGGACATCCTGGCGGCCTTGCTGCTCCAGGCGCAGGACGCCGGGCGGCATCTGACGGCGACGGAGAAGGTGTACGCCACGAAGATGATCGAGAACAGCGACAACACGTCCGCGTCGGAGCTGTGGGACGCCATCGGCAGGGCGGCGGGGCTGGATGCGGCGAACAGGCGCTTCGGCCTGACGGGGACGGCGGGCGGCGAGGGGGCGCTGTGGGGGCTGACCCAGACCACGGCGGGGGACCAGCTGGTCCTGCTCCAGCAGGTGTTCGGGGACGACTCGAAGCTGAGCGAGGCCTCGCGGTCGTATCTCCAGACTCTGATGAAGACGGTCGAGCGCGACCAGCGGTGGGGGGTCTCAGCCGTCGACGACGGTTCGGAGTTCGCGCTCAAGAACGGGTGGCTGGCGCGGAGTTCGACCGGGCTGTGGGACGTCAACAGCATCGGCCGGGTGACGGTGGGCAAGACCGGCTACCTGGTCGCGGTGCTGTCCAACGGGACGGTGAGCCAGGCCGAGGGCATCGCGCTGGTGGAGGCGGCGGCGAAGGCGGCGGTGCGCTCCTTCACGGCGGCGGGCCCGACCGCGTCGGCCTCGGCTTCGCGGTAGCAGGGAGAACCGGCGGGTCAGGTGCTCCGGCGGCGGTTGCGCCACAGGACCACGGCCGCCACGAGCAGGACACCGCCCGCGCCTCCCGCGAGGGGGGCCGCCCAGTCCGTCGCGCTCGCCGCCGTCTTCTCGGCGTCCGGGCCCGGGCCGAAGTACTTCTTGCCGTACGACGCCGCCGACAGGTTCCGTGTCCTCAGCCGGGCCGCCTCCCTGATCGCCGCCGCCGGGTCGATCATGCCGAAGCCCCGGGAGTCGTCGCGGCCGCCGGACGGGGCGTCGCGGGCCGTGTCCTCCAGGAGTTTCTTGATCTGGGCCGGGGTGAGGCCGGGACGGGCGGCCTTGATCAGGGCCACCGCGCCGGAGACGAAGGCCGAGGCCGCGCTCGTGCCCCAGCCCTCGTAGTACTTGTGGTCCGGGTCGGCGATGACGATGTCGACGCCGGGTGCGCTGACCGTGGCGTACCAGCGGCGGGTGGAGAAGGCGGCCCTGGTGCCGAACTTGTCCACCGCGGTGGCGGCGATGACGCCCGGGTAGGCGGCCGGGTAGGAGATGTGGTCGCCCTTGTCGCCGCCGTTGCCCGCCGAGGCCACGACCACGACGTCCTTCTTCAGCGCGTACTGGACGGCCTCGTCCTCGCTGGCCTCGGGGTGCGCGGAGTCGGAGTCGTCGCCGAGGGAGAGGTTGATGACGTCGGCGCCGTGGTCGGCGGCCCAGCGGATGCCCTCGGCAAGGGCGTTGCCACGGGTGGAGCGGGCCTTGCCGCGGGCACTGTCGCCGTCTTCGAGGATGACCCGTACGGGCAGGATCCTGGCTTCCGGGGCCACCCCCATCACGCCGTCGCCGTCGCCTGCCCCGTGGCCGTGACCGGCGATGATGCCGGCCATCGCGGTGCCGTGCCGGGCCCAGGTGCGGTCGCCCTGACGGGCACCGAAGCCGATCATGTCCTTGGCGGCGAGGACGTTGCCGGCCAGGTCGGGGTGGTCGGCCTCGACGCCGGTGTCCAGGACGGCGACGGTGACGCCCTTGCCCTTGGTGGTCCGCCAGGCCTCGTCGAGGTGCAGGGCGGACAGGCCCCACTGCTGGGCGCGGATGCCGTCGGCGTAGGCGGTCGTGGACGGCAGGAGGGTGAGCGAGCCGGCGAGCAGCAGGCTCAGCGCGGCTCCGGTCGCGCGGCGGTTCATGAGGGCTTCTCCGTTGCCGAGCCTGCGGTGTGCTGCCGCAGTCGCCGTTCGATGCGGTCGGCCAGGCCCTGGGCCTCGTTGCCGAGGCCCGCCTGGGCCGCGGCCGTGGTGGCGCCGGACGCCTCCGCGTCGGCGGCGGACTGCGGGGTGTCGACGCTACGGCCGTCGGCCCAGCCGGAGACGGCGTAGGCGACGACCGGGGCGTCGGTGAGCACGGAGACCGTCCAGGAGGCGCGCTGGTGCGGGCCGAAGCGCTCGGCGGCGGTGCCCTTCGCGGCGTACGGGAGAGGCATCAGGTCGGTACGGCGGTCCAGGCGCTCGTTCTCGAACCGCTTGGCCAGGGCGGTCATCCCGGCCGGTTCGGCCTTGGTGAACAGCAGCCCCACGGTCGTCACATAGCTCTGGGTGGCGTCCGTGTAGGTGGCCCGGATCAGCCGCTGACAGCCGACGGGGGCGAGCGCCTTGCGCAGCAGGGGGTCGAAGGCGTCGGCGCAGCCGGTGGCCGGGGCGACGGCGATCCGGGTCCAGCTGCGGTCGGCTCCGCCGGGGCCCGCGCCGGTGCCCTGCACGGTGGGCGGGAAGAGTTCGTCGACGGGCACGTTGTGCCACAGGCCGGCGGCCGAGCTGAAGCTGCCGGCGGCCGCCACGTCACCGTCGTCGTCGACGAGCCAGCTTCCGGTCACCGCGCCGCCGATGAGTCCGAGCCCGAGCACCATACAGGCGGCGGCCGCGGCCGTTCGGGGCGCGACCCGGCTGACCAACGATCGCCCAAGGCCGCGCCCGTCGTACCCCTCGGGCTCACCGAACGTCACAACGGGCCGGTTCCTGCCGGGAGTTCCCGCGGCGGCGGTCCAGGACATCGCGGGGTCCGGCACCGGAGCGTGACCGTGCGGCGAGGCGGTGGTGTCGCCGGGGGACGGGGGTGTGGCGGGGCGGGGCGGGAGCGGCGGGGCGGTGGGCGGCGGTGGGGTGGTCCGCGGAGGCGTCACGGGGCGCGGCGGAGCCGTCGGCACCGGGAACGTCCTCAGGTGCGGGCTCCACGCGGTGCCCGGCTCGGGCGTACCGAACGAGGCCGGGAAGTCACCGGGCGGCCGCTCGGGGCGCCCGGGACCGGGCACCCGGCCGAAATCTCCGGCCGGGTCCGTTTCCTCGGTGGCCGGGACGGGGCGCGGCGAGGCGGCCGGCTCCGAAGCGGGCTCCGGACGCCGGGCCGCCGATTCCGGCCGGTACGGCGGCCGGGTCTGCGCGCCGCTGCCGGTCTCCCTCCCGGAAGACACCGGCCGCCCGTCCCGCCGAGTCCCGCCTGGCGACACCGACGGCTCGGTCCGTCGGTCCGCCCCGTCCGCCGACGCGGGCGGCACACTCAGGCCGCTCCCCCACCCGGCGGCCCCGGACGGTGTGCCGCCGCCGTCCCGGCCGGGAGGCGTGGACGATTCGCTCCGGCGGTCCTCGCGGCGGGGCGGAACGGGCGGGGCGTCCGGGAAGCGGGCCGAGGCGGGGGGCGGGGGCGTGGTGGGCAGGCTCTGCGGGGGACGGAGGTCGGGGTAGCGAGGGCGGGTGATGCGTTCGGCGGGCATCGCGCGGGTGGCCGCCCGGTCCCCCGCACCCTCTTCGCCCTGCGCCACCGCACCGCCCCGATTTGTCCGGTCCTCACCGTTCGGCTGCCCACCGGACGGTCCCGGCGGCTGGTCCTGCCCGGTGGTGTCGGCGTCGTCAGTGGATACGTCGGACCGGTGCGACCGGTTCACCCGGTTCGGCCGCTCGAAGAATCCCGGCCCGCCGGTCCGGCCCGCCGGGTCGGCGGCATCCGGTGCTTCACCCTGGCCGGCCGTCCCGTCGGTGGACGCGGGGCCGGGCGAAGGGCGTCGCGGGATCGGGGCGTGCCGCGCTTCCGTGCTCATGCGCCCCCGTTTCCTCCTGCCCGGGCCGACTCCGCGTACGGTAAGGCGTGCTCCCGGCGCGGGGAGTTCCCCCGGGCACGCATACCCGTCCGCGCGGATCCGCATCCCGGCGCGGGTCGGGCGGCCGGGGTCGTTCCGCCGTACGTGCGCGTCACTCTACGGGTTGTCCGAGGGCGAGCGGGAACCAGTCCGCGGCCGCGGGGCATCTGCCCGTATCGTCCCCCTACCCTGCGGTAATCCAGTCTGGCAGGCTTCGTTCATGACTGCGCGCGCCGCCGACCGGGCCCGTTACGACCGGGCCACCGCCCATCTCGACGCCCCTCTCGCGATCGTCGATCTGGAGGCCTTCGACGCCAACGCGGACGATCTCGTGCGCCGGGCCGGCGGCAAGCCGGTACGGGTCGCGAGCAAGTCCGTACGCTGCCGGCATCTGCTGGAACGGGTCCTCGCGAAGGACGGCTTCGCCGGGATCATGTCCTTCACGCTCGCGGAGTCGCTGTGGCTCGCACGCTCGGGGTTCGAGGACGTCCTGCTGGCGTATCCGTCCGCCGACCGTGCCCGGTTCGCCGAGCTGGCCGCCGATCCGAAGCTGGCCGCCGCCGTGACGGTGATGATCGACGACCCGGCGCACCTCGACCTGATCGACGCCGCCCGGGACGGCGGGAGCGAAGTGGTCCGGGTCTGCCTGGAGTTGGACACCTCCCTGAAGCTGTTCGGCGGTCGGGTGCGGGTCGGGGCCCGGCGTTCGCCGCTGTACTCCCCCGCCCAACTCGCCGACCTGGCGCGGACCGTGGCCCGGCGGCCGGGTTTCCGGCTGGTCGGGATCATGGCGTACGAGGGGCACATCGCCGGGGTCGGGGACAGTGTCGCCGGCCGGCCGCTGCGCTCCCGCGCGGTCCGGCTGATGCAGGCCGCCGCCCGCCGCGAACTGGCCGAGCGGCGCGCCGCGGTGGTGCGGGCGGTCCGGGCGGTGGCACCGGACCTGGAGTTCGTCAACGGCGGCGGTACCGGCAGTGTGCAGACCACGGCGGCGGAGGACGCGGTCACCGAGATAGCGGCCGGGTCTGGTCTGTACGTGCCCCGGCTCTTCGACAACTACACGTCGTTCACCGGCCGTCCGGCCGCCCTGTTCGCCATGCCGGTGGTCCGGCGGCCCGGTGTCGGGGTCGTCACCGTGCTCGGCGGCGGCTACCCCGCCTCCGGTGCCGCGGGCCCGGACCGGCTGCCGGTGCCGTACCTCCCGCAGGGGCTGTCGTACGACCCGCAGGAGGGGCCCGGCGAGGTGCAGACCCCGCTGCTCGGCTCCGCGGCGGACGATCTGCTGATCGGCGACAAGGTGTGGTTCCGGCACGCCAAGGCGGGCGAACTGTGCGAGCGGTTCGCCGAGTTGCACCTCGTCGAGGGCGACCGGGTGACGGCGGCCGTGCCGACGTACCGGGGTGAGGGTCACACCTTCCTCTAACCCTCCGGGTTCCCGTCCACCGGGCGGATTCCGCTGGTGATCGCGTCCATGTCGGACAGCGGCGGTCCGTCCGGGCCGGCGTCGAAGACGAACCGGACGACGACCGGGGCGGGGATGCCGGAGTGGGAGGGGAAGGCGAGGGCCTGGACGTAGCCGCCGGGTCCCTCGGCGGTCCGCACCCGCCAGCGCACCAGGTATCCGTCGCTTCCGGCGACCGCGACCCGCCCGGCCCTGACGACCTGGTGGGACCGGATGCCCCCGAAGGGCCGCCGGCCGCCCGGGCCGTGGCCGTAGGCCGTCTCGGCCGCATCCGGTACGTCCCGTTCGGCGGCGGTGCGCGCGGAGCCGCCGTCGGCGCTGCCCGCCGTACGGCTCGACACCTCACCGTGGCGGCACCGGCCGGTGCCGGCGGGGCATTCGTAGGTGCCGTGGGTGGTCATCACGATGTCGTCCTGGGCGAGGCGGGAGGCGCTGGTCCAGCCGCTCGGGACCGGCAGGGAGATGCCGTTGAGCCGGTCGACGACCAGGGACGGGGACGGCGGGCCGGTGGGGGCGGTGTTGATCGTGGCGTCGGTGCCGGCGCGCAGCTCGTCGGTCCTGAGCACGGTGGTGCCGCCGGCGATCGCCGTCACCAGCACGGCCCCGGCCGATATCAGCGCGACCGCCCCGGCGCGTCCGGACGCCCCGGCCGCCGGGGTTGGCGGCGCGGGGAGGCCGGACGGGGTGCGCCGGTGCTCGGTCCAGGCCCGGCCGTCCCACCAGCGCTCCAGGTGCGGAGCCTGTGGGTCGCGGTGCCAGCCGGGCGGCGTCATGCTCACTCCCGCACTGTAGGGCGGGAGTCGGGGCGGCTCCTACAGGGGTGTGACGTACGCCCCGGAGATCCCGCCGTCCACCAGGAAGTCGCTGGCGTTGACGAACGAGGAGTCGTCGCTGGCCAGGAAGGCGACGGCGGCGGCGATCTCCTCGGCCTCGGCGAACCTGCCGAGCGGGATGTGCACCAGGCGGCGGGCGGCCCGCTCGGGGTCCTTGGCGAACAGCTCCTGCAGGAGCGGGGTGTTGACCGGTCCCGGGCACAGCGCGTTGACCCGGATGCCCTCCCGGGCGAACTGGACGCCCAGTTCGCGGGACATGGCCAGAACTCCGCCCTTGGACGCGGTGTACGAGATCTGTGAGGTCGCCGCGCCCATCCGGGCCACGAAGGACGCGGTGTTGATGATGGAGCCCCTGCCCTGGCGCCGCATGTACGGGATGGCCGCCTTGCAGCACAGGTACACGGAGGTGAGGTTGACCTCCTGGACGCGCTTCCAGGCCTCCAGGCCGGTCTCCAGGATGGAGTCGTCGTCGGGCGGCGAGATGCCGGCGTTGTTGAAGGCGATGTCGACGCTGCCGTAGGTGTCGAAGGCCGTCCTGAAGAGCGCTTCGACCTGTTCGGCGTCGGTGACGTCGACCTTCACGAAGATCCCGCCGACCTCCTCGGCGGCGGCCTTGCCGCGGGTGTCGTCGACGTCGCCGCAGACGACGTGCGCGCCCTCGGAGGCGAGCCGCCGGGCGGTGGCGAGACCGATGCCGCTGCCGGCTCCGGTGATGACGGCGGTACGGCCGACGAGTCGGCGGCAGACGCTCTCAGGGGTCTCAGCGGTCACTGTGCGGGGCCCTCCGTGCTGATGAAGACGTTCTTGGTCTCGGTGAAGGCGGTGAGCGCGTCCGGGCCGAGTTCACGGCCGATCCCCGACTGCTTGTAGCCGCCGAAGGGGGTCCAGTAGCGGACGCTGGAGTGGGAGTTGACGGACAGGTTGCCGGCCTTGACGGCCTGCGAGACACGCAGTGCGCGGCCGACGTCCCGGGTCCACAGGGAGCCGGAGAGGCCGTAGTCGGTGTCGTTGGCGAGGCGGATCGCGTCGGCCTCGTCGTCGAAGGGGATGACGGCGGCGACCGGGCCGAAGACCTCCTCGACGGCCACGCGCGCGCGGGGGTCGACGTCGGTGAGGACGGTCGGCGGGAACCAGAAGCCGGGGCCCTCGGGAGCCTCGCCCCGGATGCCGGGCGCCCCGGAGTCGACGTAGGAACGCACGCGGTCCAGCTGGGACCTGGAGATCAGCGGGCCCATGTCGGTCTTCTCGTCGGCCGGGTCGCCGACGGTGACGGACCGGATCGCGGGGGCGAGGAGTTCCAGGAACCGGTCGTGGACGGACCGTTGGACGAGGATGCGGGTGCGGGCGCAGCAGTCCTGCCCGCAGTTGTCGAGGAAGGACATGGGGGCGGCGGCCGCGGCGGCCTCGATGTCGGCGTCGGCGAACACGATGTTGGGGCTCTTGCCGCCGAGTTCGAGGGTCACGCGCTTCACCTGGTCGGCGCAGAGCGCCATGATGCGCTTGCCGACCCGGGTGGAACCGGTGAACACGATCTTGGCGACGCCGGGGTGGCGGACCAGGGCCTCACCGGCGATGTCCCCGCGGCCGGGCAGGACCTGGAAGAGGTGCTCGGGCAGGCCTGCGGCCAGGGCGAGTTCGGCGAGGCGGAGCGCGGTGAGGGGGGTGGTCTCGGCGGGCTTGAGGAGCACCGCGTTGCCGGCCGCGAGGGCGGGGGCGGTGCCCCAGGCCGCGATCGGCATGGGGAAGTTCCAGGGGGCGATCACGCCGACCACCCCGAGGGGCTCGAGGAGGGTGAGGTCGAGGCCGCCGGGGACCGGGATCTGGCGCCCGGTCAGCCGCTCCACGCCGCCGGCCGCGTAGTCGAGCAGGTCCCGGACGTTGCCGGCCTCCCAGCGGGCGTTGCCGACGGTGTGGCCGGCCTGCCTCACCTCCAGCTGGGCGAGCTCTTCGCGGTGTTCGTCGACGACGACGGCGAACCGGCGCAACAGGCGGGCCCGTTCGCCTGGCGCGAGCGCGGCCCACCGCCGCTGGGCCTCGGCGGCCCGCCGTACGGCGGTGTCCACGTCCTGTTCCCCAGCTCCCGGGACGGTCGCGATCACCTCCTCCGTGGCCGGGTCGAGGACGTCGAGTTCGTACTGTTGCGACAAGTGGTGCCTCACATGCGTTCGAAGGAGCGGCGCAGCTCCCAGTCGGTCACCGCGGCGTCGTAGGCGGCCAGCTCGACGCGGGCCATGTTGAGGTAGTGCGCGACGACCTCGTCGCCGAAGGCGGCCTGGGCGACGGGGCTGTTCTCCCAGAGCTCGGCGGCCTCCCGGAGCGTCGTCGGGACGTGTGCGAAGTCGGCGGTGTAGGCGTTGCCGGGGCAGGGCTCGGGAAGTTCGAGCTTCTGCTCGACGCCGTACAGGCCGGCCGCGACCAGGCCGGCGACGGCCAGGTGCGGGTTGACGTCGCCGCCGGGCAGCCGGTTCTCGAAGCGCAGCGAGCGGCCGTGGCCGACGACCCTGAGCGCGCAGGTGCGGTTGTCGTGGCCCCAGGCGACCGCGGTCGGGGCGAAGGAGCCCGGCTGGAACCGCTTGTAGCTGTTGATGTTGGGCGCGTACAGGAGCGAGAAGTCACGCAGGGCGGCCAGCTGTCCGGCGAGGAAGTGCCGCATGACCTCGGACATGCCGTCCTCGGCGGCGAAGACGGCCGCCCCGTCCGCGTCCGTCAACGACAGGTGGATGTGGCAGGAGTTGCCCTCCCGCTCGTTGTACTTGGCCATGAAGGTGAGGGAGACGCCCTCCTGGGCGGCGATCTCCTTGGCGCCGGTCTTGTAGATGGCGTGCTGGTCGCAGGTGACCAGGGCCTCGTCGTAGCGGAAGGCGATCTCGTGCTGGCCCGGGTTGCACTCGCCCTTGGCGGACTCGACGGTCAGCCCGGCACCCGCCATGTCGTTCCGGATCCGGCGCAGCAGTGGCTCGATCCGTCCGGTGCCCAGCACCGAGTAGTCGATGTTGTACTGGTTGGCCGGGGTCAGCCCGCGGTAGTTGGCGTCCCAGGCGGCCTCGTAGGTGTCCTTGAACACGATGAACTCCAGCTCCGTACCGACCTGCGCGGTGTAGCCGAGTTCGGCGAGGCGCTCCAGCTGGCGGCGGAGGATCTGCCGGGGCGCGGCGACGACCGGGGATCCGTCGTTCCAGGCGAGGTCGGCGATGAGCAGGGCGGTGCCCGCGTTCCAGGGCACCCGGCGGAGGGTGGCGAGGTCGGGGTGCATGGCGAAGTCGCCGTAGCCGCGGTCCCAGGAGGACATGGCGTAGCCCTCGACCGTGTTCATCTCGGTGTCGACGGCGAGCAGGTAGTTGCAGCCCTCGGTGCCGTGGCGCAGCACCTCGTCGAGGAAGAAGCGGGCGGCGAACCGCTTTCCCTGCAACCGCCCTTGCATGTCGGGGAAGGCCAGGACGACAGTGTCGATCTCACCGCTCGCGACGAGGGTGTGCAGTTCCTCGACGCTGAGCGGGGGTGTGCGGTCTGCCACGGGAGGACTCCTTGGGCTTCATCGCGCTGCTGCGGCCGGGCCGGGAGTTCTAAGGTATTGGTGAGAACCATTGCTTGGGAAGGGGGTACGGCCATATGTCGCTGGATGCGGACGGCGCCCTCGACGACCCGTTGACGCCGGTACTGCGGCCGGTGCGGGCGGGAAACGGCTTCGAGGAGGCACTGGAGCAGATCCTCCAGGTCGTCCGGCTGGGCCTGGTTCCGGGCGGCGAGCGGCTGCCGGCCGAGCGGGAGCTGGCGGAGCGGCTGGGGATCAGCCGGGTGACGCTGCGCGAGGTGCTGAAGGTGCTCCAGGACCAGGGTCTGGTGGAGTCCCGGCGGGGGCGGTACGGCGGCACGTTCGTGCTGCCGCGCGCCGACGCGGGCGGCGAGGACGAGCTGCGGCGCCGGATCGCCGAGGTCGACATCGAGGACGTGCTGCGCTTCCGCGAGGTCCTGGAAGTGGGCGCGGCCGGGCTCTGCGCGGCGCACGGGCTGTCGGACGAGCAGGCGGACCGCCTCCGCGAGGCCCTGGCCCGCACCCACGAGGCGCCGCTGCCGGACTACCGGCGCCTGGACACCCTGCTCCACCTCACGATCGCCGAACTGTGCGGCTCCCCCTCCCTGACCGCCCAGTACGCGGCGGTCAGGGCGACCGTCAACGACCTCCTCGACTGCATCCCGCTCCTGGTCCGCAATCTGGAGCACTCACAGCGCCAGCACGTCGCCCTGGTGGAGGCGGTCCTGGACGGGGACGCGGACGGCGCCCGGGAGATGATGCGCGAGCACTGCGCGGGGACGGCGGCGCTGCTGCGGGGCTTTCTGGCGTGAGGGCCGACCGGCGTGGCATAAAGGTGTGCGCGTACAAAGGTACGCGTGCGTGAGATTTTTCTCCCACACCCTGACGCACGCGGGGGGGTACCAGTGCGCACCGCCGGAGTGCGGGGGGTG